>NC_017857.3:2665000-2902500 GCF_000260985.4 Methylophaga nitratireducenticrescens
CCATCCTGATAGGCTTGTGTCGCCTGTGACTGAAACTGCTGCCAATCGGCTGTTTCGGCAAGGGATGGCAGGCTAAAAGCTAATAAGCCTAGAATCAGTAAAAAAGTATGAAAAGAGCGCATAACATTCTCGATTTAGGGGTTCAATTGATTAGAAACGTTTTTCCAGTTTCAGGCTGACACTGTTGCGGTCATAGGAATACAGCCAGTCCACATTGCTGTGCACTTTGCGGTGCTTAAAAGTCAGATTGGGCTCCAAGCCGTAAACAGCGAGGGTCGGAAAACGCAGAATAACGGTATAGTTTTGTTCGAAATCCTTACGCTGCTCATCCAATAACGCATTAAATGCATCATGTTCACGTTCCCGTAATGAAGCGAACAGTACCGCATTAATATGCGCATTAAAGGTTTTGGCGACACCTGCTCTGACGCCGATTTGCTCATACGCATTTTGATCGACTTCGGCGGTTTTGCGGGTCCAGTCCAGACCACCAAATACAGTCCAGTTATTTGGCAGGCCATACCAGGCTGTTGCATAAGTAGACCAGATACCACCGTCGTACTGGTCGGCAATAAGTTCTTTCCGGTATTGCTGATTTTTATAATCTGCTTCCAGCTTGAACATCGCTTTGTCGCTCAGATAATGCAGCCATTCACCATGCAGACCCGAAGCCCCGTATAGTGAATCATTACCATAACGAACAAACTCAAATGAAGGTGCTAAAGAATACTGATTACGCATATTGTGGTAGCTGTAGCCGAACTGGGTGCTAAGCTGACTTTCGTTGTAGAGCGAATGATCTTTATAACTTTGCCCAAACCATAACGAACGAAAAAACAAACCATGATGACCGGACAAAGCAAAACGTTTATTTAACGTTATTTCATAATCCATACCATGGGATTTAACCGCTTCAGGGGTAGCACGTTCAAACAGGCATACCGAACCGTAATAAAACAGACAGCTGTAACTTTCAGATGTCTGGTTTAGATTATCCGACCAGGTTGGGCCTAATGCGATAGATCCTTGCCATGCCTGACGTTTATCAACCGCTTGCAGAAAGCTATCAACGGTAGTGAGCACACCCTGCTGCCTGGCATCAGCCGGATTAAGCGACTGAGCGATTTGCTGAAACATCGCCTCCGATTCGGCATCTTTACGATTTTCAAACAATACTCGGGCCAGTTCCAACTGACCGAGCATAAAATCCGGTTTGATATCAAGCAGGGTTTTAAATTCTGCTTCGGCCTTTTCCATATTACCCTGAAGTCTGGCTAGGGCTCCCTGAGCATAAGCAATCAACATTGGATCCGCATTGGAAAAGGTCAGATATTCATCCAAAAAATACCCTACCGCAGACCATTGTTTCTGTTGAATCGACATATATAACGCACGGCCTACATCGTTCACATTGTGTTTGATTGTGTAAGTCTTACCATCAATCGTTAAGGTCGGACGCTCCCCTTTCAGGTAATCTTCATCTTTGAGGATTTGTCGTTCTTGCTCATTCGATTGCAGATCAATACTTTGATTCAGCCGCAGAGAAGTATCCTTATCGTCCGCCCAACTGTTCACGCTGGTCAGTAGTGTGATAAACAATGCAGTAGAGATCACCAATTTCCGTGAAGAAACAAAAGATAGTTGTAATTCAGGCAACATAATTCGGCTTTGGTAATAAAAAGAAAAAGCCAGATGCCCAAAGGCATCTGGCCATATTTCATCCATGAAACAGCAATGATTACTGGGCACCACCAAAAGCGGTATCCAGATCACGGTTGCTGGTGAACTTGGCAATCCCTGCTAACGCAGCAGCATTGGCACCGAAGAAATGACCTTCAGCGGTTCCACCCACACTACCATTTGCTAATGCACCACCAGAAAAGCTAGCATTCGAACTGTTAATAGCTGCATTAATAGCAATAGTAAGACCCGTTCTACTCATAGAACCAGACAGGTTTCCTGTACCGAAATTTGCATTCAACGTGCCTGTCAGCAGGTTACTACCGTTATAGTTATTAATACCATTGATGTTATATGACGCTAAGCCTGTTGTTGGCATCGTGGTATTTTGCGATTCACCTGCATAGTAAACGACTCTGGTAGGATCGTTGGTTGTGCCATTTTGTGACCATTCACCAAAATAGACTTCATTGCCCGAAATTTTGGCAAAGTCAAAATAACCAAGAGCGGCATGAGATGGTGGCATCATTGCTGGTGTAATGGTATTGATGCCATTAGAGTCATCAGCGACCATACTATCCAAACCGGTAAAACTCACCATCGCTCCAGAATAAAAGTCATTGACACCAACGCCTGGAGCGCCTTCTGTACCTGGATGGTCAATGCTTGTATCAGTTGTTCCACCCACGGTGATATCCCCGAGGTAACTCTGACCAGACACTGTTGTTGGATCAGCTTGAGCTACACTAACCAGACCTAACATTAACGCTAAAATAGAAAGTTTATTTGTGATTTTCATTTGCATATTCCTTTTCATTGAAAATAAATTTAGTTCTCGCTTTGTTTGCTTAAACATAGTTTTTTTCTAGATCTCACCTCCTTTTGTTCAGAATTTAGCCGTCAGACTGAGCTTTACAGTCCTACCCGGTGCAGGAATAGCCGATCGACTCATCGGATCGAGGTAATATTCGTTAGTTAAATTTGTACCGGTAAGTTCAATATTCAGATCGTCGTTTAACTGATAGCTGGCATAAGCATCAAATAATAGAATCGTGTCCCAGGACAATGGCGTATTGGCGAAATAGGTAATTTCGCTGGGATCACGATAATTACTATCGAATTTATCTTCGTGTTTGTAGTAGTAGGTCACTCGACTGCCCACCTCCAGTTTACGTTTGAGGAAACGCCCGCCTAATGTCCAACTGGCGGTGTATTCAGGCATGGCCATACTGACGAGATAACCACCCACAAAACCGTCATCAACACAATCACTTGTAGAGAGGTAATCCAGCATCACAGCGGAGTGCTCATCGCAAACCTCATTTCTAAAGTTATAAGCCAGACTGAGGTTGGTAAAAAACCGTCCTGTGTCATATCGCCCCTGAAATTCGACGCCCTCAATCGTTTGTTTTTCCAGATTGCTGAAGTTCATATTAGGATCACGTTCAATGACATTTTCGGTGCGATTGTAGAAATAACTGAGTTTTAGATCGGCGTACTCAGCAGCAACCCATCGGGTCAGGTTTTGCACATAACCCAACTCATAGCTATAAATATGCTCGGGTTTCAGTTGAAAATCTGGACTGGGTAGTGATGCTGAAAAACTGATGGTATTTTCAAATAGACTTGGAAAACGATATGCCTGACTATGGCGGGCATAAACACGGCTATCATTTGGCAAGTCAAGCGCTGCAGAAAAAATGGGAGCCCAACCATCCCCTTTAAGATGTTTGACTTTTTGTACAGTCTGCACATCACCTGTTTGCCGTATACCATTATGGCAAGCTGTTATCTCTACCTCTGCATTTAGGCAGGGGTGATTTTCTCGGCTATATTTTCCATTACTGTTTTTTTCCCAAACAGCACTTTCAGACATTGTGGTAGTGCTACCAACTTTGTCCAATTCGGCTTGAATCAGCGCATCAACATCAGCGCCGAACATTTCATAAAAGGCGCGATTGGCTTCAAAATTATCTATAGCGGGCTGAACATCATCCTGAGTGAGAGTGTAGTCATAATCATAATGAATCGTTTGTCCAGTAATTGGAGTATATCTAGTGAAATTGGTATCACCTGCATCCAGCCTACTTTTACGGAAATCATCAAAGGTCCAAAATGACGAATAGCGCATACCCGCATCAATGTTGATAACGCTGGTAGGCTTCCAAGCAAAGTTAAAATTAAAGTCTTTTTCCTGCCGACGGCCTTCTTTAGGAACCATACGGAAAAATCGTTGTAAATTCGGATCGTCATAGTCATCATCGCTACGCAATTGTTCATGCTGATAGCGTCCACCCAGTGTCAAGTCGAGGTTATTCGAAAGTGAGAAAGTATTGCTTAATGTCAGACCATTGCGTTTCTCTATTGCATTTCGCAATCCGGTATTAATGAGCCGATGGTCACCAGAGGTTTCTCTATCATAAGGTTCATTAGGGTAACCACCAGCGGTATAAGTGTTGCTTACTGTGTCGGTTCTCCAGACACTGGCATACAGGTCGACCCATTGGTTATTTTCAGGATTGAATTGATATTCGACGTTATAAGCTTTGCTATCGACCGTGCTTAACGGCCACTGTGGCACGCCGTCATCAACAGCTTTGTCCCAAAGAATACGTGAAGGAAAAATTTCGCCGTATGTAGTATCAGTTTCACGATAACCAAATTTTAGATTGTGATTATCACTGAACTTAACTGTTGCCTTAGCTAGCCAGGACTCCATTTCACTGGAGGTGTTAGGTAGTTCATCACCTGGCTTATAGACATTGGCTAAATTAGGGACAAGGTTTTCTTGAATATTTTCTGAGCCCTGTGAGTAAAAACCATCTTCATGTTTACCAGAAAAATGATTGCCTTTTTTACGGTAAGCATAAGCCCCCATCAGATCGAAAAAATCCTGGCGTGTGCTTATAGCAAGCCGATAAGCGTAATCATCCCAATAACTTTGGCCACCACTATGAGGCTCAACTAATAATGTCGGATCGTAGATATCGCCAGAAGCTGTAAATCCCGGTATGTCGGTATAAGGAGTTCCAGTTGATAAACGAGGAACATCTGCAGTAACGGCGTTGTTACTTCCCTCAACTTTAAGTTCACCACCAAACACTTCGCCAGGTTTTAGAACATCATCAACTGTCAACGTAGAGGCTACAACTGCCCCACCTATTCCACTGTGAACATCTCGTTCCAGATTAGGTCCTTTTAAAACCTGAACACTACCAATCAAATTTGGATCAATATAGCTACGATTATTTGCACCGTTATAACCACGCCATATAGTGATGGCCTGTTCTGTTCCGTCAATGGTGACTGGCACACGGCCTGGTCCTTGTATGCCACGAATATTGGGGTCAAGTCCTCCACTGTTACGTGCGTCTGAACTGTAAACATTGAGCATGCCACTCAGCATGTCTGCTGGAGAGGAACCTTTAAATCGTTCAAGCTCCTTTTTACCTGCAAAAGTGTTTGAAATATTTTTGTCGAATACATCGTTATAACCTTGCTCATCACGTGTAAACGCAAAGCTTTTACCCGTCACATCAATTGCATCAAGTTGCACGGATCCAGCGAGATTATTGTCTTGATAAATATCATCGGGTGAGCCAATACGGTAAGCCCCATCGGCTTGCTGGATAGCAGTCAATCCTGTGCCTTGAAGCAATGTGCGTAACCCCTCCAACGCACTGTATTGGCCATTCAAACCATGACTGGTTTGTCCTTGTATCAAGGAGCCATCGAGATAGAGTTCTAACCCGGCTTCCAAGCCAAAATGATTTAACACCTGATCCAGATTTCCTGCTGGAATGTTGAACTGCTGAACCTCGGACAAAACCGTTTCAGCAACAACAGGCAATGCATAGAATGGCACTATGCCTGCCAAGGACAGGCTAATTACGATGGGTTTTAGTCGTGAAAACGGTCGCGACGACATACGGATTCCTTACATTTCTCATCAAGTTGTAATCTGTATACCGAATGAGAACGTTAAACCCGTAAGAAAAAGCTAAATGATTTGTATTTACATATAGGAATGTAAAGTGAAGGGTATGGGGTTCGCTGTTTGAAAATCAAATTAAACCGGAAGTATGTTAACCCAATAGGAAGTATACGTTTGCAATCTGACGGGAAGAACCTCTGTTAATTGTTTGAGAATACGGTCAGTGTCATACAAGGAAAACACACCAGTGACGGTCAATGAAGTCAGTTCAGGGCTGGCCCGCAGTACCCCTGGGCGATAACGAGATAATTCTTCAACAAATTTGTTTAATGGCATATTGGCAACAGCCAGTTTGTGAGCAGTCCAAGCTATATCAGAGGCATCTGCTGCAAAGTCTTTTATAAAACCAAACCGATTAAAGTCAGCCCCCAACCCCGAGTCAATAACATTCGTGCTGCTAGATTGCGCTGGTTGGATCTGTACCCTTCCCTGGTATACGGCCAATTGAACTTGTTCACTCATAACTCTGACGGTAAAACGCGTTCCTAATGGACGTAGCACTCCCTCTCGTGAAACTACAGTCAAAGGCAAAGGATTTGGAGAAGTTTCAATATAAACCTCTCCCTCATGCAATAGAATTTCACGTTTGTTCTGGTCATAATTAATATCCAGCCGTGTAGTGGTATTTAGGAACAGTCGCGTTCCATCTGCCAAAGCTAAATTCTGTATTTCACCAGTATGGGTGGCGTAGTCCGTAGAATTAATAGCCATTGAAGTGAAATAACCGGTGCCAAGCACGCCGAGACCAATGCCAAGACCTCCATAGGAAATGAACTGGCGGCGCGAAACTGATTTATGTTGCCTTAATAATTTGCTGCCAACTTCTGGATCTGGCACAACTTGAAAACGTTGTTGTAACTGCTGTACTTTCAGCCAAGCCTGTTCATTTTCTGTTGCTGCAGCACGCCATTCCTGACAGGCTAAATGATCTTTTTCTGTTGCGTCATCAGCCCATAACCGTGCCATCCATTCACAGGCTTGTTTAATGGATTGTTTCGACGTTGGTTGCTCGCCCAAGTTTTTTTCAAACATTATTTATTTCTCGGTTTTGCTAAATACCTTGTGGCATTTTCGCTAAACCCGCCAACAAAAACAAATAATTATCATTTAGATTTGTCAGCCAGCTCACTGGTTCCGTTGAATGACTCTTCAATAAAACAGTTAAATCTGGTGTCTTATAAGCTTTCGATAATAAATTACAGCCACAAAAAAAAGGGGCGATAAACGCCCCTTTCTCAATCGAACTTTTAGTAACTGCTTATTTTTTCGCAGCAGCTTCGCGCTCTTTAACTTCTTTAATAACTTCTTCTGCCACATTTCGTGGGCATGGCAGGTAGTGCAGGAACTCCATTGAGAACTGACCTCGACCGGATGTCATGGTACGCAGAGTACCGATGTAACCGAACATTTCGCTCAGTGGGACTTCAGCTTTGATACGCACGCCTGTTGCGCCCGCATCCTGCGATTTGATCATGCCACGACGACGGTTCAAGTCACCGATAACATCACCGACGTTATCATCCGGGCAGAACACGTCTACTTTCATGATAGGTTCCAGCAATTGTGGACCGGCTTTCGGAATGGTTTGACGGAAAGCGCCCATTGCAGCAATTTCAAAGGCCATTGCTGATGAATCCACGGCATGGAATGCACCATCGAACAGGTTAATTTTAACATCAAGTAATGGGAAGCCTGCTAACACACCACGACCCATCATTTTCTTGAAGCCGGCTTCAACAGCTGGCCAGTATTCACGAGGAACACTACCACCGGTTACAGTTGATTCAAAATTGAAACCGCTGCCTGGCTCACCTGGTTCAATGATGTAGTCGATACGACCGAATTGACCAGAACCACCCGATTGTTTCTTGTGGGTGTAACTGTCTTCGATTTTTTGCGTAATAGTTTCACGGTAAGCAACCTGCGGCTCACCAACAATTACATCAACGTTATGGGTACGCTTCAGGATATCGACTTTGATATCCAAGTGTAATTCACCCATACCTTTCATAATGGTTTCACCGCTATCGTCGTCGGTTTCAACACGGAAAGAAGGATCTTCTTTAATCATTTTGCCCAGTGCGACACCGAGTTTTTCAGCGGCAGCTTTATCTTTAGGCGCAATAGCGATTGAGATAACTGGATCCGGGAATACCATTGGTTCCAATGTCGCCGGGTTTTTCGGGTCACATAAGGTGTGACCGGTCTGAACATCTTTCATACCGACGATGGCTATGATATCACCAGCATGTGCGTAATCCAGTTCGTTACGGTCATTGGCATGCATTTCCACCATACGGCCAACACGCTCTGTTTTGCCGGTGAAAGTATTAAGGATGGTATCGCCTTTTTTCAATTCGCCTGAGTAGACACGAACGAAGGTCAATGCGCCGAAACGGTCATCCATAATTTTGAATGCTAAGGCACGTAATGGGCCTTTGATATCAACGATAGCGTGTTTACCAGTTTCGTTACCTTCCAAATCAACTTCTGGTTGTGGATCAACTTCAGTTGGATCAGGCAAGTAATCAACAACAGCATCCAGCACTAACTGCATACCTTTGTTTTTGAATGAGCTACCGCAGTAAGTCGGGAAGAAATCCAATTGCAAGGTACCTTTACGGATACATCTTTTCAGATCTTCGATAGAAGGTTCTTCGCCATCTAGGTACTTACCCATCAAATCATCATCAAGCTCTACAGCCGTTTCGATCAGTTTTTCACGCCATTCTTCGATAGCATCAGCCATATCAGCTGGTGGCTCTCCAATGGTGTAATCTTCAGCATTTTTGTCATCTTTCCAGATCCATGCTTTGCGGGTCAGCAAGTCAACAACACCGGTAAATTCATCTTCGACACCGATTGGCAGAACCATAACCAGCGGGGTTGCCGCCAGAACGTCTTCAACCTGTTTTACAACACGATAGAAGTCAGCACCAATACGATCTAATTTGTTGACATAGATCAGGCGGGAAACTTCAGAGTCATTCGCATAACGCCAGTTGGTTTCTGATTGTGGTTCAACACCACCACTACCACAGAAAACACCGATACCGCCGTCAAGTACTTTCAGTGAACGGTAAACTTCGATAGTAAAGTCAACGTGGCCTGGAGTATCGATAACGTTCAGTCGGTGACCTTTCCACTCACAGGTAGTCGCCGCTGATTGGATAGTAATTCCGCGTTCGGCTTCCTGATCCATAAAGTCCATTGTGGATTCACCGTCATGGGTTTCACCAGACTTATGGATTTTGCCGGTCAGTTTAAGGATACGTTCGGTTGTGGTGGTTTTGCCCGCGTCAACGTGAGCGAAAATACCAATATTTCTGTACTTGGATAAATCGGAAGAAGCCATAATCCTGTCTCTTTTGTGTGAAAAACCGATGTTGTTACATCATCAGGGAGTTAAACCCGCAAATTCTAAACTACAATGCTTCGGGATGCATCCCGAATTGATATCAAAGCCTCTAAGTGCCCTGATAGCAGTCTTTTGAAATTTCGGATTGAATTACTACGCACTTAACGGGCGCATTTTTGCGATTTTTAGCGTAGTTTTTTCTGTAATGGCAACCATTGATGCCGATACACCACGCCCGGTGTGGCAAACACCAGAAACAAACTCAAGGTAGTGACAAAAAACTCCCACTGCTGGGGATAAATATTACCTGCATATTGCTGCTCAAAAGCGATGGAGACCAGTAGAGCTACAAAATAATATACCACTACTTCAAACAGTCTCAACCAGGCATTTTTACCATTTTTTAACGGGATAAACAGAAATAATCGTGAGTTTACCCAAGGTAAATTTGCCAGCACAAACATAATCAACAGCAGTAACCAAATCGACATTTTTAAACCTAACTAAATATTCTGGCGCAAAGCGCAAATAAACTTCCTGGAAACAGACCGAGTAACAGTACTGCTAATACGTTGCCACTCAGCAGGTACTGCATTGAGGTTGTGGCTGCAATATGGGGCTTTTCGGTGGCTGTGTCGAAGAACATCACTTTGACCACCCGCAAATAATAATACGCACCAATAACCGACATCACGACGGCAACAATTGCAACGGCGAGTAAATTAACATCGACGACTGATTTAATCACGCCTAATTTCGCATAGAAACCGGCCAGTGGTGGAATACCTGCCATGGAAAACATCAGTAACAGCATCATCAACGCATGCCAGGGATGACGTTGTCCAAGACCTTTAAAGTCTTCTATCTCTTCAGCTTCAAAGCCTTCACGACTCAGCAGCAGAATCATACCGAAACTGCCTAACGTCATCAGTGCGTAAACCAGCGTATAAAACAATGCTGCAGCATAGCCTGCCTGGGTTCCGGCCAAAACACCCAATAACAAAAAGCCAACGTGAGAAATGGTGGAATACGCCAGCATCCGTTTTAAATTGCTTTGTGCAATTGCCAGCACATTACCCAGGATGATCGATAACGCCGCCAGCATGATCAGCATATCGCGCCACACACTGAGCATATCGCCCATACCTTCCGTCAATATGCGTATCAATAACGCAAAAGCCGCTATTTTGGGTGCACTGGCCACAAATAAAGTAATGGCTGTGGGCGCCCCCTGATAGACATCCGGTAACCACATATGAAACGGTACCGCACCAAATTTAAAACCGATACCAATCACCAGAAACACAATGCCCAGACTCAGCACTGTCTGATTCAAGTCTTCAGTGTCTAAGGCTACTGCAATGGCCTGGATACCTAATTCACCAGTGACCCCGTAGATAATCGACATGCCGTAAAGCAACATGCCCGAGGCCAATGCGCCCAGGATAAAGTACTTCATTCCGGCTTCGGTAGCGGCAAATGAATCACGTTGCATTGCTACCATGGCGTACAGACAAAGCGACATCAGTTCCAAACCTAAATACAGCGTCAAAAAGTGATGTGCCGAAACCATTACCAGCATGCCCAGGGTGGCAAACAACGCCAGTACATAAAACTCGCCTTGCAATAAATTTCGGGCCTGCAAATAACTGTAGGAATAACTCAACACCAGCATATTCACCAGACAGATCGCTAGTTTAAGCACATCGCTTAGCGGGTCTTTGATATAGGTTTCCGAAAAAGTCAGGCCACCCTCGCCCATCATCCAGAAAACCGTCAAAAAGGTTACTAACAGACTCAATTGGCTTAATGCATGTACTAAATTGATTCGACGATTAACGGTAAATGCCACCACCAGCAGCACAATGCAGCACATAGCCAGCATCAGCATCTCTGGCAGGGCAAACAGCATATTTGGAACCTCAAACGCCATCTGGTGTGTCCTTTAAAGCTTTGACTGAGTGATTTGCAGCAGCAGATTATCTACTGACGCATGCATCACATTTAGTAACGGATCTGGCCAAACACCAATCACTAATACAATAACCGCCAGACTTGCCAATAGCAGCATTTCTCGTGAATTAATATCCTGTAATTTGGCGACTTCATCATTGGCGATCTCGCCAAAAAATACCCGTTTGACCATCCACAAGGTATATGCCGCCCCCAGAATTAATGTCGTGGCCGCCAGAAAGGCATACCAGAAGTTAGCCTGGAACGCTGCCAGGATCACCATAAACTCGCCGACAAACCCCGAAGTACCGGGCAATCCGGCATTAGCCATCGCAAAGAACACGGCCAGTGCGGTAAATTTCGGCATGCTGTTGGCAACACCACCATAGGCACTGATTTCACGGGTATGCATTCGGTCGTATAACACACCGACACTGAGAAACATCGCTGCGGCAATAAAGCCATGCGAAATCATCTGTACCATCGCACCTTCGATAGCCAGCACCTGACCATTACCGATGCCGATAGTGATTGCCTCATTGGCGGTAATCCGAAAGATTATAAACAAGCCCAGGGTGACAAAGCCCATATGGGCAATACTTGAATAGGCAATCAGTTTTTTCAGATCCGATTGGGCCAGCGCGACAAAACCGATATAAACAATGGCGATCAACGATAAGCCAATGACCAGCCAGTCCAGTGTCATACTGGCATCCGGGGTAATCGGCAGAGCAAAACGTAGTAGACCATAACCACCGATTTTCAGCGTGATCGCCGCCAGAATCACCGAGCCACCGGTAGGCGCTTCAACGTGTGCATCAGGTAACCAGGTATGTACTGGCCACATTGGTATTTTTACAGCAAAGGCAATTAAAAATGCCAAGAAAATCCATATTTGCTGGGTTAACGTCAAACTGACAGTGTGAAAATCCAGGATGGTAAAACTGCCAGCCTGAAATTGCAGGTATAACAGTGCAATCAGCAAAAAAACAGATCCAAAGAAAGTATAGAGGAAAAACTTGATAGTGGCATAGACCCGGTTTGGTCCACCCCAGATACCAATCACCAGAAACAATGGAATCAGCATTGCTTCAAAAAACAGATAGAACAGAATGGCATCCAGTGATGCAAACACGCCCAGCATCAAGCCTTCCATAATCAAAAAAGCAGCCATGTATTGCGCTGCCCGATCCTGAATGACCTGCCAACCGGCGATTACAACCAGAACTGTAGAAACCGTGGTCAGGATTATCAGTGGCATAGAAAAGCCATCTATGCCCAGATAATACTCGATATTAAATGTGGCAATCCATGACAAACGTTCAACAAACTGCATTTCATGACTGGTGACATCAAAGCCGATGTACAGCAAAAACGACAGCAGCATGGTCGTTAAACTGATAACTAAAGCCAGTTGGCGGGCCAAAACATGATTTTGTTTACAGAACAAAAGCAAACCGCCGCCGATAATTGGCAGCAAAATCAATATACTGAGCAGCGGGAAGTCCATCATTTAATCAGCTTGCTCCTAAACCACAAACCAGGTGAGCAACAGCCACACCCCGATAATCATTACAAAGGCGTAATGGTACAAATAACCGCTCTGCATTTTGCGCCCTACTCTCGAGATTAAGCCCACTGTTCGTGCTGCACCATTAACCACTAAACCATCAATTAACATTCGATCACCAACGCGAGAGAACAGCCAACCCAGACCTCGTGAACCACCGGCAAAAACTCTGTCATTGAATGCATCAAAGCCGTATTTGTTTTCCAGAATTTGCCATAGCCACATCAGTCGATGCTGAATTTTGGCTGGCAGATCCGGACGTTTGAGATACAAATACCAGGCGGTTACTAAACCGGCCATCGCCAGCCAGAATGGTGCTGTCATCAACCCATGAGTAATAAACCCAGCCAAACCATGATAGTTTGCTGCTGCCAGCACATCATGTTGAGGCATAACGGTTATCGCATCGTTGAAGAAATTGTCATACACTAAAGTGCCAATCAAATAGCCCGCCAATACCGATGGAATCGCTAGTAGAATCAACGGCCAGGTAACTACACTGGGGGATTCATGCGGCGGATGGCCGTGTGCATCAAAACGTTCTTTACCATGGAACACCAGAAACAAAAGCCGGAAGCTGTACAGACTGGTGACAAACACCCCAATCATCACTGCCCATAAGGCAAAACTACTACCGGGAATGGTGGACTCATGTACCGCCATAATAATGGCATCCTTAGAGAAAAACCCCGCCAACCCAGGAAAACCAATTAACGCCAGCGTACCAATCAGACTGGTCCAATAGGTGATTGGCAGATATTTTTTCAGCCCGCCCATCTGCCGAATATCCTGCTGATGATGCAAGGCCAGAATGACCGAACCGGCCGCTAGAAACAGCAATGCTTTAAAAAATGCATGGGTGAATAAATGGAAAATTGCCGCAGAATAAGCCGACACACCAAGTGCCACTGTCATATAGCCGAGCTGTGAGAGTGTCGAATAAGCGATAACTCGTTTGATATCGTTCTGAATTAAACCCAAAAAGCCCATAAACAAAGCGGTAAACGCACCAATCACCAGAATAAATGCCAATGCGGTTTCAGAGTATTCGTATAAAGGTGACATTCTTGCCACCATAAAAATACCCGCCGTGACCATTGTCGCAGCATGGATCAATGCGGATATCGGCGTTGGGCCTTCCATCGAATCCGGTAACCAGACATGCAGTGGCACCTGCGCTGATTTACCCATTGCACCGATAAATAGCAGAATGCCAATCACTGTCATTAATGACCAGGCATGATTGCCAAACAAGGTAATCGTCTGACCGGCCATAACCGGTGCCTGATTAAACACTTCCAGATAATCCAGGCTGCCGGAATACATTAATACGGCAGCAATACCCAACAGAAAGCCGAAATCCCCCACACGATTGACCAGAAATGCCTTGAGATTTGCGTAAATTGCTGTGGGCTTTTTGTACCAGAAGCCGATTAGCAGATATGACACCACCCCAACCGCTTCCCAGCCGAAAAACAGCTGCATAAAATTATTGGCCATGACCAGCATCAGCATCGAGAAGGTAAACAGCGAGATATAACTAAAAAAACGGCTGTAGCCGTCATCGTCATGCATGTAACCAATGGTATAGATATGCACCATAAGCGAAACAAAAGTCACAACTGCCATCATCATAGCGGTTAATGAATCCACCATAAAGCCGACTTCAATACTGAGACTTCCGACCTGCAACCATTGATATACCGCCTGGTTATAGGTCGCGCCATACATGACCACCAGCTTCAACACCCAGAGCGATAAAAAGAACGCAATACTGACACCGGCAATTGCAACACGATGTGACCAGTTACGGCCAATCTTCCTACCCAACAATCCAGCAATAATGCTACCGATTAATGGTGCTAAAACGATGGTCAGTAACAGTGACTGGGTCATGCCATTAACCCTTTAACCGGTTGAGAACATCAACATTGATGGTGCTGAGATTGCGGAATAATACGACCAGAATTGCCAAACCTATTGCTGCTTCGGCTGCAGCGACGGTTAGAATAAAAAATACAAACACCTGACCAGCTGCATCACCTGCGAAATACGAAAAGGCAATAAAGTTAAGATTCACCGCCAACAACATCAACTCAATGCACATCAGCAGGATAATGATGTTTTTGCGATTGAGAAAAATACCGGCAACAGACAGACTGAATAAAATAGCAGCAACAATTAGAAAGTCAGATAAAGCAATCATGGTTTTTGTTTCCCATCCTGGCATTTTTCCGAGGCCATTTTGACCAGACGTACGCGGTCTTTACTACGAACTTTGACCTGCTCAGCTGGATCCTGGGTTTTCCGTTTGTTGGGTCTTAAGGTCAGCGTAATGGCTGCGACGATGGCCACTGTCAGAATCACCGAAGCGATTTCGAATGGATAAACATAAACCGTATACAACAGTCGGCCCAACGTTTTGGTATTACTTTCATCAGAACCTTCAGGAACTGGCACTTGATCCAAACCAAAATTTGCGGCCCCCAAGACTGCAATTAATTCCAGCACAATCAACACCGCGACTAACAAACCCAACGGCAGATAACGGGTAAAGCCCTCTTTAAGCACGCTGGTATCTATGTCCAGCATCATGACCACAAACAGGAACAGCACCAGCACCGCACCGACATATACCAATACCAGACTGATCGCCAGAAATTCGGCTTCCAGCATCAACCAGATGGCTGCACTGGTAAAAAAGGCCAGCACCAGAAACAATGCTGCACGCACCGGATTTCGTACCGTAATCACCATGGTGGCGGCAAACAGTAATATGCCAGCAAAAAAATAAAACAGTATTTTTTCCATAATTATCCGGCCTATCGATAAGGCGCATCAGCCTCCCGGTCAGCAGCGATTTCCGGCTCGTATTTATCGCCAATCGCAAGCAACTGCTGTTTATCCATAATATTTTCACCACGATTTTCAAAGTGATAGGCAAATACCCGGGTTTCTACTATCGAATCGACGGGACAGGATTCTTCACAAAATCCGCAGTAAATACATTTGAATAAATCGATATCATAGCGCGTGGTTCGGCGGGTGCCGTCTTCACGGGGTTCGGTATCAATGGTAATCGCCAATGCCGGGCATACTGCTTCACACAACTTGCAGCCGATACAGCGTTCTTCACCATTGGGATAACGGCGTAATGCATGCAAACCACGGAAACGTGGCGATTGCGGCGTTTGTTCTTCGGGATATTGCACCGTGACCTTACGGGAGAACAAATGTCGACCGGTCAAGCGTAATCCTTGAACCAATTCCCATAAAAAATAGCTTTTAAAAAAGTGACGTACGGATTGCATCATGAGGTAGTCACCTCGACAACGTCGTTAAACCAAGGTCCAATATCGAACACCTGCATAGTCGATATGATCACCAGCCAAACCAATGTCACTGGAATAAACACCTTCCAGCCAAGACGCATCACTTGATCATACCGATAACGAGGGAATGTGGCACGGATCCATAGGTAGATAAACAGGAAAAAACTTGTTTTCAATAGTAACCAGACCAATCCCGGCACCCAGGAGAACATTGACTCCAGCACAGGAATACCCTGAAAGGGCGATAACCAGCCGCCCATGAATAAGGTGGCGGCCAAAATCGAAATCAAAATCATATCGGCGTATTCAGCGAGGAAAAATATCGCAAACGCCATACCGGAATATTCCACGTGGAAACCGGCAACAATTTCGGATTCGCCTTCAGCAATATCAAATGGCGCTCGATTGGTTTCGGCCACGCCAGAAATAAAATACACGACAAACAAAGGTAACAAAGGTAACCAGTACCAGTAAAAAATGCCACCTTGCTGAGCCATCACAATTTCACTCAGATTCAAACTACCAGCAGCAATCAATACTCCTACCAGAGCAAAGCCCATGGCTATTTCATACGAAACGACTTGAGCAGCACTACGCATCGCACCTAAAAAAGCATAACGTGAATTAGAAGCCCAACCCGCAATTACAATGCCGTAAACCCCCATTGAGGTGATGGCCAATACATATAATAATCCAGCATTGATATCAGCTAACACCATGCCCGCATCAAACGGAATAACGGCCCAGGCGGCGAGCGCTGGCCCTATTGCCAGAACCGGCGCTAATACAAACAGATATAGATTGGATCGACTGGGCACAATAACTTCTTTAAGTAACAGCTTGAGACCGTCGGCAATCGGTTGCAATAAGCCACGTGGCCCAACACGGTTCGGTCCAATACGCATCTGAATATAACCAATTATTTTTCGTTCGGCTAATGTCAGATAGGCAACCGCCAACATCAAAATCGCTATGATCAGTAGAATCTTTCCGATATTGGGTAACAAGTGCTGAGTAAGCAAATCAAGCATTTGCCATCTCCGTGACAGCAGACAATTGTACTTGACCGAATGCCATACCCAGTTTTGCCGCGAGAGGCGAAGCAGCAGAAAGATAAACCATACCTTCCGCTACCTGCTCATCAATCAATACTGTCGTCGTGACGGTGAAATCACCTTGTTGAATCAACACTGGATCACCTTGGTTCACCCCAGATTTTTTTGCCTGATCCGGATGAATGCGCACAATGTCCAGGAATTGATTTTCCGGAGTTAACTGCAGGGCTTTGCTATGCCTGACCAGGCTATCCGTTCGATAAATCGGTACTTCTGAAATCAGTTGTACGGCTTTAGATGGCAAAATTTCGGTGGGAAGATACAGACTATTTTTGGCGGAAGAATGTCGATTCAACTGATCTTCTAACTCCTGACGTACCCCTTCTGATGACACAAAATCAAAACCAGAAAATTTCGAAATATTACCGAGAACACGCAAAATCTTCCAGCCAGGACGGCTTTCTCCTGGTGGAGAAACCGCACCCGTAAAAGACTGCCATTGATGGTCCATCCCGACAAAAGTACCCGAGGTTTCGGCAAATGCCGCCAAAGGCAGTAATACATCGGCATACTCATGCAAGCTGTTGCAATGAAAACTATTTATCGCTACCACAAAACCTGCTCGTTGTAAGGCAAGTTGAGCAGCAGATGGATTGGAACAGTCAAATTCCGGTTCAATATTAAATAACACATACGCACGTAACTGCTCGTCCCAGACTGTTTTAGCATCCAGCCCCGGCTTTGAGCCTGTCATCATTTCGCTGTACGGAATGGCACCGGCCAAGTGCAAAGCCTGACTATTCGCCTCAGGAAGGATCAATAGTTGTGCACCCGTTAGTTTACTGATAAGTGCTGCCATGGCGCGGATTACTGAAGCTTGGGGATGTTGATTCGCTATGGCGCCAACTACAATCAATGGCTGATTGGCATTCGCCAATTGCATTGCAATATTCTGTTCGGTCGCCGAGGCCGCTTTTTCCGATACCAGATGCTCCCATTCTTTTGCTAACGTAGCATCTAGATGTAATAACGCTTTAGCGACGCCCCTTAATAATGAAAATAACTGTGTAGAATTAACAACAACCTGCCGCTCCACAGGCATCAACAAATCTGTTTTGAAAAAATTAATATCCGTTATCAATCCGCCAGCACAGGCAGATTGCCGAATCCGATGAGCCAACAAAGGAGCTTCACCGCGAACATTACACCCCAGTAAAACAATCGCATCACTTTGTTCAACCTGTGCCAGAGACACTGGACTAAATTGTTCGTGACCGATATCGTTAAAATCCTGTTGGCGTAAACGATGATCAATATTATGGCTACCAAAATTCCGAAGCCATTTCTGGAACAGATAAGCTTCTTCAAGCGTAGCCATGGGGGAAATCAAGCCAGCAATTTGGTCAGCACCATTTTTGATCTTAACGTGTTTGAGCCCTTCTACTGCAAACTCAAGTGCCGTCTGCCAATCTGTGGTTTGCCATTCACCGTTTTGTTTAATCATGGGATGTAGCAAACGGTCTGGATGCTTTAAGCCAAGATAACTGAAGCGATCCCGATCTGAGATCCAACTTTGATTGATGGATTCATTATCTCTGGGCACCACGCGCATAACTTCATTTTGCCGAGTATGAATTTCAACATTTGTTCCCAGGGCGTCATGTATTGCTATTGAAGGGTGTGAAGTCATCTCCCAAGCCCTGGCTTTATAGCGGAAAGGCTTGGAAGTGAGTGCACCTACTGGACACAAGTCAATGATGTTGCCGGATAATTCTGATGCCAGGCTATGTTCAACATAGGTGCCAATTTCCATATGTTCACCACGCCCAGTGGCCCCCAACTCTTTGATACCAGCAATTTCCTGACCGAAGCGAACACAGCGGGTGCAGTGAATACAGCGTGTCATATCGGTTTGAACCAGCGGGCCGATATCTTTATCCTTAACTACACGTTTTTTCTCACTAAAACGACTGATGCCGCTACCATAGCCCAGCGACAAATCCTGCAATTCACATTCGCCGCCCTGATCACAAATCGGGCAATCAAGTGGATGATTGATCAACAGAAACTCCATTACACCGCGTTGTGCGGCAAGTGCCATTTCTGATTGAGTAAACACTTTCATGCCTTCCGCCACCGGTGTGGCACAGGCAGGCAAAGCTTTACGGGCTTTATCAACTTCCACCAGACACATCCGACAGTTGGCGACTATTGACAGGTTTTTGTGATAACAAAAACGCGGAATATCAATACCCGCCTCATCAGCAGCCTGAATAATCATTTTGGCTGAATCCACTTTAAGTGGAATGCCATCAATTTCGATATTAACCATAGTTCAACTTCAATTCTGGTTCATCAACCAGGCAACGGTGGTGATCGATGTGATACTGAAATTCATCGCGGAAATGCTTGATAAAGCTGATAACCGGCGCGGCTGCGGCATCGCCCAGAGCACAAATCGTATTACCGTTAATGTTGTTCGCCACATCCACCAGACGATCCAGATCTTCCTGACGGCCTTCGCCATTTTCAATACGTTTAATGACGCGGTATAGCCAGCCGGTGCCCTCACGACATGGCGTGCACTGACCACAGGATTCTTCGTAATAAAAATACGCAATACGCTCCAGTGCTTTGACCATACAGGTGGTTTCGTCCATAACAATTACTGACCCTGCACCCAGCATCGATCCAGCTTTGCCGATGCCATCATAACTCATTGCGGTTTGCATCATGGCTTCTGCAGGCACCACAGGTGTCGAACTTCCACCAGGAATAACGGCTTTGAGTTTATTGCCATTGCGAACACCACCAGCAAGTTCCAATAACTCAGCAAAGGGTATGCCCAGTGGCACTTCATAATTTCCCGGCTTATTGACGTGGCCAGTCATACAAAAGATTTTCTGTCCCCCATTATTTGGAGTACCCAGCTCATGAAACCAGTCCGCACCATGCTGCAAGATGACTGGCACCGATGCCAGTGTTTCGGTATTGTTGATCGTAGTGGGCCGACCATATAATCCATAGCCTGCAGGAAAAGGTGGCTTGTAACGCGGTTGACCTTTTTTACCTTCAAGGGATTCCAGTAATGCTGTTTCTTCTCCGCATATATAAGCTCCAGCACCAGGATGAGCATGAAGTTCAAAATTAAAGCCGCTACCCAGAATATTTTTGCCTAGATAACCTGCTTGGCGTGCTTCGGCTAACGCTTGTTCAAATCGTTCCATCGGCTCAAAAAATTCGCCACGGATATAGTTGTAGCCACGTTGTGCACCAATGGTGTATCCGGCAATGATCATACCTTCAATCAACTGATGCGGGTTATATCGCAGAATATCGCGATCCTTGCAGGTGCCAGGCTCTCCCTCGTCCGAGTTACAGACAATATATTTATCGCCCGGCATCCGCCGAGGCATAAAACTCCATTTCAGTCCAGTAGGAAACCCCGCTCCACCGCGACCACGCAGTGCCGAATTTTTTATGGTTTCAATAATACTTTCCTGGCGGGTCTTTTCATGCAGAATTTTCTCCAATACCTCATATCCACCGATACTGCGATAGGCTTCCATAGACCAGGGCTTATCAAGATGCATAGTACGAAAACAAACCTGATTTTGTTGCATCATTTCACCCCGTCTAGAAGCGCATCAATTTTTTCTTCGGTCAGATGCTCATGATAATCATGATCCAGCAATAACATTGGTGCTCCGACACAGGCTCCCAAACATTCGACTTCTTTTAATGTGAATTTGCCGTCAGCAGTGGTTTGACCGAAACCAATACCCAGCTTTTTTTGTATCCGTCTGGCGATATCTTGCGAACCACATAATTGGCAGGAAATATTGGTACAAAGGCTGATTTTGTGTTGCCCCACTGGTTTGAGTTCGAACATCGTATAAAACGTCGCCACCTCAAACACACTGATCGCCGGGATTCCCAGATAATCCGCCAAGGCACGCATTAAGCCTTCACTAAGCCATCCTTCATGAACATTCTGCAGAATATGCAAGCAGGGTATTACCGCTGATTGTGGCTGTCCGGGTGGATATTTACTGATCCAATTATCCAATTGTTGCCGCACAGTTTCATTAAATAACTGATCTTTGTGGCCAGTAAGTTGTAACATTTCGGTCATCGGTCAATCTCCCCGAAAACAATATCCATTGTGCCAATGATAGCCACCACATCAGCCAGTAAATGCCCTTTAGCCATTTCATTCATCGAAGCCAGATGGGGAAAACCCGGTGCACGTATTTTGACTCGATAAGGTTTATTGGCACCATCAGAAACCATGTAAATACCAAATTCACCTTTAGGGTGTTCCACGGCACTGTAGACCTCACCTTCAGGAACACAATAACCTTCGGTAAAGAGCTTGAAATGGTGAATCAAAGCCTCCATATCATCTTTCATATCTGCTCTGCTGGGAGGAGCAATTTTGGTATTGTCCAGAATTACTGGACCAGGATTGGCACGTAACCAATCAACGCATTGCTGCATAATTTTGTTTGACTGCCGCATTTCCTCGACCCGAACCAGGTATCGGTCGTAGCAATCGCCCTCTTTACCTACTGGAATATCAAAATCCAATCGGTCATACACTTCATAAGGTTGTTTGCGCCGCAGATCCCATTCCACACCGCTGCCACGTAACATCGGGCCAGTAAAGCCTAATTGGAGTGCCCGCTCTGGAGACACCACACCAATTCCCACCGTACGTTGTTTCCAGATTCGATTATCAGTCAGCAGCGTTTCATATTCATCGACACATTTGGGAAAGCGCTGACAAAAATCCTCAATAAAATCGAGCAGACTGCCTTCACGGTTTTGATTTAACTTTTTGACTTCGGCTTCAGAATGCCATTTGGATTTTTGATATTGCGGCATGCTGTTGGGTAAATCACGATACACGCCACCTGGACGATAATAGGTTGCATGTAACCGCGCACCGGAGACTGCTTCGTAACAGTCCATTAAATCTTCACGCTCACGGAAGCAGTAAAGAAATACGGTCATAGCACCAATATCCAGACCATGTGCACCAAGCCACATCAGGTGATTCAAAACCCGGGTCATTTCATCAAACAATACCCGGATGTACTGTGCCCGGACTGGAGGTTCAATGCCCAACAGCTTTTCAATCGCCATCACATAGGCATGTTCGTTACACATCATCGACACATAATCCAGCCGATCCATATAACCAATACTCTGGTTATAGGGTTTGGACTCAGCCAACTTTTCGGTACCCCGGTGCAACAAACCAATATGTGGATCAGCGTGCACAATAACCTCGCCATCCATTTCCAAAATCAGGCGTAATACACCATGTGCTGCTGGATGCTGCGGGCCAAAATTCAGCGTGTAATTTTTAATTTCAGCCATTATTTCTTGGCCTCGCCATGCGGTTGCAGGTAACGGTTATCGTCACGAATCACCCGCGGGACCAGCGTTCTTGGTTCAATACTGACCGGCTGATAAATCACCCGTTTCTGTTCGGGGTCATAAAGCATTTCCACATTGCCAATCAATGGAAAATCCTTGCGAAACGGATGGCCGACAAAACCATAATCCGTCAGAATACGTCGCAGATCCTGATGGCCTTTAAAGAGAATTCCAAACAAATCAAAGGCTTCACGTTCGTACCAGTCCGCCGAATGCCAGATGCTGGTGACTGAATCAATAATAGGCGTTTCAGCAATCAGATCCACCTTCAGGCGCAGTCGATTATTGTGTTGCACTGATAGCAGATGATAAACCACGGCATAGCGAAAGCCTTCGTCCATTTCGTCGATTTGCGAAAACGGTTCACGCGCCCGGCTGAAACCATGTTCGGTGGCCTGTTTGGTTTCCCAGCCACTGTGGCCGTATGCAGAGTAATCCACTCCACATAAATCAATTAATTGGGTAAAACTAAACTCATCGCGTAACGCTTTGCATACCGGGATAATCTGTTCCGCTTCAATATGGATCGTTAATTCGCCACGATTAAACTCACATTCCACCAGCTGATTGACAAAGTGTTGTTGTAATTTATCTTTGAGCGATTTCATGCAACGACCTTATTCTTGTGAGCTTTTAGCGATAGTATTAGTGCGCTGAATTTTTTTCTGTAATTGAATAATCCCGTAAAGCAAAGCCTCAGCGGTTGGTGGACAACCCGGGACATAAATATCCACTGGCACTATTCGATCACAACCTCGAACAACTGAATAAGAATAATGATAGTAGCCCCCGCCATTGGCACAGGACCCCATTGAGATGACCCAACGCGGCTCTGACATCTGGTCATATACTTTACGCAGTGCCGGTGCCATTTTGTTGACCAAAGTACCGGCAACAATCATCACATCCGACTGACGTGGACTGGGCCGAAACACTACGCCAAAACGATCCAGGTCATACCGTGAAGCGCCTGCTTGCATCATTTCAACAGCGCAACAGGCCAAACCAAAGGTCATCGGCCACAACGATCCGGTTCTGGCCCAATTAATTAATTTATCTGCTGAAGTTGTGACAATGCCTTCATGGAGAACGCCTTCTATTCCCATTCCAAGGCTCCTTTTTTCCATTCATAGATAAATCCCACCACCAGAATTCCGAGAAACAGAAACATGGCCAGCAAACCAAATACACCGATTTCATCAAGCACGATGGCCCAAGGGAATAAAAAGGCTATTTCTAAATCAAAAATGATAAACAGGATGGCTACCAGATAATACCGCACATCAAATTTGCCATGAGTATCTTCAAAAGGTTCAAAACCACACTCATAGCTGGAGCGTTTTTCAGCGTCTGGGCGCTGTGGGCCAATAATAAAGCCTGCAATTAAAGGCATGACACCAAAGCCAATGCCAATAATGATAAACAACAAAATGGGGAGGTATCCCTCTAACATGCCGCTCTTCCACTCTTCCGAGATTTAGTGTCTGTGTGACACCTGATAATTATTATTTTTAGTGATATCGTGCTTATTTAATCAACGCCTAATGGTACACATTAACGTGTCGTATTTGAAGCACGTAATGACAATAATCATAAGTACTAAAAATTAAGCTGTACTGATCCATATAATTACCAACTTATAATTTATGGAAGATAAGATGTGTTTTACCCCGTGGGGCATATACTCTAAAACGATTATCTCCATGGATGATAGTATCATCGGCCCTATACGTTCTTAATCCATGATAATTAATTCTTCTGCTCGCTCCTGACCTGAATTTCAAAGAGTACATTGCAAACGGATTTTCAACTACAACTTGAAAGTCAAGCTACTATCATGTCATGACATCAAGATTGTCGTTTTCACATTTTTACTGCTGAGATATTTATGTATGGTCTAGTTTTTGCTGTTGCTGCGTATGTCATTTGGGGTAGTTTCCCGCTTTATTTCAGTTATTTGAATAGTGTTTCAGCGGTTGAAGTGCTCTCACATCGGATACTATGGTCTCTACTAGCTACTTTGCTGGTAGGCCTTTTTCTTGGTCGTGGCCGTAAATTAGTCAAAACGTTCGCAGATAGAAAACTGCTCTTCTGGTTGGCATTATCCTCTTTGCTGATTGCGATAAATTGGTTGATATTCATCTGGGCAGTTTCACAACATCGAGTACTGGAGGCCAGTCTAGGATATTTCATTACTCCGGTAATGAGTCTGCTATTGGCGAGATGGTTGCTTAAGGAACAGTTGCATCCATTACAGGCCTGGGCTGGGGTTCTGGCCACCGTTGCTGTTTTATGGGAATGGTTCAGTCTCGGCAAGCTGCCTTGGGTGGGATTATCCCTCGCTCTGGCATTTGCCCTTTATGGCCTCATCAGAAAAAAACATCCCGTGGATGGGGTCAACGGGCTGACCATTGAAACTTTGTGGCTGGCACCCTTAGCTTTGTTCTGGATTCTCTGGCAAGCATCAAACAGTGATTATAATCTCGTCTTTGGTGATACAGCACAATTGACCTTGTTATTAATTGGATCAGGCCTACTGACCGCCTTACCGTTGGTTTTGTTCGCCATGGCCGCCACCCGTGTCGATTTATCCGTGGTGGGTTTTATTATGTATATCAACCCGTCAATTCAGTTTGTGATTGGGGTATATGTACTTAAAGAAGCTTACCCCCCGGAACGGTTGATTACCTTTGGAATAATCTGGATGGCATTGATCTTGTTTGTAGCAGGCATGTGGAAAAAATATCAACAGCACCAGGTTTCGGCATTTAGTCAGTAAGAACTCATGTTTGAGAATACCGTTCACACGTTCTGCTAACGCATTTTGATAACAGTCATACCCATCGGTCATAGAAGGTTTGATGGCATTGGCGTTAAGGTGGTTTTGGTATTCCTGTGAACAATACTGCACCCCTCGGTCAGAGTGATGAAGCAATGGCTGTGTGCTCAGGCGATTTCGTATCGCCTGTTTTAAGGCCCGGCTAATATCTTTCACGGTCATCGTGTGTGAGACATCATGCCCCATGATCTTCAGACGACAGCTCGTCCGAGTTTAATTCCATAGGCGTCAAACTTGGGCTTGAGCAGATGATACAGCTTCCGTGTGCCAAGCCGGGGCATAAAGCGCCGGATGTCTTGAACCATTTCCATCACTGGCTGCAAGGCAACTGCACGCTCGCAGAAGCGACTTTCAGCCTGATATATGGCTTGGCGGGAAAGTCCCATGATGCGACATAACCGGGTTAAGGTTATTTGAGCTTGGCTCTGGAGTTTCCTAACCCCATAGTGACAAGCTTTTTTCGCAGCTGGGTTCCTTGTGTCGTATCAATGTAATCAATCATCTCATTGAGCACGAGATTTCTCAGCTTTTCATCCTCAAGCTGGCGTTCAAGCGCTTTTATTTGCTGTTCAGGTGTGGGATTGGTGTGAGTCATAGGCATTAACCTCAATGGATGCCAGTCTTGACGGCCATGTTTTCGAAGCCAAACGAGGACAGTACTTCGTCCTTGGATCCCATAATGAGCTTGTGCTTGCTTATACGTCAACTCGCCTTTTTCTACCTGGTCAACAATGGCTAATTTAAAGGCCAATGTATAATCTCGTTGCGTACGTTTATGTCTTGACTTTTATGGCTTGTCCATAATTAAGTCTCCAGTGTGTCAACTTATTTCAGGAAGAATCACAGATATAAAAAAGCCGACCACAATTACTTGTGACCGGCAAAAGGAGCAGTTGCCTGCCCCTAGCTGAAAACTTTATCTGACAAACATCCGTGTCTACAAATAAAGCTAAAACGATTTTGAAACAGAGATTACATAACGTTCATCAACAATCTGATGATTGTTATCAAAGCCGTAAAAATCGTGTTTTCCTTTCTTTATATCGGTATCGTGGTAACGCAAATCGACATTAAAGCCAAACACATTACGACTGATACCTATGTTCCAATGCGTCCAGTCCAACTCTTCTTTGCCGTTGCCATTGGCATCCAGATTAGGGCCACTGTTATCAAAAAATTGATAGCCCAGACTACCTGACAAAGTAAAACCGTGCGGTAATGTGTAGCTAGGGTGGATGGCAATATTATGTGACTGCAAATCTTCAACTCCGAACCAGTCAGTCAATGTCGGTGAATACTCAAGCTTGATATTTACTTTGCCGAATTGTTTATCGACGTAGTTAAACATTTCCAGATAATTTGAATCGCGGTCGCCCGGATACACATACTGGAAAAACATACCGTTGTAGTTAACTCCGGTGTCGGCGATATCCTGAGTCGAATAACCCACATAAGGACCCCAGATAGCGTTAATTTTTGGATTATTGCCCTCGGAATCATTACCGGGAAACATATTATTGGCAAGGTAATAACCGAGGTAAACGCCAGTATTATGTGTCCAGGTAATAGCACCTTTTAACGAGGGAATATCACCATCGTTGGTCTCTGATTCACCACGAAAGACATAATCAGAAGCAAATTCCACCCAAGTGGAAAACTTGCCACCAAAGACTTCCTCACGGTCTAAATAATCTACAAAAGCCACAGACTCTTTGGCTGCTTTTGCAGGGCCAACTTCAGCTTGTCCAGAATCTGCAAAACTGGCCGAGCTGATGACGGTACCGGTCATCAATAAAACCAGGTGATTTAATTTAAAAGTTTTCATTTAACATTTACCTCGTCAACGAGTGAGGCCTGAATAACCGGCCGGCAGGTAGAGAATTCTCCAGGCACCATGCCCTGAACGACTTCTGATACAGCGGGTTTTACAAAACTAACCGGCGGCTCTGCTGTTGGATAAGTCACGGTAATTTCCGCAGGCAGATCCTGGCTTTCGCTATTTTTAATGCCGCGTGAAGTGTTATAGGGATCGGTAAAAACACCGTAATGACCGGGCTGCATTTTGTAGGTCACTGTTTCAGTTCCCATACCTGCGTTAGCCAGATATTTATTTGGATCAGTCCAGTCACGGCCATCAAGGTTTGAATAAAACTTGATATCTACCAACAAGGCATCACAAAGTGGTGTGACTTCCTCATAAGTTGTTGGCCACGATGAGCCACCCGAGGTGTCTGGATATCTTCCCCAGTCGCCACCTTTTAACGGGCAGGCACCACCAGAATCATACGAAGCCCGATCCGGATGGTGAACGCCGTAGAGCGGCAGGCCGATTGCCTGACCAATATCGCCATTCTCTAAATGAAAACGCGGGGTTTTAGTAACAGTGCTTTTGAGCTCGGCACCCTTTCCACCCAGCGATTCAAAATAAGGCCCTGCCGGACGAATATACTGATGGTCCGTGTTATCCGGGTTGTCATACACCGCGGTCAGAAAAATATACGGTTTATTAAAGAAAGTTCTTTCAACCAGATAAAACTCGCCTTTCGTTTTATCAGCATCAACCGCTTGCCAGTTAACATGCAATGCATCTTTGCCGGGTTGGCCAACATTTACCCACGAACGGGCATCGGGTAAATGATTCAACCGCAGGACTTTGGCGTAGTTTTCTTTTACATCTAGACCCGCCCGTTTCCCCAATGGTCCAATCTGATTGGCGCCCGGCTGACTGAAAGCAAAATCCAGTGCCATTTTGGCGTAGGGATAATCATTGCCAGACATGGTGCAATAATAATTAGCCAAATCAATCGGCTCATGATCTGCATATTGCTGATCAAAAATCGGATGATTAATCGGCAAATCTACGAAATTTAATTTGCCCTCTTCATTAAACTTTTGATCAGGATATTTATAGCCTGACCAACTTTCCTCTGGCAGGTAGTAGCTGTAGTTGTCTTCAATGTGCTGCTGATTTTCAACCGCCAGAATATCGGCAGCTTTATCCAGACCCTGGCCATCTCTTTTCAGATAAAAGCGGACCGTGCCATTTTCCTGGATACGCCACAGGCCATGCTTACCCTCACCTATCATGGTGAACACCTGCTCAACCACGTTGACAAAACGGTAGGTGGAGTTGGTGCTCATATAACCGTAATAAACCGGCAGATGCGGGATCTGTGAATGGGTTTTATCCGGACGACCAACGCCCAACAGCGATTTTTGTTTATTGTCCTCAGTGACCATTTGGTCAAAGGTATAAAAAAATGGATCGCCACCTGTCAGATCAATTATGTCTGCTGCATGAATACTACCAACAGCAGTGATCGACAGGCTTAATGAAAGTATCTTGCTGAGTTTGATTTTGTTCATTTCTCTCTCCTTCAAAAAATAAGGATGTCTGCCAGCATTGTTATTATTATTTGCTGTTTTATTACTCAAACATCCCGGCAAATGGTTGTTGGACTAGAACACTGTTCGCTGGCCACAAGCGAATGCCAGCCCTGAGCTATCAGTCGAAAAAGTGATGGTTGAACCATTCGGGAAGAACAAAACATCACCCGGCTTGGCTGATACTTCTTGTTTGCCATCGGAAAAAGTAATATTGCCTTCAAGCATGACTTTGATGTCATCGTAATCGTAGGTATAAACCAGAGGATTGCCCGCTTCGATTCTGAACAAACCGCATGAAATCGGTGACTGCGGATGACCGGAACCGACAATATCTTCAAAAAACGCTGCAACGCCCGGCTCTTCCATTGAAGAAAGCTCCATTTGCTGGGCATCGGGGAAAAACTTCAGGTTTTTACTGACCCCATCATGCTCAACCACACCATGTGCCAGGGCCATTGCACTAACTGTTAAACCTATAGCGGCAGCACCAATCATCGGTAATCTGATATTCATTTCTGTATCTCCAAAAATATTTAACTAAATGCATTCAATGATTTAGCAGATTTCATAGCTTCTGCTCTGTCACGTTCAGGAAAAAAGTCCTGCATGCGTTTTTAGTTATATTCCCGTCAAATATTACCTGTCAAGTAATTTATTACTCATTAAGTAATTTACTCGCTATAATAAAGACCTGAAATGTTCGTGCTAACATGCTTTGCGGCAGTTAGCTGATCACTGGAAATGGCCACAGGAGTTTTTGCAAAGCGATGAAAAAAAACGGATTTGGCGAACGCCTGAAGGTATTGCTCAAACAAAAATCGTTGACCCAGGCACAGGTTGCCAAAGCGATTGGCACCTCTATTCCGTCCGTCAACAGATGGACCAAAGGTGGCGAGATTGAGTATGAAAACCTGCGTTCTTTGGCTGATTTTCTGGAAATAAACTGGGTTTGGCTCAGATATGGTGATGAAGCCATCGAGAGCCTGCAATCGGATGCGCCTGATAATGGCCCGATGAAAGATCTTCGCCGCGAATATCTGAATCAGATCCTCGAAAACGAAGCCCGGATGAAAGCGGCCCTGGAAATGGCTCAAATAATTAATTGGGAATGGAATGTGCTCACCGGTACCGTGACCTGCTCAGAAAACGCCACACAGCTTTTTGGCGTCACAGCAGATCATTTACCGAATTGCATGATGCCTTTCACACAACTGCCACTGGAAGAATTAGTAACCACTTTTGGCAGCGGCCAGCCGCATGACTGGGATTTCGAAGTCATTGATGATACCGGGCAGACAAAATGGTTCTCATCTCGTGCTGAGCTTATTTATGATGCAGCAAACCGGCCGATCAAAGTCATTGGTGTCAGCAGCGACATTACCGATCGTAAACAGGTCGAAATGGCGCTGGCACAAAGTGAATATATTCAAAAAAGAATTATCGACATTATTCCAGTCGGCCTTTGGGTAGCTGATGAAACCGGCAAAATCTGTCTGGCCAATCCAGAAGTAAAACGGATCTGGGGCGGCGCCAAATATGTTGGCCTAGAACATTATGGTGTGTACAAAGGTTGGTGGGAAAAAAACGGCAAAGAATTGGGCGCTGAAGGCTGGACATTGGCCCGCGCCGTTAAACATGGTGAAACCAGTGAACCGGAAGTCGTTAATATCGAAACTTTTGATGGGCACCAGCGCACAATTATTATGCACGCTACCCCGCTTAAAAATGCGGCGGGAGAAATTATCGGCGCGATTGAAGTTAATCAGGACATTACCGATCTAAAAAACACTGAGCGCACATTGATGACTGCACTGGAGCAATGGCAAGCGGTGTTTGATCAGAATGAATTTGCGGTCATACAACTTGATGACAATCTGCAAATTAAAAAAGTCAGTGAAAAACTCAAACAATCATTAAAAACTACTGCCAAATCAAAACAACTGACTGATTTGCTTGATACCGTTATCGCTGAAAAAATAATGCATCAGTTGGCTAATGCGCCAAGGCAGACGCTCAGCAGTTTTCGTATTGATAATGCGATCTTAGCTGGCACGTGGCATCAACCCCCCATTTTTGTGCTCCATGATGAACGTCAGAATATAAAACCAATGACCCTGATTTTTTTTCTTGAATGCTGATAATAAATAAGTGCTTTGAATCTGAGCATACTAGAGATAGTAGCTGAGAACGCCTCTAGTATTTTTTGTATCTGTTACGTTCTACAAGGCAATAGTTGTTGAAGTGCTGAAAGGAAATTCCGTAGAAGCTCATCCGATTTAAGATTGATGTAGATTAAGTTGTAGAATAAAAGATGGTAGACCTAAGGCCACCGATAAAAATTCAGGAAAATGAATCTGGCAAGTCTAGATTTTTTCAATCCACAGAAAGTAAAACTAAAAGCAACATTAACCAATGAAATTGTTTGGTCAACGGTAGTACGAAGCACTGCATGCCATTGACCATACTAAGCTATCTCATTGGCTTCTCCTGTAGCACGTTTAACTAATCAGGAGATTCTCAAAAATGATAACTATATGCGCAGTCTCTTATGACACTTCAGCAGCAGCCTTTTACTTTAGTACAATCGCTGAATATAACGAAAAATATACTAAACGTTTACCTGTCGAAGAATATGAAATCCAATTCATTGACGGCGACAACCCAAAACTCTTCAGTGAAGCCGTCATCTGTCAAAGCAATCTTGAATTTTGGTTCGATTCACTTGCAGACCTTGATGACAACTCCGATGCTGGAATGAATGTTTGAATCAACACTGGTTTAGAACACTGGACGAAGCCAAATATGAAATTGACTTGTGGCGGGAGCATTACAACCACATCCGACCGCATAGCTCATTGAATTACATGCCACCAGTTGAATACGCAAAACATGCCGCATAAAGTAACCAAATATCATCTAAGGATTGGTACTAATTCAAGGGAAAGGTCACGAGCTACATCGACTATGACGCTATGGCGCACGACATGAAAATAAACGGTAAAATATACGAATTCAGTTTCGAAACCATCATCACAAATGCTCAGGATTTCTGAGCATTAGCCATACTGGCATATCCATTAAATATAGGGGTTTCAGGCAGGTTTAATGATGTCGGAACCTTATTTACGATTTGAAGGCACCTTTCGGAGGTAAATATTATTGGCTTTATCCAGCTTGAATAAATGGTAGTACCGCTGCTCCAGCCGTTAGTCCATCTAGATAATTTGCCCACGATTGCATCATCCTTTTACGTTCGGACAAATACTCAGCATAGTTATAAGCTGCCCTAACCCCATCACGCTCACTGTGGGCTAGTTGCCTTTCGATTGCATCACGGTTCCAGCCTTGCTCGTTCAAAATGGTAGAGGCCATACTTCGGAAGCCATGCCCCACCATTTCATCACCCGTATAACCAAGCCGTCTTAGAGCGCCGTTTACGGTGTTTTCGCTCATTGGTCTTGTGATGGTGCGTATTGAGGGGAAAAGATACTTTCCTGAGCCTGTGAGGGGCTTTAATGTTTCGATAACGGCGATTGCTTGTTTAGATAGCGGGACGATATGAACTGAGGCCATTTTCATTTTTTCGGCAGGTATACGCCATTCGGCTTTTTCTAAATCAAACTCAGTCCATTCGGCATGTCTTAATTCACCTGGACGTACAAAAACTAGCGGGGCTAGTCGTAGCGCACAAAGAGTCACAAAAGAGCCTGAATAGCCATTTATGGCCCTTAAAAGTCCGCCGATCTGCTTTGGTTCAATTATTGACGCATGATGCTTGACCTTTACAGGCGGTAATGCACCTTTCAAGTCAGTGGAGGGATCGCGCTCTGCTCTGCCAGTTGCAACGGCATAACGGAAAATCTGTCCACATTTCTGATGAACTCTGTGGGCTGTTTCTAAAATACCTCGGCTTTCCATTCTTCTCAGCACCGCCAACAATTCTGGTGCTTTAATATCGTTAATATTTTTTGAGCCAATGAAGGGAAACACTTCTCTTTCAAGACGGCTGATCGTATTGAGCGCGTATTTTTCTGACCAACGATGCCGAAATTTTTGATGCCATTCACGGGCAACAAACTCAAAGCTTAACTGACCAGCATTTAACTGCTTTTCAGCCTTGCGAATATCGGAAGGATCGACACCATTGGCAATCTGCTTTCTTAATTCATCCCGTTGCTCTCTTGCCTGCTTAAGACCAACATCAGGATAGGTGCCAACAGATAATCTTTTTTGCTTTCCATCAAAACGGAATTTGAATCGCCACCATTTTCCGCCGGTAGTAGACACCTCTATGTACAAGCCCTTTTCATCCGATACGGCGTAAAGCTTATCCTTTGGTTTTAGTGCTTTTATCTTCACATCGGTCAGCATGTGGTGCCAACTCCTTTACACTTAAGTCTGATGGCACCATAGTTGGCACCAATAAATGGTACATGTCAAGGGATGTGATGGGACGTTATGATATGACAGACACAAAAAAACCCGTTATAAAACGGGCTTTTAGGTACTACTTGCGACATTATGAAATGTCTAATTGGTGCCGTCGGCCGGAGTCGAACCGGCACACCCTAAGGCACTACCCCCTCAAGATAGCGTGTCTACCAATTTCACCACGACGGCAATTTGATTGAGGCATATTTTACGGAAATTCTGGCAGATCTGCAGGAGTTTCTTCAGCGGGCTGCTCAATGACAACTGAGTCAGTGACACTTTGCACCCTGTCAGCATTCCCTGCAAGATAAGCTAATGTCAGACTGGTAATAAAAAATACCGTGGCCAGAATTGCACTACTACGACTCAGAAAAGATGCTGAGCCCTGACTGCCGAATAAACTGGCAGAAGCTCCACCACCACCGCCACCACCAAAAGCAGCACCGGCATCAGCCCCTTTACCGTGTTGGATTAAAATCAAACCTACTAACAATAGTGAGATCACAATGTGAACCACCAGAATCAACGCATCCATTTAATTTCCTAATTTTGAACTGCAGCCTGACAGATTTGGACAAACTCATCGGCATCACGAGAACCTCCACCGATTAATCCACCATCAATATCTGGCTTGGCAAATAATGGGGCAGCATTATTACCTTTTACGCTGCCGCCGTAAAGTATTCTGAGTGATGCAGCAATATTTGCATCATGTTTTGCCACCCGCTGACGCATAAAAGAATGCACATCCTGCGCCCATTCCGGGCTGGCGGTTTTTCCTGTACCGATTGCCCAAACCGGTTCATATGCTAATACAACTTTTGACAACATTTCGACACCCTGTTGCGCAATAACGATGTCCATAAGTCGTGCTACCATCTCTTCGGTACGCCCCATGGAATGTTCTTCTGGACTTTCACCGATACAGATAATAGGTGTAATGCCATGTTTGACAGACATTTCATATTTTTCAGCGATGATGTGATCCAGAAAGACCTGATCCAGGTTTAATTCCGCGTACAAACAACGTCGCTCTGAATGCCCGATCAAAACATACTGACAACTGAAATCACGCAACATGGCCGCTGATATTTCACCTGTATAGGCACCGGAGTCAAATTGCGATACATTCTGAGTGCCCCAATGCATTCCTGTTCCCGTTAAAGCAGACTGAACCTGTTGTATATAAAGTGCGGGAGGAAATAGAGCGACATCCACTGACGCAAACGAGTCTCTTTGCGCCAGTATCGCATCAAGCAACAATTTGTTACTTGCGCTAGAGCCGTTCATTTTCCAGTTACCAGCGACCAGCGGTTTGCGCACAGATACCTACTCTTAATAAAAATGAATCATAAAGGTTACCGACAGACAGTAGATAAAGCAATGTCATTACCGTTTACGCTGTTACTATAATAAAACTACCGGATTAACGCTGTAATATTGTCTCAATTTGTTCAGCCAGAGACTTGGCTAGATGGTTAGTGCGGGTTGCATCGTGCCCCTCAACCATAACCCTTATAACAGGCTCTGTTCCGGAAGCTCTCAGCAGCACTCGCCCTTCCTGACCAAGTGTATTTTCCACAGCTTCTACTGCTGTCTGAATTTCTGGATAGTCTCGTAAATTAACCAGTTTATTAATACGTACATTAATAAGTCGTTGTGGATATTTTATGATAGCAGAGCACAATTCATGCAGACTGCTACCTGTTTGCTGAATTTCAGCCAATACCTGCAATGCGGCGACAATGCCATCCCCTGTACTGGTTTTATCCAGGCAGATGATATGACCTGATGCCTCACCTCCTATCAGTCCGTCAACCTGTTGCAGCTTCTCCATCACATAACGATCACCGACATTTGCCCGGTGCAGAATAATATCGTGTTTTTCCAATGCATGCTGCAATCCCAGATTCGACATCTGTGTACCGACAACATGACCTCGATCCAAGCCAGCACGTTGTCTACCACGAGCTATGATGAACAGAATATCATCCCCGTCCACAAGCTCGCCCTGATGATCCACCATGATAAGCCGATCCCCATCGCCATCCAGGGCAATGCCCAAATCAGCTTTATGCTCGAGCACGCTGGCTTGGAGTAATCGCGGTTCAGTCGAGCCACAATTCTGATTGATATTCAGACCATCCGGCTCGGCCCCCATCAAAATGACTTCGGCACCCAGCTCACGGAATACATTTGGTGCAATGTGATAAGTGGCGCCATGAGCGCAATCCACCACAATTTTCAGATTGGATAAATCTACGCCAGTAGAAATTGTGCTTTTACAAAATTCAATATAACGTCCTGCAGCATCAGCAATACGATGGGCCTTGCCTAAATAGGCAGAATCAACCGTTTTAATTGGCTGGTCCAGCATAGCTTCAATTGCCAGCTCAACAGCATCGGGTAACTTGGTTCCCTTATCAGAGAAGAATTTAATGCCATTATCGTGATAGGGATTATGCGAGGCACTGATTACAATGCCTGCCTGGGCATGAAATGTTCTGGTTAGATAAGCTACTGCGGGGGTTGGCATCGGCCCCATTAAATAAACATCTACACCAGCGGCTGAAAGGCCTGCCTGTAATGCGGATTCAAACATATAACCGGATATTCGGGTATCTTTACCGATCAAAACCTTGCTGTTACGTTCCTTCGCCAGCACACGTCCAATCGCCCAACCGAGTTTTAATACAAAGTCAGGTGTAATGGCGCCATCGCCTACTCTTCCTCTGATGCCATCAGTACCAAAATAACGTCGTTTTTGTTCAGTCAAAATCGTTAACCTGCATTACATGTTCACACAATCGAACTGCCTGTACGGTTTCCCGTACATCATGACTGCGTATGATTTTTGCGCCTTGCCAGATCGCTATCGATGCCAGAGCCAGGCTTCCCGCCAATCTTTCTTCAACAGATACATTTAACATCGCACCGATAATGGATTTTCGTGAAACCCCGACCAGAACAGGCAGATCCGATTCCGTTATCACCGATAAATGTTTCATTAATCGTAGATTATGACGGGCATTTTTACCAAAGCCAAATCCCGGGTCCAGAATAATCTTTGATCGCGAGATTCCCGCTGCTTCACAGGCAGCGACCCGCTCAGACAGAAATTCAGTTACTTCACTGACCACATCGGCATATTGGGGCTGTTGTTGCATGGTTTGAGGTGAGCCCTGCATATGCATCAGGCAAACCGGCACGCCCAGTTCTGCAGCTGTCTGTAATGCCCCATCACCACGCAATGCATTTACATCGTTTATCAGGCTCGCTCCAGCAGTGACTGCAGCACGCATGACCTCAGCCTTCATGGTATCAATTGAGATAACTACATCAAGTTCAGAACGAATTGCTTCGATTGATGGAACAACACGGCGAATTTCTTCTTCAACGCCTACAGGATCAGAACCGGGACGAGTCGATTCGCCACCAATATCAATAATAGTAGCACCATCAGCAACCAGTTTTCGAGCTTGTTCGAGGGCTTTATCAGCCGAAAAAAAACGCCCACCATCCGAAAAGGAGTCGGGCGTTACATTGACGATGCCCATAACGTGCGGAGCGGACAAATCCAGAGATTTGTCCGCAAAATCCATCATCATGATTTAACTTTTCTCAGTTTAATTGATCAGCAGGCTTGCCTGTAGGTTCAGGGCCATTTTCATCTGCTTTAGCGGATGGTGGTGGAGTCGATGATTTATCATCCCAGCCCTTAGGTGCACCTGGTTCACGACCTTCCATAATGGCATCAATCTGATCACTGTCGATAGTTTCATACGTAATCAACAGTTTTGCCATGGTATGCAATTTATCAAGATTTTCGGTGAGGATATTTTTGGCACGATCATAGTTACGAGTAATCAATGCGCGAACATCTTCATCAATCTGTTTAGCCGTTAAATCGGATACCGCTTTGTGTTGTGTCACGCTACGACCAAGGAATACTTCGCCTTCATCTTCACCATAAGACAATGGTCCCATGTTGTCAGACAAACCCCATTTGGTCACCATATTATGTGCCAGCTCGGTTGCCCGTTGAATATCATTCGACGCACCCGTGGTAACCGCTTCAGAACCAAAGATCATTTCCTCAGCCAACCGACCGCCGTAAAGACTGGAAATCTGACTTTCCAGTTGCTGTTTGGTATAGCTGTAACGGTCTTCCGTTGGCAAGAACATGGTGACACCAAGTGCACGACCACGCGGAATAATACTGACTTTATAGACCGGATCATGGCCCGGTACACTACGACCGACAATCGCATGGCCAGCCTCATGGTAAGCCGTCAGCTCTTTCTCTTTATCACTCATGACCATGGAGCGCCGCTCGGCACCCATCATGATTTTATCTTTTGCCAGTTCCAAATCATTCATTGAAACCAAACGTTTGTTGGTGCGCGCTGCAAATAAGGCTGCTTCGTTCACCAGGTTGGCCAGATCAGCACCTGAAAAGCCTGGAGTTCCGCGTGCAATAACACTTGGATTAACATCTTCATCAGCGGGGACTTTACCCATATGAACTTTCAGAATCTGCTCACGTCCACGAATATCCGGTAATGGCACCACAACCTGTCTGTCGAAACGACCCGGACGCAATAAAGCGGGATCAAGTACGTCAGGACGGTTGGTGGCGGCAATAATAATGACACCTTCATTACCTTCAAAACCATCCATCTCAACCAGCAACTGGTTCAGTGTCTGCTCACGTTCGTCATTACCACCGCCCAGACCTGCACCACGGTGACGACCGACCGCATCAATCTCATCAATAAAGATAATACATGGCGCATGTTTTTTGGCTTGTTCAAACATGTCACGAACCCGTGAGGCACCGACACCAACAAACATTTCCACGAAATCAGAACCTGAAATAGTAAAGAAAGGTACTTTCGCTTCACCGGCTATCGCTTTGGCCAACAAGGTTTTACCAGTACCCGGCGAACCTACCATCAGAATACCGCGTGGAATGCGCCCACCCAGCTTCTGGAATTTACCTGGGTCACGCAGGAAGTCTACTAACTCATGAACTTCTTCTTTAGCTTCTTCGACACCAGCGACATCTTTGAAAGTCACTTTAACCTGATCTTCATTCAGCATACGGGCTTTGCTTTTACCGAATGACATAGGATTTTTGCCACCGCCACCCTGCATCTGACGCATGAAGAAAATCCACACACCAATCAGTAACAACATTGGGAACCATGAGATAAATATCTGCATCAGCAGACCGGTTTTTTCTGCTGGTTCAGCTTTGATAGCCACGCCGTTATCCAGCAAATCACCAATCAAACCTGGATCGTAATCTGGGCTGTAGGTTGTGAAGTTACTGCCATCCGATAATTCGCCGGTGATCGTCCGGCCCTGAATATCCACACTGGAGACCCCGCCATTTTTCACACTGCTGATAAAGGTCGAGTAATCCATTTCGCTCTGCTTGCTTTGCTGCGGACCGAAATTGTTAAATACCGACATCAATACCATCGCGATGACGACCCATAAAACAATATTTTTCATCATGTCACTCAATGTTTGTTACCCCTAGTAACGTTAGTCTTTTTACTGTCATTTCAGTCCACGTCCGAGTAGATATACCTCACGGCTGCGAGCGCGTGAAGCATCTGGTTTACGGGTTATCACTTTATTAAAATGTGCCCGCATGAACTTCAAGAATTCATCAAATCCTTCACCTTGAAAAACTTTGACCAGAAAATCACCCTGTTTACTCAAGTTATTAATAGCAAAATCCAATGCCAGTTCTACCAGATACATACTGCCCGGCTGATCGATTGCGCCTACACCTGTCATATTGGGGGCCATATCCGATAATACAAGGTCTATTGATTGTCCGGCCAATACTTCATTCAGTTGTTCGAGTACATGATCCTCACGAAAATCACCTTCGATGAAATGTACTCCAGTCAAAGGCGTCATCGGCAAAATGTCCAATGCAATAACTTTACCTTTGTCACCGACCCGATGCAAAGCATAATCAGACCATCCCCCAGGCGCCGAACCAAGATCGACCACCGACATGCCGTTGCGAATTAATTTATCTTTCTGATCGATTTCTTCCAGTTTGAAGGTTGCTCTGGAACGGTAACCCTTTTGCTGTGCTTTTTTGACATAAGGATCGTCAAAATGTTCTTTAAGCCAATTTGTGCTGGATTTACTGCGCGCCATTTCAGCTCTTCTCTGCCACGTGGCTCTTGTCGGTACTCAGTACTAACAATAAACCGGCAATGCTCAACATCAGATACAAATTCTGACTCAGCATATGTAACCATTCAAAGCGCTCGGCGAGATTGGTCTCTAAACGCCAGTTATCGACAGTTTTTATATTGGCTATTTCCGGCTGGACATACATGCTAAAAATCAGAGTAATTAACAGCATGGCAATCAATAGCCAGAATCGCCAGGAATACATTGCCCTACCACGCTGAATAATTATTTTGCCGAGAAGGATTAACGTACCACTGATTATGCCAATAACATTCACTGCAAAAAACAGTTTGGCCGCATATTCTGCGGCCACCAATGCCTCAAGGCTGATAAAAGCCAATGGTACAGCGAGATAACCAATTGACCATAAAGCGCCTACCCACAGTGTCAGTAATAAGCGTTCGCCAATGGTTTCAGAACGATTCAACAGTTAGTCCAGATAATGAATGCCGGTAATTTCATATTCGATTGCACCACCCGGCGCCTGAACAGTTGCTACATCGTCAATTTCCTTGCCGATCAATGCACGGGCAATGGGTGAAGAAATGGAAATACGGTTCAATTTAATATCTGATTCATAATCGCCCACGATCTGATACTGCTTTTCTTCATCAGTATCGATATTCAGCAAATCAACCGTTACACCAAATACCACGCGGCCATCTTTAGGTAAAGACGTAGGATCAATCACTTGGCAATCCGCCAAAGTCGATTCAAGTTCCTGAATACGGCCTTCTGTGAAGCTTTGCTGCTCGCGCGCGGCATGGTATTCGGCATTTTCTTTTAAATCACCATGGGCGCGCGCTTCAGAAATCGCATTAACGATAGCTGGACGTCTGACGGTTTTCAGTTCGTGTAACTCATCTTTCAGTGCTTGGGCACCGCGGGCGGTAATAGGAACGGCCATTAATTTAATTCTCCATGCAATGACTGTAAACGATTCACCGACACACTATCTTCGCAATGCAAGGCCAGAATGGTGGCACGAGCAGCGGCCAATGTTGTGGTGTAGTTCACCTGATGTTGTAAAGCTGCACGGCGGATCTCTCTTGAATCCACAACGGCTTGTCGACCTTCAGTTGTATTTACAATCAGAGCAATTTCATCGTTTTTAATCATATCTACAATATGCGGCTGACCTTCGGCGACTTTTTTCACCCGTTCACAAGGCACATCCGCTTCAATCAACGTTTGTTGTGTGCCACGGGTGGCCAACAACGAGAATCCCAAGCCTAACAAATCTTTGGCAATCTTGATAACCGATTGTTTGTCGGCATCCCGCACTGAAATAAAGGCTTTACCACCCACCGGCAGACTAACAGAGGCTGCTAACTGGGATTTGGCAAATGCCTCGCCGAAAGTGCGACCAACACCCATCACTTCACCGGTAGACTTCATTTCTGGTCCAAGAATTGGATCCACACCCTGGAACTTAATGAATGGGAACACAGCTTCTTTAACCGAGAAATAAGATGGAATCACTTCTTCGGTAACACCCTGCTCTGCCAGGCTCATACCGGCCATACAGCGTGCAGCAACTTTGGCCAATGGTACACCGATGGATTTGGATACATACGGCACCGTACGTGAAGCACGTGGGTTCACTTCTAAAATAAAAATACGTTCTCCCTGAATAGCAAACTGGGTATTCATCAATCCCACCACACCCAGCTCAAGCGCCATCTGTTTCACCTGAACCCGTAACTTATCCATAATTTCATGACTAAGGCTGTAAGGTGGTAAAGCACAAGCCGAGTCACCTGAGTGAACACCAGCCTGTTCGATATGTTCCATAATACCGCCGATAAGGACTTCCTTACCGTCACAAATTGCATCCACATCGACTTCAATGGCGTCATCCAGGAAACGATCCAGCAAGACCGGTGAATCATTGGAAACCGATACTGCTGTCAACATATAACGCTGTAACTCTTCTTCGTTATAAACGATTTCCATTGCACGGCCACCCAATACATAAGATGGACGCACCACTAATGGATAACCGATTTCGGCAGCCAGTGACACAGCGGTATCAACTGAATGTGCTAAACGATTAGGCGGTTGCAGCAAACCAAGTTTCTCAACCATTTGCTGGAACCGTTCACGATCTTCTGCATGGTCAATCGCATCCGGCGAAGTACCAATAATCGGTACACCGGCAGCTTCTAGTGCACGCGCCAGTTTCAATGGTGTCTGACCACCGAACTGGACGATCACGCCTTTAGGTTTTTCCAGCGCGACAATTTCCAGTACATCTTCCAGCGTCAGTGACTCAAAATACAGTCGGTCGGAGGTATCGTAATCGGTGGAAACGGTTTCAGGATTACAGTTAACCATAATGGTTTCGTAACCATCTTCGCGTAACGCCAACGCGGCGTGAACACAACAGTAATCAAACTCAATACCCTGACCGATACGGTTGGGGCCACCACCTAAAATCATAATCTTGTCACGATCGGTCGGGTTGGCTTCACATTCTTCATCATAGGTTGAGTACATATAGGCAGTTGAGGTTGAAAATTCAGCTGCACAGGTATCAACCCGTTTATACACCGGACGTACACCCAATGCATGACGATGGCTGCGGAATTGCTTTTCCGTCTTGTGTAACAGTTTTGCCAGACGTGAATCAGCGAAACCTTTGCGCTTCAATGCGCGCATTTCAGCTTCATCAATATCGTTTAAAGAACGCTCTTTAAGCTGATGTTCAATTTCCACCAGCTCCTGGATCTGAATCAGGAACCACGGATCAATATGTGTCAGTTGCTGAACTTCGTCAAAGCTCATTCCATAACGGAAAGCATCGCCGACATACCAAAGTCGGTCTGATCCCGGCAAACTTAGTTCACGACGTAATACTTCAGCGGTATTTTCAGCTTTCAGATCCAGGATTTCGTTAAAACCATCCCGATCTGTTTCCAGTCCACGTAATGCTTTCTGTAAAGATTCCTGGAAATTACGACCAATGGCCATCACTTCACCAACAGACTTCATCTGAGTGCTCAGGCGATTATCCGCCAACGGGAATTTTTCAAAGGTAAAACGGGGAATTTTGGTAACGACATAATCGATTGTCGGTTCAAATGACGTCGGTGTGGCATTACCGGTAATTTCGTTCTGTAATTCATCCAGTGTATAACCCACCGCCAATTTGGCAGCGACTTTGGCAATTGGGAAACCGGTTGCTTTAGAAGCCAAAGCAGACGAGCGTGACACCCGCGGGTTCATTTCGATAATGATCAAACGACCAGTTTCCGGGTTCACCGCAAACTGCACGTTCGAACCACCGGTTTCTACACCAATCTCACGCAAAACTGCCAGCGAGGCGTTACGCATGATTTGGTATTCTTTGTCGGTCAACGTCTGAGCCGGTGCAACAGTGATTGAATCACCGGTATGCACACCCATTGCATCAAAGTTTTCAATGGAACAGATAATGATGGCGTTGTCTTTTTTGTCACGCACCACTTCCATTTCATATTCTTTCCAGCCGATGATTGATTCTTCAATCAGCAACTCGGAGGTCGGGCTCAGATACAAACCGCGCTGGCAGATATCGACAAAGTCTTCACGGTTGTAGGCGATACCACCACCACTACCGCCCATGGTAAACGACGGACGGATAATCACTGGGAAACCAAATTTCTGTTGAACTTCCAGAGCTTCTTCCAGCGAGTGAGCGATATCCGATTGCGGCATATCGAGACCGATTTTGCGCATTGCCGCACGGAACAAATCGCGATCTTCGGCCTTATTGATGGCTTCACTGTCAGCACCGATCATCTCGACACCATATTTTTCCAGTACGCCATGTTTTTCCAGGTCTAACGCACAGTTCAACGCGGTTTGGCCACCCATGGTCGGCAGAATTGCATCGGGACGCTCAACTTCAATAACCTTGCTGACCGCTTCCCAGGTAACCGGCTCAATATAAGTTGCATCGGCCATATTTGGGTCAGTCATGATGGTGGCCGGGTTGGAATTGACCAGAATGACGCGATAACCTTCTTCCCGCAGAGCTTTACAAGCCTGTGCGCCAGAATAATCAAATTCGCAGGCCTGACCGATAACAATCGGACCAGCACCGAGAATCAGAATGCTTTGAATATCAGTACGTTTAGCCATTGTGTGTTATTTACCTGTCGCTTGTTCGAGTAGGTCGATAAAGTGATCGAATAGAGGTGCAGCATCCTGCGGACCGGGACTTGCCTCAGGATGCCCCTGAAAGCTGAAAGCCGGTTTGGTTTTATGATGTATGCCCTGCAATGTGCCATCAAATAAAGAACGATGGGTGGTTTCTACCGTGTCTGGCAAGGTGGCTTCATCTACAGCAAAACTATGATTTTGGCTGGTAATCATCACCAGCCCTGCCAGCAATTCCTGAACCGGATGATTCGCCCCATGATGACCGAATTTCATTTTTTCGGTTTTGGCGCCACAAGCCAATGCCAGTAATTGATGTCCCAGACAGATACCAAAAATTGGCATCTCTTTATCAAGGAAATACTGAATCGCCTTGATTGCATAATCACAAGGCTCCGGGTCACCCGGGCCATTGGCCAGAAAGATACCATCAGGATTAAGTTTCATGACTTCTTCAGCTGGCATTTGAGCAGGTACTACCGTTAATTTACAGCCACGTTCGGTCAGCATACGCATGATGTTTTTCTTGATGCCATAATCATAGGCAACCACATGAAAACGGGGCTCGGCTTTACGGGACTGGTTGTCGATGTGCCAGACACCATCGGTCCACTCATAAGCCTGTTTGGTGGAAACTTCTTTGGCCAAGTCCATGCCTTTCAAACCAGCAAAGGCTTTGGCCGCAGCAATTGCCGCATCAACATCAATATTATCGCCAGCAACGATGCAGCCTTTTTGCGCACCTTTTTCGCGCAACAAACGTGTGAGACGACGGGTATCAATACCGGCCAGTCCCACAACATTCTGGCGCTCAAGATATTTATCCAAAGCTTCTTCACCACGCCAGCTGGACATGACGGGTGAAAGTTCGCGAATGATTAAACCACTGGCATAAATCTGGTCAGATTCTTCATCGTCTTTGTTAACGCCAACGTTACCGATATGCGGATAAGTCAGAGTGACGATTTGGCGGCAATACGACGGGTCGGTAATAATTTCCTGATAACCTGTCATCGCGGTGTTGAAGACCACTTCACCAACTGACTGGCCCACAGCACCGATTGATTCGCCGTGAAAGACCGTGCCATCTTCAAGAGCAAGTAGCGCAGTTGTACGCAAGGGGAACCTCCACCAGATAAAAAAGGAACAGGGGACGACGTTCTCCCCAGACAAAATCTTTGCAATTTTAGCCTATCTGCAGCCTATGCGTCCACGCTAAAAACGATGACAAGTTACCTTGCCAGCGGTAGTATGAAGCGCAGCTTATTTACCTGGCAGAACTTATGACCCAACAGTATTTTAATTTTTCCGCTTTTCCACAACAAAGACCCCGTCGTTTGCGCAAAGATGACTTTTCCCGGCGACTGGTTCGAGAGCACCAGCTAACCGTCGATGATCTGATTTATCCCTGCTTTGTACTCGAAGGCAAAAGTCAACGAGAAAAAGTCACTTCAATGCCTGGGGTGGAGAGACTGAGCATTGATTTGCTGCTTCAGGAAGCTGAAATTATCCACAAATTGGGCATCCCGATGATGGCATTGTTTCCAGTGATCCCATTGGAACAGAAATCGCTGGATGCTGCTGAAGCGTTTAATCCCGATGGTTTGGCGCAACGGGCCGTCAGAGCATTAAAAAAAGCCTTCCCCGATTTGGGTGTGATGACTGATGTTGCTCTGGATCCCTTTACCACCCACGGCCAGGATGGCTTGATCGATGACAACGCTTATATTATTAATGATGAAACAGTCGAAGTACTGATCAAACAGGCGATATCTCATGCTGAGGCTGGAGCCGATGTAGTTGCCCCCTCCGATATGATGGATGGACGAATTGGCGCGATACGCAATGCTCTGGAAAATGCCGGACATATACATACCCGGATCATGGCTTACTCCGCCAAATATGCCTCCAGTTTTTATGGACCATTTCGTGATGCTGTGGGCAGTGCAGGGAATTTAGCCGGTGGCAATAAATTCAGTTATCAGATGGATCCAGCAAATTCTGATGAGGCCTTACATGAAGTCGCTTTGGATATTCAGGAAGGTGCTGATATGGTGATGGTCAAACCCGGCATGCCTTATCTGGATGTGCTGTATCGGGTGAAACAGACGTTTCAAAAACCGACCTTTGTCTATCAGGTCAGTGGTGAATATGCGATGCTCAAGGCAGCAACGTTAAAAGGCTGGCTAGGTGAAGAAGTGATTATGGAAAGCCTGCTGGCATTCAAGCGTGCGGGTGCCGACGGTATCCTCACCTACTTTGCCAAAGATATTGCCCAAAAATTACAACGCTGAACATGACAGATAAATACGCCGTAATCGGTAACCCGATACATCATAGTAAATCCCCTTTGATTCATGCCGAGTTTGCCAGACAAACCGGTGAGGATATTGAATATTCAGCGATTGAAGTTCCGTTGGACGGGCTGCAGAACAGTCTTCAACAGCTTCGCGACGTGCTTAAACTAAAAGGCATCAATGTAACAGTGCCATTCAAGGAGCAGGTCTGGAAGATAACCCAGCAAAAATCTGCCCGGGCCGAGTTGGCTGGAGCAGTTAATACCGTGGTATTCAATAATGATGGTAGCTTGTTTGGAGACAATACTGATGGCATTGGTCTTTGCCGTGATTTAGTAATCAATCATCAGGTGGAGCTTGCTGGCAAACGAATTTTATTACTGGGAGCCGGTGGCGCTTCACGTGGCGTGATCGCGCCTTTACTTGAATACCAACCGCTCGGAATATTTATTGCCAATCGAACAGCATCCAAGTCCAGTCATCTAGCAGAGCTGTTCGCCCATCTGGGCAATGTTCATGGCGGTGGATTTCATGACATTGCCGGTGAATTTGATGTGGTGATTAATGCCACCGCAGCCAGTTTACAGGGCGAAGTGCCTCCTTTGCCTGATAAGGTACTGGCAAGTGGCGCCTGTTGTTATGACATGATGTACAGCGACACTGATACGGCATTTATTCAATGGGCTAAAGCCCAAAAAGCCGAAAAAACCATTGATGGGCTGGGCATGCTGGTTGAGCAGGCCGCAGAAGCCTTTTATCTCTGGCGTGGTGTGCGTCCGCAAACAGCTTCAGTAATATCACTGCTTCACAATAAAACCTGATCAACGCCCATAAAAAACCTCATCCTGCACTCATTGTCAGGATGAGGTAAGTCATTTTATTCAAGGCTTGTTACGGTTTTCAGAGTCGGCCATTTTCTGCTGCAGCTGCTGTTTTTGTTCTGCTGTTAGCACATTGAAAACCGCATTATTCAATTTAGCTTTTTTAGCTAACCTGTCGGCATGAGATTCTGTGGCTTCATTGATTATGGCTTCTAGCTTGTTTTGATCCAGACGATCATTAAAAGCCAATTGGTTTAATTGCTTGTGCAACTCCCAGTGCGACTTCATATCGTTTCTTTTGTCTGTCTGCTGGGGTTCAACTAATTCTTTTATTTCTGATTTCTGCGCTTCGGTTAAATCAACGCCCTGCAACACGCGTGGAATGCCATCATTATCTTTATGTTTTTTCTTCATCTCGCCATATTTTTCTCCTTCACCACAACTTTTATGTTTATCGGCCATGGCAGGTACTGCTAAAAATAAAGCCGGAATCAAACTGAGCGCCATTAATTTGCTACGCATAGGTGTTCTCCTAAGAAGGTTATTTTTTAACGAAATACTGTCGATCGACAGGTTGCAGACAGTATTGACGGATTAACTGTTAATGACTGTTTTGATATGTAAATTCAGGTAAAACACGGATTTACAATTAGCTGATTAATATTTGGGGACGTATCATTACTTTACAAAATAACAGGACATCTCTGTGAGCAAAGTATTAATTATTGATGATGATGTGATTCTTTCTGGTCTATTTCAAGACTATCTGGAGGAAGAGAAGTTTCAGGTTCGCACTGCAGATACAGCAACAGAAGGCCTGCAGCTTGCCTTGCAGGGAGAGTTCGATATTGTCATTCTGGATGTAATGTTGCCTGATATGAGTGGCACTGAGGTACTAAAAGCTATCCGTCAGCAAAGCCATGTGCCCATTTTAATGTTTACCGCAAAGGGTGACGATGTTGATCGCATCATGGGACTGGAATCTGGCGCTGATGACTATGTACCCAAGCCCTGTACCCCTCGCGAACTGATTGCTCGCATTAAAGCCATTTTGCGTCGTAGTGAAATCACCCGACAGCAGCAACAGGATGAAACAGTTATACAAACCGGTCCGTTGCAACTCTGGCCTCAACAACGTAAAGCCATATGGTTTGATACTGCGCTGGAACTGACCAGTACCGAATTCAGCCTATTGGAATCGCTGGCAAGAAATGCCGGACAGATCGTCAGTAAAAATGCATTATCAGAAGCAGCACTGGGTCGTCCGCTGGCACGCTTTGATCGCAGTATTGATGTGCATATGAGCAGTATTCGGCATAAGCTGGGACAACAGCAGGACGGTCATTCTTATATCCAGACAGTCCGCGGTAAAGGTTATCAGTTGATTAAATAATGCGAAGTTTATTCTGGAAATTCTTTTTCGCTTTTTTGCTGGCCTTATTACTGACCAGTATTGGTGTCGCCAGTGGTATGTGGTTACGCCATAATGCAGAGCGTCAGGCCTTCGAAACAATTCCGGTACAAATGGGCTGGAAAGCGGCAGATCTTGTCGACAGTGCCGCTGATATAGCGCGTTATGCCGGTATCGAGCCGTTAAAAAAATATCTGCTTGAACAACAACGCAATGAGATTAAGCTTTTTGCCGTTAATCAGGATAATCAGGATATTCTGCAACGGAATGTTGATCCGCAGTTGCTGGCAACGACGCGACAATTATTATTTGAAAATCAAAGAATACGCTCCGTTCGACAAGTGATCTCGGAAGATGGCAGAGCCCTGCTGTTATTTATCCCCTCCCCTGAAAAACTCGGTCAGAAGCTGGATCGGCCCAAACCTCCCAAACCACCATTATTATTACTACTGGGTATGTGGTTGATTTCGGGATTGTTATTCAGTGGCTTGCTGGCTTGGTGGTTTACTAAGCCCATCCGTATTCTGAAAAAAGCCTTTAATGATGTTGCAGATGGCAAACTGGATACCCGAATCCGTCCGGCAATGGGAAAACGTCGTGATGAATTGGCTGAACTGGGGCAAAACTTCGATTATATGACCGTTCGCATAAGCCAGTTGCTGAATGCACAGAAAAGATTACTCCACGACGTTTCTCATGAGTTACGTTCACCTTTGGCACGGATGCAGGCTGCGATTGGTTTGGCACAGCAAAGCCCGGATAAAACCGCCAAAATGCTGGATCGGGTTGAACGTGAGTCCGAGCGTATTGATCATCTTATCGGTGAGTTACTAAATTTATCTCGTCTGGAAAATCCGACAACTGAAAATGATGACAGACAACTTTTCGATTTAACAGAAATGCTGCTGGATATTATTGAGGACGCTCGTTTTGAAGCCCAGAATAAACATATTCAGATAACGCACAATGCTTTTGATCAAATCAATGTGTTTGCCCGCCCTGAGCTTATTCATAGTGCTATTGAAAATGTTTTGCGTAATGCGATTAAGTATTCACCTGAGAATGGGGTGATTCAACTAACTACTGAAAAATTATCCCGTCATTGGCAAATCACTATAGAAGATCAGGGGCCGGGAATTGCTGAACAGGATTTACAGCAGGTTTTTCAACCGTTCTTTCGTAGTCGTGACAATCACCAGCAGAACGGTATCGGTCTGGGGCTGACGATTGCCCATCGTGCTATTGAAATTCACGGCGGTGAGATTATTGCAACAAACAGACCGGAAGGCGGACTTAATATTTCAATCCTGCTTCCGGTCTGATTACTAATTTCTATAGTTGACGGAGATTAATCGGTTACACCGCAGGCGACTCGGGCACCACCGCCACCTAAGGGTTTAGGGTGATCAGAGTGATTGTCACCACCAGCATGAATCATTAACGAACGCCCTTGTAAATCTTTAAGCGTCAAGCGTGGTGCAAGCACTGGATGAGTTGCTGTTCCATCATCGGCTACATACAATGGTGGCAAGTCACCAGCATGTCCACTGCCCCAGGGGGTGTCGTGCTTACCGGTATTGTAGGGATCATAATGGCCGCCAGCGGCCAATGCAGGCACCATTTCACCGTCTTTTTCAGCAGCATCACAGCTTGGATTCTGATGCACATGAAAGCCATGCAAACCGGGTGTTAGCGATTTCAAATCTGGGGTAAAAACCAGACCAAATGCTGATTGATGTACTGCTACGCTTCCCAGACTTTTGCCGGTTCCCTGTTTATCCACTTCATAAAGCTCGATCTGTGTATCAGCAAATGCTACCGAAGATGTCAGCGCAATCATTATGCACGTCAATAGTTTCATAATCCCTCCAAAAATAGTGTGACTCTTAATCGGACTCGGTTGAAACCATGGAGTTTCAATGATCAAACCAGCTAAGTCTGCTGAACTTAATGCACTTCATCAGCGGTTTGTTGCAGCTCATGTTTATCTCTTAATGAAGCCAGCCAGCGACAGAAAACATAAAAGACCGGGGTAAATATCAGTCCGAAGAAGGTCACACCAAGCATACCAAAAAATACTGCCGTTCCTAAGGCCTGACGCATTTCGGCGCCAGCACCAGAGGCCAGTACCAATGGTACCACGCCTAGAATAAAGGCAAAGGACGTCATCAGAATAGGACGCAGACGAGTACGTGCTGCTTCAACCGCAGCATCCAGGCGACTCAGACCACGATCTTCAGCTTGCTTGGCAAACTCAACAATCAATATCGCATTTTTTGACGCCAAACCAATCAACACCACAAAACCAATCTGCACCAGAATGTTGTTATCCATACCGCGCAAACTCACCCCAAGTATCGCGGCCAGTAAACACATCGGTACAATCAATACTACTGCAAGGGGCAATAACCAGCTTTCATATAATGCTGCCAGCAGCAGAAATACAAACACAACCGCTAGTGAAAAGCTGAGAAATGCTGTGTCGCCGGCTAACTTCTCCTGCAAGGCCAGCTCAGTCCATTCAAAACTGATTCCTTCAGGCAAAGTATCGCTCAATAGTTCTTCCACAATCGCAAGCGATTCACCACTGGAATAACCCGGTGCGGTATTGCCCTGTACTTCAATCGCAGGGTACAGATTGTAGTGCGGCAGACGTATTGGCCCCGTGATATTTTCAAACGTAGCTATAGTCCCGATGGGCACCATCGCACCATTATCAGAGCGGGTGCGTAATTTACCGATATCTTCAATCTCATCACGGTAAGAACCATCTGCCTGCGCCACCACTCGATAAGTCCGATTCAAGAAGTTAAAATCGTTGACGTAACGTGAGCCAAGATAGATTTCCAAGGTATCGATAACATTACCAACCGGAACATTAAGCATTTCCGCACGTGTTCGATCGATATCAGCGTAAATTCTGGGAGTTCCAGAGTTAAAGAAGGTAAATACTGCTGATAAACCATCGGTTTGATTCGCTGCGCCAATCACCTCATTGGTGACAGCCTGTAACCTTTCCAAACCAAGCCCACCGCGATCCTGAACATACAGTTTCCAACCGCCGGAGTTTCCCATCCCACGCACCGGAGGTGGCCTGATAGCAAAAGCCATCGCCGCATCTACCTGCGACAAGGCCTGTTGTGACCCTGCCACAATATCGTCGATGGTAATGCCTGCGGCAATGCGGTCTTCAAACGAATCCAACGGTGTAAAGATAACCGCTGAGTTAGACGCATTGGTAAAAGTAGGTCCATCCAGACCGACAAACAAAACAGCATGCGCAACACCGGGAACATCTCTTAAACGTGCCGAAGCTTCGCGTGCTGCAGCATCCGTTCTTTCCAGCGTGGCGCCAGGGGGTAACTGCAGGACATTGATCAAATAACCTTGATCCTGTTCAGGAATAAACCCTGTTGGTACTTTATTGAACTGATAGCCAGTCAACATGATTAAGCCGACGTAAATCAGCAGCATAACCGCCATCATGCGTAACAACTTGCGTGTCATTGCCGAGTAACGATCACCCATCCACTCAAAGGCACGATTAAAGCCATTACCAAAGGCACGAAATGGATAACTGATCTTGCCCCAAATACCACTGGGCTCATGGCCTTCCATATGTGGCTTTAATAACAACGCTGATAAAGCTGGAGATAACGTTAAAGAAACAATCAGCGAAATAATGGTTGCTGTGGCAATGGTCAAGGCAAACTGCTGATAAAACGCTCCGGAAATACCTGTGATAAAGGCCGTCGGAATAAATACGGCAGTCAATACGATGGCAATAGCCACCAAGGCTCCACCGACCTCATCCATGGTTTTATGTGCCGCTTCACGAGGGCTGAATCCATCTCGTATATAACGTTCTACGTTTTCAACCACAACAATGGCGTCATCCACCACAATACCAATGGCCAGCACCAAACCAAACAACGACAAGTTATTTAATGACACTCCGAGCATTGACATGACGGCAAACGTACCAATCAGTGACACTGGAATAGCCAAAATAGGAATAATCGAAGCTCGCCAGCTTTGCAGGAACAACATCACTACCAAAATAACCAGAAGGATGGCTTCTAAAATGGTGTGATAAATCTTCTCGATGGATTTGGCGATAAATTCGGTTGGATCGTAAATGATCTGGTATTCGACGCCATAAGGCATACTTTGAGCAATATCTTTCATCTCTGCTCGTAACGCCTGAGCAGTCTCCAAGGCATTGGAACCCGGGCGTTGGAAGATAACGACCGGCAAAGCCAGATTGTCATCCAGATAACCGATATTATTGTAGTCCTGAGCTGCCAGCTCGACTCTGGCTAAATCCCGTAACCTGACGGTCCGGCCATCAGTGCCACGTTTTACAATGATATTGCCGAATTCTTCTTCTTCCAGCAGTCGGCCCTGCGTTTCCACACTCAACTCAAAACCGCCTTTGGTTTCAATCGGTTCCCTGTTGATAGTACCGGCAGCAATCTGGGTGTTGTTCTCACGTAAAGCGGCTACCACTTCATTCGCTGTTAAACCAAACGCCTGAGCACGTTCCGGATCAATCCAGATCCGCATTGCATAAGCCCGCTCTGCAACAATCCGCGCCTCACCTACTCCGTCTATACGTGCCAATCGGTCGACTACCTGGGTTCTGGCATAATTTGAAACATAGAGGTTATCGCGACTGCCATCTGAAGACAGAATATGGATAACCATCATCAAATCAGGTGAGTTTTTACGAATATCGATACCTTGTCGAGTCACTTCCTCTGGAAGTAAAGGTTCGGCAATGGCAATGCGGTTTTGCACCAGCACCTGCGCTGTATCCAAATCGGTACCCGGCTTGAACGTAATATTCAGTGAGGTGCGGCCATCTGAGGTATTTTCAGATTTCATGTAGAGCATGTTCTCTACACCATTGATCTGCTGTTCCAATACTGTCGCTACAGTATTACCAGCGGTTTCGGCTGTTGCACCGGGATAGGTAGCAGTGACCGCGATACTGGGCGGCGCAATTTCAGGGTACTGTGCAACAGGCAAATTGCTGTAGGCAATAGTGCCCACGAGGACAATCAGGACCGAAATAACGGTCGCGAAAATAGGTCTTTCAACAAAGAAATGGGTGAACTTCATGAGTCTTGTCCGTCATCATTAGCCTGTTCATCAGCTTGATATGAAACAGCATTCACTTTGGTACCCGGACGAGCTCTCAGCAAGCCTTCAACAATAATTCGATCTGATACAGTTAATCCACTTCTGATTACCCGCATATCTCCCTGCAATGTGCCAAGCTCAACAGGTTTAGGAATGACTTTTCCTTCGTCATCCACCGTCATCACCACTTTGGCAGCCTGATCAGTAACAATCGCTTTATCCGGAATCAGCATCGCTTCTGCATTTTGACTGGTCGGCAAACGCAAGCGGGCAAAAAGTCCCGGACGTAAAACACCATCGGCATTGTCTACTACCACACGCATTCTCAGGGTACCGGTATTTTCGTCCAGCCGGTTATCAACGAAATCGATGCGACCTTCACGCGTCCAGTCCTTTTCATCAATTAATTTGAGTTCTGTTGGCATGGTTCTGCCATTAATCAGTTGCTCCTGCCCCTCAGGTAAGCGAATCAACTCCAGGTATTCTGTTTCTGATACATCAAACACAAAATGTAGTGGATCTAAAGAGACAATTGTTGTCAAAACCTGACCGGTATCACCACTACCGATTAAATTACCAACATCAACACGGCGATTTGAAATCCGTCCACTTACCGGAGCAGTAATTTTGGCGTACTCTAAATCCAGCCTGGCTGTTTTCAGGGCAGCAGCAGCGGATGCCACATTGGCATTAGCTTCCTGAAAACGTGCACGACGCGTATCAACCTCTTCCTGAGAAATCGCACTCTGGGTTAATAAACGTTCACCCCGTTTGGTATCCAGTTCAGCCAATTTCAGTTGACTGTCCATTCGTGACAACTCCGCTTCAGCTCTGGCCACCGCCGCTTCATAAGGTCTAGGATCAATTTCAAATAATAAGTCGCCCTTTTCTACCATCTGACCATCGTCGAAATGCACTTTATCCAGATAGCCTGTAACTCTGGCGCGCAATTCAACCATCTCAACGGCTTCAAAACGGCCGGTAAATTCTTTCCACTCTGTCAACGTGCGGACTTCAGGTTCCACCACCTGAACCCTGGGAAGGTTTTGTTCAGCGCTGACGGAATGAGACAGAAGGCTTAACGAGAAAAAAGCGGTGATTGCCAAAGCCCGCAGATAGCCGGGTTTCGCATCAAATGAGTTATCGCGCATGACAGGTCCTTTGTTAATCGCTGATAAAAGCGAGTGGAATAGACTATAATTCTTTCTAGAAAGGTTTCCAGAAAGATTAATGCAAGATTCTTTTACGTGCAAGTTAATTTTTTTGTCATAATTCTGTCATCTCGGGAGGACATCACTTGGCAGATCGAATATTAAATATTGAAGAAATACTAGAGCAGATGCGTTGTTGCTGGAAAGGGGATATTGCCGCAGCTGAAACAGTCAAACGTCTGTTTCGTGCCCGCGAATTGTTCTTTTCTGATGCAAAAATTGTGATGGAGCAATTTAATCTGAGTGTCGGTGAGTTCGATGCTCTGGCATCACTACGCCTGCAAGGCGCTCCTTACGAGCAAACACCATCTAATATCTGTCAGGCCAATATGGTGAGCTCAGGCGGGTTAACCAAAGTGCTCAACAGTCTGGAAAAAAACGGCTTAATCAATCGTCGCCAATGTGCGGATGATCAGCGTAGCCGCTTGGTGAAACTGACCGATAAAGGGAAAAAGCTGATTGATGAAGCGTTAGAGATTGTTCTCACAAGGCATGAAAAGCAGCTCAGTGATGCATTAAGCAGCGACGAACGTGAGACGCTCAATAAACTGTTAATGAAATTGAATCAGGCAGGAATTCGTTAATTCAGGAAGATTTCATAAAATTAAAATAAAGGCCCCACGGTGGCGTTACGAACGGGGTTCTTGAACCTGTTGGTTCAAGTGGGAAACCGCATGGGGATGGCAAACTTCCCGTCGGAGCGGGCTTGTTTTTCAACCCCGTAAATTTGGTTTCCTAAAGCATTTGCTTATCGGCTCAAGACAACACATGTCGCTATCGCTCACCGCAGGGTTAGTTAAATGATACGCAACTTTAACCGTCAAGTCGTCAGAAATTTATAATTCCAACTGCCTATCTTCGTTAATAAATGCACTAACCCGCTCTTTAAGCAGAGAAATTTTTTCATTCACTTTTTTGATGTCCTGGCTTTCATCCTGTTGCAGGGTGAGCAATTCATGCGCAATATTTAAAGCCGCCATTACTGCAATCCGATCAACACCCACTACCTTACCGGTGTTACGGATTTTTTCCATGTTCTGATGCACCATGCGCGCAGAGGCAATTAGCGCATCCTGTTGATCTTCTGGACAGGCAACTTGATAATCTTTACCAAGGATTGTGACGTGAACAGGTACGGTCATAGTTCTTCATCCAGCTGCTTCAGACGGTTAACCATATTCTCGATGCGGGTACGGGCAATTTCAGTTTTTTCAACCAATTGCGCGCGCTCACTAAGCCAGGCTGCCTGCTGAGAACGAAGTAACATATTTTCTTCACGCAAGCGTCTGCTGGCCCGTAGCAGCTCATCCAGCTGCTGTTCCAATTGTTGAATCGGGTTTTTATCCATTAATATGCGTCTTGGCTATGCGAGAATAATGGCTAACTATAGACGTGCCCTGTTGACCCGGTCAACAATTGCATGATGTGTTTTTTAATTTCAGGTTGTATCTCTATGTCTCAATTATATTTTCCATCCCTGTCACCGGAAAACGTGACCGCTGATGGTCCTGCCAGCACAGCCGAGTTGCAGGGCGCATTATGCGGTTTGTTGTGTATGAATTCTCAGGCCAATCGTAATACCTGGTATAGCGATTTATTTGAGGACTACCACCCTGGCGAAGAAGAAAAACAAAACCTGCTGGGTCTGTTTGACGAAACGATGCAGTCCCTTAACAGCCTTGATTTCGATTTTCAGTTGGAACTGCCGGATGATGACGCGCCGTTGGGCTCACGGCTTGCTGCTTTAAGCGATTGGTCTCAGGGTCTGGTTTACGGGTTGGGTGTTTCTGGTCTGACCAACGAAACTGAACTGCCGGCAGATTGTCAGGAATATCTGACAGATGTGTTACAAATCAGTCAGGTTGATGATATTGAATTGCAGCCCAGTGACGATGACGATAATAACTACGAAGAATTAGTGGAATATCTCCGAATGGGCCTGTTCCTGCTTTATGGTGAGTTAAATCCGACGACTCCCGAAGACAAGATAATTGAGCATTAATGACTAAAAAAGAATTCGCCAAACGGCGCCAGAGATTGATGGAAATCATGGGTCCGGACAGTATTGCCGTGTTACCGAACGCCGTGGTTCATCCACGTAACCGCGATGTCGATTTTCCATTTCGCAGTGACAGTAATTTTCATTACCTGTGTGGTTTTGATGAGCCAGAGTCAGTCTTGGTATTGATCCCGGGACGGGAACACGGCGAATTCATCCTGTTCTGCCGGGAACGCGATCTCGATAAGGAAATCTGGGATGGTTATCGTGCCGGTCAGGAAGGTGCCATTGCGTTATATGACGCAGATGATTCTTACCCTATCGCCGATCTGGATGATATTTTGCCGGGCTTGATGGAAGACAAGGAAAAAGTCTATTACACCATGGGCAACCAGCCTGCATTTGATCAGCATATGGTCGGCTGGCTAAATCATCTTCGTCAGGCCTCCCGCTCCGGCAAACACTCACCTACTGAAATCATCGAACTGGAACATTGCCTCAATGAGTTACGACTGTTTAAGAGCAGCCAGGAAGTCAAGAACATGCGCTATGCGGCCGAGGCGTCAACCAAAGCGCATATCCGGGCGATGCAGTTCACTGAACCGGGTAAGTTCGAATATGAAGTCGAAGCGGAACTGATTCATGAATTTATGAAACATGGCTGCCGCAGTCCGGCCTACCCTTCTATTGTCGGTGGCGGTGAAAATGCCTGCATTCTGCATTACATCGAAAACAACAGTAAATTGAAAAACAATGATCTGTTGTTAATTGATGCCGGTGCCGAATACCAATGTTATGCCGCAGATATCACTCGGACCTTCCCGGTGAATGGCAAATTTACGCCGGCCCAGCGGGAGTTGTATCAAATCGTGCTGGATGCGCAATATGCCGCTATTGAGGCAGTCAAACCCGGAAACCACTGGAATCAACCGCACGAAGTGGCTGTGCAGGTTCTCACGGAAGGCCTGGTCAAACTTGGTTTGCTGCAGGGAAATGTTGATCAGTTAATTGAGGATCAGGCTTATCGTGAATTCTATATGCACCGTACCGGCCACTGGCTGGGAATGGATGTGCATGATGTCGGCGATTATAAAATTGGTGATACTTGGCGCTTATTGGAGCCCGGCATGGTGCTGACCGTCGAGCCTGGTTTGTATATTCGCGATCCGGAGCATATTGATAAAAAATGGCATTTCACTGGGATTCGTATTGAAGATGATGTGCTGGTGACCAAAGAGGGTCACGAAGTATTATCTGCTGGCGCGCCGAAAGAAATTAACGATATTGAAGCCCTGATGGCTGGAGGTCACTAATATCGTGAAAACCGATTTTGATTTACTGATAGTTGGCGCGGGCATGGTAGGCTCGAGCTTGGCCCTTGCACTACAAAATATCGGTTTACGCATTGCTTTGGTAGAAGCTCAGGATCTGCTGGAGCATCATCAACCCGGTTTTGATGATCGCGGTATTGCCTTGTCTTATGGCTCCCAACGCATTTTTGAAACCATGCAACTTTGGTCTCAACTGGCTGATAAAGCCACGCCGATTCACGGCATTCATATTTCAGATCGGGGGCATTTTGGCGTAACACGTCTTAATGCCCAAACAGAAAAAGTGCCGGCATTAGGTCAGGTGATGACTGCAAAACATCTGGGTATTCAATTAAATCAGGCATTACAGCAACACCCAACGCTAAGCATTCTGACACCGATTCACGTTAACAGCCTGGAGCAAAACGCGACATCGGTCAGTGTAAATTTATCTGATGGCCAGCAACTCACAACCAGATTACTGGTCGGTGCCGATGGCCAATTTTCCACCATTCGCAACCTGTTGGGTTTAACCAGTTGGCAGCGTGAATATCAACAAACCGCCATCACTGCAAATGTAATACCTGAACGAGCCCATCAAAACTGGGCTTACGAACGATTTACTGAACATGGCCCGTTAGCCTTATTGCCGATGTCCGAGGGTCGTTGCAGTTTGGTATGGACGGTGAAAACAGGTGAAGAACAGGCCCTGTTATTAAGTAACGAACAGCAATTTGCTGAACAGCTGCAAAAAGCCTTTGGCTACCGGCTCGGACATTTTGAAAAAATCGGTCAGCGAAGCAGCTACCCATTAGGATTAATGCAAACCAATCAGCCTGTCCAAAATCGAGTCGTGTTAATTGGCAATGCAGCTCACAGTCTGCACCCCATTGCCGGGCAGGGCTTTAATCTTGGATTACGTGATGCAGCGGTCCTGGCAGAGTTGATCGCCGCCCGTCCTGAAGACTGTGGTCATGCCAGTCTGTTACAGGATTATTCCAACTGGCAGCAACAGGATCAGGATAAAGTGGTCAATGCTACGGATTTCCTTGTGAATACCTTCAGCAATAACCATTTTCTGCTTGGACATGGTCGTTCGCTCAGTCTTGCGTTACTTAATGGACTGCCGAGATTAAAAAATCAGCTGGCTAAAACAAGCATGGGACTTAGCGGAAAACAGTCCAGACTTAGTCGGGGACTGCCATTATGAAAAACCACTATGAGGTAATTATTGTCGGTGGTGGCATGGTCGGCGCCACCTTTGCCCTGTTACTGGCAAAGCAAACTGATTTAAAGATTGCCTTAGTTGAAGCGCATCAAACAGAACAACTGGCGGTTGATGATGCTCCATCGCAACGTGTCAGTGCGATTAACCCTTCAAGCCAGCGAATCCTGACAGAGATAAATGTTTGGCAAAATCTGTATACCTCTCGACTGGGTCCCTTTGAAAAAATGCAGGTTTGGGAGACAGCCGATAGTGTTCTGCAATTCTCGGCAGCTGAAATCGGCATCGACTATCTTGGCCATATTGTTGAAAATCAGCTTATTCAGCATCAGGCAATCGCTTTAGCCGCCAACCATCAGCAAATTGATTTAATCTGTCCCGAAAATCCACAACATTATCAGACTGGTCAAATCACTCTGAAAAATGGCAAAGTTTTAACCGCTGACCTCATTGTAGCTGCCGATGGATCACATTCCTTATTACGCGAGCAAGCCGGTATTAACAGCCGGGGCTGGGCTTACCACCAACATGGCCTGGTCGCGACAATACATACTGAACAGCCGCATCAGAAAACCGCCTGGCAGCGTTTTTTACCCGGTGGCCCACTCGCCTTTTTACCATTAAATGATACACATTTGTGCTCGATCGTCTGGTCCTTACCAACTGAGCAGGCAGAACAACTTAAAGCGCTCAACAAAAACAGTTTTGAATTGAGACTGGCTGAAGCATTTGATCATCAACTGGGCAAAGTTGAGCTGGTTTCTGAACGAGCCAGCTTCCCGCTGGCATTAGCGCATGCCCGAGAATATGTGAAACCCGGGTTTGCCTTACTGGGTGATGCGGCGCACACCATTCACCCATTAGCCGGACAAGGTGTGAATATAGGTCTGCAGGATGCCAGGGCGTTGGCAGAAACCCTTGCCTGGGCAGTACAGCATCAACGTCAGATTGGCAGTTTGCATACGTTAAAAAAATATCAACGCCGTCGTTTAGCGGAAAATCTGCTGATGCAGTTCAGTATGGATGGTTTTCATCGACTGTTTACCCAGTCTGCTACACCTGTCAGCTGGTTGAGAACAGCCGGAATGAAGCAGGTCAACAAATCTCAGTGGTTGAAAAAACGTATTATGCTGCAGGCGATTGGCGCAAAATAAGTTGTCAGATGGGTAAAAACATCATCGAGGCCGCTTGCACCACCACCGTTTTTACTAATCGGCCGTTTTTCTGTGCAATGATGGCGGAAATATTATCCTGAGTCGCGATCATGCCACCAATAATACGTTGAAAACTCAAGTTCCTGGACTCATCCTGCAGGCTGTCACTGAGTAATAACCGCTTACCTTTTGCATCACGCTTTTCCGCCAGCATCCACGCCGCAATTTCGATATTTCGTGCGCTGTTATAAAGTTTTTGCTGATCAATAGATGACAGATAATAAAATTCTGACTGATTGTTGTACGACGCCATTAACATCCGCCGCATGCCCACAGTAAAGGCCAGTACTCTGTCTCCATCATAATCATCCGTCAGAGCCAGACGTATAATCTCGGTCGGTTCAAACCCATCCCATTTGGCAAAACCGACATCCGCCGGATACATAAATAATCTGGCTACGCTGTCTTCCAGTGTGCGCATATGACGATCATGACGCTGATTGGGATTGCGTTGATAAAGTTTGATAGTTAACGTTTTCAAATCCTGCATAACCCGTTGCTGATGCAGTTCGATCACATCATCAATGTTACTTTTGGCAAAGCTGGAAAGGTTGGGTGGACCGTCACTCGAATTGGCCGCGCAAGCTGAAAATAAACCGAAAACACTGCAAAGCAGGACAAGCTTAAGCCATTGCATCAAATAATCTCTCCTGAGTCGGAACATCCCTAAGGGCCTCAACCTGCAAGTAGGCCTGTACTTGGGCTGGCAATCTGTTCTGGACAGTATCCTCACGCTCAGTTTCACGATTAGTCAGACTGAAATTACGAATATAACGTGCTTGTTGACTATCATTTTCATTGGTTACCCCAATGACCGGACGGCTGATAACAGGCTGGCGATTTACATTATTGAAATCAGATTGTTTATCCAGCCCCACTGGGAGTCGAACAGACGACTCATCCGGTGGTTTTGTCGGAGTAAAAAGTACCGGTAGGTTACTATTGATTTGCATCCGAAGTTACCGGTTTATTGTGGCCATTATTACGCTTGCCGTCGCGTGGACGATTGTTATGGCTTTTATCTCCACGAGCTTTATTTTTATGGCGTGGGGCCGGATTTCGTTCAGCTTTGATTCTGGGCTGAGGTGTTTCCAACTGCTCATCAGTGCTTTGCGCTACTGGCAATTTATGTTTGATATAGTGCTCTATATCTGGCAACGAAAACGCATATTCCTCACAGGCCAGACTAATGGCGATACCACTGGCACCCGCCCGCGCAGTTCTCCCCGTACGATGCACATAGTCTTCAGCATCCTGCGGTAAATCAAAGTTGAACACATGACTGACTTCAGGAATATGTAACCCACGAGCGGCCACATCGGTTGCCACCAGATACGGAAACTCACCATCCTGGAAATGTTTTAACAGGCTTTCACGTTTTTTCTGCGGTACATCGCCAGATAATAAAGCGGCTTTGTAGCCGTTACCTTCCAGATAGCCCCATACCCGCTCGGCGACTTGTTTTGTGTTGACAAAAACAATGCTACGGACTGGTTGAATTCGCTTTATTAATGCCAGCAGTAACGGTATTTTTTCTTCATTTGAAGGGTAATAAACCCATTCTTCAATCCGATCACCCATCATTTTTTCCGGCTCGACCTGCACTTTCTCCGGATTATTCATATGTTCGTAAGCCAGCTCAGTCACTTTATAACTAAGTGTGGCAGAAAAGAGCATGCCTAAACGCTTTTCAGGACTGGGTAAGCGGCGCAGGAAAAATCTCACGTCTTTAATAAAGCCCAGATCAAACATTCGGTCTGCTTCATCCAGCACCACTGCTTCAATTTTATTAAGGTTAAACACCCGTTGTTTATGGAAATCCAGCAGACGTCCCGGTGTACCAATCAAAACATCACAACCGTCATCGATTGCATCACGTTGACGTTGATAATCTTTACCGCCATGCGCGATCACAATGCGCAATCCGGCATGACTGTTTAGTAATTCAGCATCTTTTACAATCTGAATTGCCAATTCCCGAGTGGGTGCCAATATTAACGCGCGAGGTTGCTTTGAAGTCGATTTTTGCGCATCCTGATTCGCTAATAAGCGTTGAAATGTGGCTAATAAAAAGGCGATGGTTTTTCCGGTGCCTGTTTGTGCCTGACCCGCGACATCGTGGTTTGCCAGCAATAAAGGTAAAGACTGAGCCTGAATTGGCGTGCAAAATTCAAAACCGGCTTGCTGCAAGCCTTTCTGCAGGAGCGGATGGAGTGGCAGCGATGAAAATGCCGTGTCGGTGAGGTGAGCACTCATATAAATACTTGCATTACCTTTACTGATAAGAAAAAATGTTACTCAATGTTGGCTTGCGAGTATAGCGGTCCAATACTTTAGATACCACTGGAGATAAAACATGAGCGAAAACGTCACAAATGTGACCGATGGCGACTTTGACAGCCTGGTTCTACAGTCTGATATGCCTGTATTGGTTGATTACTGGGCTGAATGGTGCGGTCCATGCAAAATGATTGCGCCGGTGCTGGAAGAAATTGGCGCTGAATATGCAGGAAAATTGAAAGTCTGCAAACTGAACATCGATGAAAATCCAGATACCCCACCTCGTTATGGTATTCGTGGTATCCCGACATTGATGCTGTTTAAAGATGGTGAAGTGGAAGCCACTAAAGTCGGCGCTTTGACCAAATCACAATTGGCTGCGTTTCTCGACAGCAACATCTAAATCCATAATGCAATGCTATCCCCACTATCTGTGGGGATAGTTGTATCTATAGATGCCTTAACCCACTGCATCGCATATTATTTCCAGCTGATGCTTTTCCGGGCCACCACTCCGAAATGTTACGAAACTAATGGATGTATCTGAACTACTTGATGATCTGAACAAACCACAACGTGAAGCTGTTGCCGCACCGCTGGGGCATACGCGCATTCTTGCTGGTGCAGGAAGTGGTAAAACACGTGTTCTGGTACATCGAATTGCCTGGCTGATTCAGGCAGAAGCCTTATCACCGGCAAACATCCTTGCTGTTACTTTCACCAATAAAGCTGCCGCAGAAATGCGTGGGCGTATTGAACAGATGCTCGGCTATCCTATTGGCGGTATGTGGGTTGGTACCTTCCATGGTCTGGCGCACCGCTTACTGCGTTCCCATTGGCAAGAGGCTGGGTTGCCGCAAGGTTTCCAGATCCTCGACAGCGATGATCAATTACGCATGATCAAACGCATTATCCGTGGCATGTCACTGGACGAAGCTCAGTGGCCCCCCAAGCAGGCTCAGTGGTATATCAACGGCCAGAAAGATGAAGGTCTTCGTGCCGCACATCTGCAAGCCGGGGAAGATCCCTATTCACAAAACATGCTGGCAATTTATCTGGCTTATGAGCAAGCCTGTGAACGTGCCGGAGTGGTCGATTTTGGCGAGTTACTGCTGCGCAGCCATGAATTGTGGCTGAAACGCCCTGATATTCTGGCGCATTATCAACAACGTTTTTCGCAGATCTTGGTCGATGAGTTTCAGGATACCAATACCATTCAGTATGCCTGGATAAGAGTGCTGGCCGGTCAAACTGGACATCTGTTTATTGTCGGTGACGATGATCAGTCAATTTACGGCTGGCGCGGCGCCAAAATCGAGAATATCCAGAAATTTCATAAAGATTATCCCGATGCTAGCACCGTAAGGTTGGAGCAAAACTATCGTTCTACCGGCAATATTTTGGCCGTCGCCAATGCGGTTATCGCGAATAACAGTGAACGTCTTGGCAAGGAGCTGTGGACCGAAGATGCCGATGGTGAGCCTATCCAGCTTTATAACGCTTATAACGAACGCGATGAAGCCGCCTACCTGGTGCAGGAAGTACGTAACTGGATGAATCAGGGTGGTCAGCGCAGTGATGTTGCCGTGCTGTATCGTTCCAACGCTCAGTCACGGGTCATTGAAGAAGCCTTGATGCAGTCGGCTGTGCCCTATCGGGTTTATGGCGGTCTACGGTTCTTTGAACGTGCTGAAATCAAGGATGTATTGTCATATCTCAGGCTAATCAGTAATCGACGTGATGATGCGGCATTTGAACGGGTAGTGAACACGCCTACCAGAGGTATTGGAGCAGCAACATTAACCCAGTTGCGTCAACATGCCCGCGAAACCAACCAGACCATGTGGCAATCTGCCGTGGATTTTCTGCAGCAAAAAATATTACCTGCACGCGCAGCCAATGCTTTGTCGGCTTTTCTGACATTGATCGATTCATTAACACCAGAAGACGACACTATGTCGTTACATGAGCTCACGGCATTAGTGATTGATGAAAGTGGGCTACGCACGCACTTCGCCAAGGATAAAACCGAAAAAGGTCAGGGTCGTATTGAAAACATGGACGAACTGATTAATGCCAGCCGGGAATTTATGCGCGCTGACGATGAAGAAGAGATGCCGTTACTGGATGCTTTTCTTGCGCACGCCGCTTTGGAAGCTGGCGAAAATCAGGGTGATCAATGGCAGGATTGCGTGCAGTTAATGACCCTGCATTCCGCCAAAGGTCTGGAATTTCCCATCGTCTTTATGGTGGGGATGGAAGAAGGCCTTTTCCCCGGCCAGAAATCAGCGGATGACCCACTGCGGCTGGCTGAAGAGCGCCGTCTTTGTTATGTCGGCATGACCCGGGCCCGTAAAACACTCTATCTGTTGTATACCGAATCACGCTATTTGTATGGGCAGGAAATGCATCCCCGCCCTTCGCGCTTTTTAAGTGAAATCCCTGCTGAACGAGTTCATCAGGTACGTTCTCCACAGAATATGGCTGCGTCGGGTCTGACGGCACTTGCCAGTCGATCACAATCAGCTGATGATAACGGTTTCAGAACCGGGCAACAGGTGATGCATCAGAAATTTGGGCAAGGGGTGATTATTGACACTGAAGGCAATGGCAGTCACGCTCGGGTCCATGTGAATTTCAAACAAGCCGGAAGTAAATGGCTGGTCTTGGCCTATGCCAAACTTGAAACCTTGTAATTCAGGAAAACGATAATGCATTTATCCGTATTTATACGACGCGTGGCATTGCTGGTAAGCATCTGCTTACTCTCCGCCTGTGGTCCTGATGACACTGGCCCGTTCAAAGAAGAAATTGATACCAGTAAAATCTATCGATGGAAAATGGTGACCGCCTGGCCACCAGGTTTCCCAGTGCTTCAGGAAGGGGCTGAACGCTTTGCTGCCAATCTGGAAGCCATGTCCAATGGTCGCCTCAAGGTTAAAGTATTTGCCGGTGGTGAATTGATTCCGGCTTTGCAGACTTTTGACGCCGTTTCCCAGGGGACCGTTGAAATGGGCCATGGCAGCGCCTATTACTGGGCAGGTAAAGTCCCTGAAGCACAGTTTTTCTCTACCGTCCCATTTGGCATGACCCCACGAGGCATGAATGCCTGGTTATATCATGGTGGTGGACTGGATTTATGGCGTGAAGTCTATGAGCCCTACAATATTGTGCCTTTTCCGTTAGGCAATACCGGCATTCAAATGGGGGGTTGGTTTAATAAAGAAATCAATTCGATGGAGGATTTGCAAGGCTTAAAAATGCGTATCCCCGGCTTAGGAGGCAAAGTTTTCGCCAAAGCCGGTGGTAATCCCATTTTGCTTGCTGGCAGCGAAGTTTATACCGCGCTGGAACGCAATACCATTGACGCCACTGAGTGGATTGCGCCCTACCACGATCAGCGTCTGGGTCTGCATCGCGCAGCCAAATTTTATTATTATCCGGGCTGGCAGGAACCAGGCGCTGTGCTGGAGCTCAGCATCAATAAACGTGCCTGGGATTTATTGCCACCTGATTTGCAAGCTATTATCGAAAATGCAGCTAAAGCAGAAAATCTGTTAATGGCATCTGAAATGGAACAGAAGAATGTGGCTGCACTGGCAGAGTTACGCGAGCGCGAAGACATCAATATCGTTCCCTTCCCAGCGGATGTATTGAACACACTCAAACAAATTACTGAACAGACTCTGGCAGAAGAAGCTGCTGACAATCCCAAATTCAATCGTGTTCATCAAGCCTATAAAAACTTCCGTGAACAAGATGAAGATTGGGCGACTATTTCTGAAAAAGCCTATTTGGATATCCCATAAACATGGTACTTATTATTTTTACTCGTGAGGGTCTGGAAGCTTTTCAGGCTGAAATCAGTGATGATATTTCGGCGATCTGGCATAACCCTAAACTGCTGACAGAAGCTGAAATCGATCAATTTAAAAGCCAAGGCATCAATTGTGTTGAATTGCCGCAGATGATTGATGTTGAAAATAATAAGTCGACATTGTGGGCTTTGGAATATGTCGAGAAAAACAGCCAGGATCAGGAGATTATGATTGAGTGCCCTTAATAAAATGCTAAATTTTGGCCTGACTTTACTGCTAAGTCTGGCTTTAGCCTCTACTCTCCACGCCAGCGAATGGGATCAGGCTCGTCTACAATTGGAAAAACTACAAACGATTACCGTATACCGTGACGCCAATTGTCAGTGCTGCCATAAATGGATTGAGCATCTCGAAAAACATCAATTTGAGGTGATTGATGAGATCAGTAATGATATGGCGACAATTAAACAAAAACTGGGCGTGCCCAATAACATGGCCTCCTGTCATACTGCCGTTATTAATGATTATGTGATCGAAGGGCATGTGCCGGCTGATGATATTAAGCAATTACTGATCGATCAACCTGCTCATATCGAAGGTTTGTCGGTTCCGCAGATGCCAGTCGGCACACCAGGCATGGAAATGGGCTCACGCAAGGATCATTTTATCGTCTTCAGTTTTGATCAGGATGCCCAATACCAGATGTTTAATGCTTATCAAACCAACGCTGAAAATAATTATCTGCCATTAAACTCTGCTGAGTAATGGAACTACTGATCGTCCTTGGGCGGGTATTTTCCTCCGCCGCGGCTAACGTTTTCCAAAAACAGTTTACTCACAAAGGTCTGCATTCACTGTTTATTGTGATGCTGTCCTATCTCGTTCTGGCCTGCATCAGTCTGCCATTATTAATACTGGTGGAATATAACGCTATTGATCATAGCTTCTGGATCAATATTTTACTGGCTGCCCTGCTGGATATGGCGGGCACCTTATTTCTGGTTTTGTCATTATCCAAAACCGATTTATCTGTTTTCGGCCCGCTTAACGCTTATAAAGTTGTAATTTCAATGATCCTCGCGCTGATCTTTCTGGGCGAAGTACCCAGTTTTCAGGGGCTCAGCGGCGTTATAATCATTCTGCTTGGCAGTTTTTTGTTATTCCCACCCGCTACAACAGCATCTGCAAACCGACTGTCGCAATTATTCATGCAACGCGGCGTGCAATATCGATTTTTATCCATATTGTTATTTTCCATTGGCACCTTGCCGCTTAAAAATGCCGTATTGAGTGGGGGTGCTTTGGCAACCACCGTGTATTGGTGTTTATTTGGCCTGCCATTATCGATTGGTCTGTATTACTGGTTTGGTGGCAAACGCTGGCAAATGGATTGGCAAGCAGCCAGAGAACATCGGAGTCATTTTCTGTGGCTAGGTGGTTTTATTTTTTTGATGCAATACACCACCATGCTGATTTTTTCGCAATTACTGGTGGCCTATTCGCTGGCGTTATTCCAACTCAGTATGGTGTTACAGGTGTTTCTCGGCTACCGGATTTTTCATGAAAAACATATTATTCGCCGATTAGCGGCCTGCGTGGTGATGATTGCTGGCTGTTTGCTGGTGTTAACGACCTAGGGCTTGTTCAGAGTTACTTTTCATAGTGTGTTATATTGCCCGCCACTTCTTTGCCTGTTGTGATCCCGCAGGCGCTTTCGACTGATAAGATAAACACCATGACATTTGACGATTTATTCCTTGATGATGAATTGATTGCTGCTGTGCGCGACAGTGGTTTTGAAAAACCGACTGAGGTCCAGCAATTGGCGATCCCAGCATTATTGGCCGGTCAGGACGTATTGGCCTGTGCCGCTACCGGTACCGGGAAAACTGCGGCCTTTATCCTACCAATCCTGCAACGCCTCAATGATGAACGCCATAAACACGATCAGGCTCGTATTCTGATCCTCGCTCCCACCCGCGAACTGGCATTTCAGATCCAGCATGTGTTTCATCAACTCGGTAAAGCCTTTAAACCAACCATCGCCATGTTGACCGGCGGTGCCTCGCCCTGGGCACAGGTCCAGCATGCTACTGCTCAATGCGACATTATTATCGCTACGCCCGGTCGTCTGTTAAGTCTGGTGAATGATGAATCAGTCGATTTATCAGCAGTTGAACTGGTCATTATTGACGAAGCCGATCGCATGCTCGATATGGGACAGGGACCGGATGTGCTGATGGCGCTCGCTGCGATTAAATCCAAATTCCAGGCCGGACTGTTCTCGGCAACCTTGGCAGGCAGTGGTGTCAGAATTTTTGCTGACGAATTGCTTACCGACCCGCAGGAAATTCATATTAATGCGGCCAATCAACTGGCAGAGAATGTTACTCAGCAGGTTTACCTGGCTGATAACCGTGAACATAAACAGGCTTTATTACTGGCATTTATCAACGCACCGGCCTGCCAACGCGCCTTAGTATTCTGTAATAAAAAAATTCGTGCTGAAGAAGTCTGCGACTGGTTACAGTCACAGAATATCTCTGCTCAGCTGTTACATGGTGATTTTGATCAATCTGTACGCCGTGAACGGATTCGTAAATTCCGCGCCGGCCAAATCAAGGTCACGGTAGCCACCGATGTTGCTGCCCGGGGTCTGGATGTAGCGGATATTACTCATGTCATAAACTACGATCTGCCATTTCGCGGTGATAACTATATTCATCGTATTGGCCGTACCGGTCGGGCAGATAAACATGGCACAGCGATTAATCTGGTCGAACCGCATGATATAAAAAATCTGGAACGCATTGAATATCACCTTGGCCACGGCTTGCCCATCCGTAAATTGAAGGGGCTTGCGCCTAAGGCCAAGGCTAACAAGGCACGCTCTAAAAGCAAGGAAGATAAGCCGCGTTATATTCCCAAAAAAGATCGTGCCGTTAAAGACGATTAACCGGTATTACGCATTCCCTGTGAAATAGCACTGATGCTGCGCAACAACGGATCGCGCCATTTGGCCGTTTCCGCATCACTGTAGTCGCCATGCCGATAACGTTTCAATAACAGTAATTGGATATGATTCAGAGGATCCAGATAAGCCTGCCTTCTTCGTAAAGACAAGGCTAATTGCGGATTTTCTGCCATTAGCGTCTCAGCTCCTGTCAGCTGTAATAATTGACTGGCTGTTTGCTGATATTCAGTACGTATAACAGAAAGTACCTGTTGCGCCTGCAGTTTATCGATACACAAATCTGCATATTCTGCCGCGATATCCATATCGGCCTTGGAAAGAGACATCTGTGTATTACTGACCATTGCCCGGAAAAACGGCCATTCAAAATACATTTTTTGCAGTATTTGACGTCTTTCAGGATCGTCAGAAATCCACGTGGCAATCGCACTGCCAACTCCATACCAGCCTGGCAGGGTATGTCTTGATTGTGCCCAGGCAAACACCCAGCCAATTGCTCTGACGGAGGACTTGGATCGATCGGCGATCTTACGATGTGAAGGCCGTGAGCCAATATTCATCAAACCGATTTCACTGATTGGACAGGCTTCGTAGAAATAGTCGAGAAAGCCGGGTGTCTGCTCAGTCAATTGGCGATATTGTTGTTCACCCAACTGTGCCAATTGCTGCATGATAGAAAGGTATTCGGGTTTTTCCTGAGCCGAATCAGTTACCAGTCCCCTGCTGGCTTTAATCAATGCTGAGACCCCCATACCTAATTCATAGGCCGCGGTTTCAGTATTACCGTATTTAAATGACAGCACTTCGCCCTGTTCGGTAAATTTGATCTGACCGTGTACTGTATCGACCGGTTGAGCCAGAATCGCATCATGCGTCGGGCCACCGCCACGGCCGATTGTGCCACCACGCCCATGAAACATCCGGCAGCCAATCGCATATTGTTCTGACAGTCGACTGACGGTTTTCTGCGCCTGATATAAATTCCATGCTGATGCCAGAATGCCACCATCCTTACAGGAATCCGAATAGCCCAGCATGACTTCCTGCATATTGCCGGAAGTACTCAGCAAGGTGCGGTACTGACTGTTCTCCAGCAAAGCAGACATTACCGGCTCGATATGTTCCAAATCCTCAATGGTTTCGAATAATGGTGCTACCCGGATATGGCAAAACCAGCCATGTTCATCCTGGCCGATTAAGTCGGCAAACCGGGCCAGCAGCATCACTTCCAGAATATGGCTGGCCTGATGGGTCATGGAAATCACATAATTACCAAATGCTTTTTCACTGACCTCTACCCGCAGTCGGGCGATTAATCTGAATACATTGAGAATTTCCAGCGAGTCTGGCTGCAAATCGCCGTAAATTTCTGGCAATCTTGGGGCCGCCAGTAAATCCGTTAACAACGTCTGACGCTCGGCTTCATCCATTTGCAGATAATGGCGATTGAGGCCGGTAAGCGCTAATATCTCGCCCACCGCATCGGTATGCTTTGACGATTCCTGACGGATATCGAGATTATAAAGATAAAACCCAAAGGTTTTGACCAGCCGAATCAGATCAGTGAGTTCCGCGGCAGCTATCGCGATATCACCATTATCCACCAGTGATTTATGTATCAGATACAAATCTGCCAGAAATTCATCTTCGTTATGATAAGCCACTCCGAGACTTTCAATTTGCAGATCCGGGCGGAAGAATTCTTCCAGAACCGCCAGATTATCTTTGAGCCGATAGCGCATCATATAAAGCTTGCGTCGGTATGGCTCATTAATAAACCGTTGCGGATTGGTTGAAAATGCTCCGGCAAAACGTTGTTCGCTCTGTTCGATATCGGTAGCCAGATCAGTATTGATCTCGCAGAGTGGCTGCGACTGCGTCAGAATAAAACTGAGTTTGGTCACATCTTCCAGATAACGTCGAATTACCGTGCGCTTTTGCAGCGCTATCGCCATTTCCGTTGTTTGTGCAGTGACAAATGGATTGCCATCACGGTCGCCACCAATCCATGAACCAAAACGTAAATAATCCGGCACCACAATCGGTGTTTCCGGATCCAGTTCATCACCATAAACCCGTCGCAGAGCATTCTCAAAGTTACGATAAGTGCGTGGCACCGCATCAAACAGACTGACATTGAAATAATACAAGCCGTTTTTGATTTCATCGCGTACCGATGGTTTAACCGCTCTTACTTCATCAGTTGACCAGAGCAGCTGGATTTGACGTTTCAACTGGTTACGAATCTGCTGTTGATCAAACGGTGTTATGAGACCTTCAGTCAGTTTCTCATCAAGCAAAAACACACGACGTAACATTTCCATCACGGTGCGTCGTTTGGATTCTGTCGGATGGGCGGTAAATACCGGCATAAAGACCAGTTTTTCCAGCAAATCCTGTAACTGTTTGACTAACACTCCTTCATTTTTGAACTGAGTCAGAGTATCCAGAAACGAACCATGCCAGAGATTTCCGCCGTTGCGCAGCTGAATTTGTCGATTGTGGTGGTGATAGGCTTCTTCAGCAGTGTTGACCAGACTGAAATACAGATTAAAAGCGCGGATAACTTCACGTAATGTCAGTTCATCCAACGATTCAATTTTATCCTTGAGAGTTTGACGCAGCTCGACATCATCTTCCTTACGCAGTCGGATAAATCCTTTGCGTAACTGCTCAATCACCTGATAAACCTCAGGCCCGGACTGTTCAGCGATGACTTCGCCCAATAAATTCACCAGAAAACGGACGTGTGAACGTAAATCTTTGTCCGTAAGTAATTCAAGCGCCACAGCGCTACTGAAATCAACTTGCCGTGTTGTCATGAGTTATCCACTAATTGCTGATAAAGGTGCAAATAGGCTTGCGCGCTATTTATCCAACTAAAATCCTGCACCATTGCAGTCAGCATCATCCGTCGCCATAACCGGGGATGTGAAAATAATTCATTTACTTTTAACAGAGTATCGTACAAATCCTTGACAGTGGGCTTGGTAAATTTAAAGCCTGTTGCCAACATCTGCTTACGATTTTCTTCGCTAGCATCGACTACTGTGTCGGCCAGGCCACCGGTGTTTCTGACGACAGGTAACGTACCATAGCGCAGGCTATACATTTGGTTTAACCCACAGGGCTCAAATCGTGATGGCATCAAAAACGCATCAACACCCGCCTCAATTTTATGCGCCAATGCTTCATCATAACCAAATTGAATACCCACCCTGTCAGGAAATCTGGCGCGTAGAACACGCAAATCCTGTTCAAATCCGGCTTCGCCACTTCCCAGACAAACCAATTGGATGTCTTTGCCTTCTGCCAGCAGACGATGAATCGCATCAATCGTGAGATCAACACCTTTTTGCGACACCAGCCGACTAATCATGCCAAACATCAATGTTTCAGCTGATTCGGGAAGAAAGAAATGTTGCTGCAATGCTTTTTTATTGAGCGATTTGGGTCGCAGATTTTTAATACTGTAATGATGGCTGATGAATTTATCGGTTTGCGGATTCCATTCCTGAGTATCAATACCATTCACGATACCACTGAGTCGTGATTGTTCTGAACGCAAGGCCAGTAAACCTTCCAGGCCATAACCGTATTCGTAATGACAGATTTCCTGCGCATAGGTGGGACTGACGCTGGTGATGTGGTCAGCATAAACCAGGCCACCTTTCATAAACGACATCATGCCGTAAAATTCAATGCCCTCAATCTGCCATAACGCTTCAGGCAAATCGAGCATCTCAAAGACTTCACGGGAAAACACCCCCTGGTAGGCCATGTTGTGAATGGTGAAAACAGTAGCCGGGCGCGGCTTTTCCAAACTGAGTAACGCCGGGATCAGACCTGTCTGCCAGTCATTACAGTGCACTACATCAGGTTGCCAGTCTAATCCTGCCTGATTAGTGGCTACTGCTACAACTGCGCGGCAAAATAACGCAAAACGCGCCGCATTATCTGCCCAGTCTCCCCCTTGTGTATCGCAATAAGGTCCGCCATCACGATCAAAATGTTCAGGAGAATCCACCAGCAAAACGGCAACATCACTCTCCGGTAATTGTGCTTGCAAAAGATGGATAGGCTGATGATAGCCCTCCAGTTTTACCGTGGCAATCAGCGGACATTCGCCTAATTGCTGCAGTGTGGCACGATATGCCGGCATGATAATACGAATATCCTGCTGCATCTGTGAAAGGGCCAATGGCAGACTGGCTGAGACATCCGCCAACCCACCAGTTTTTATCAACGGATGCACTTCACTGCTGGCAAACAGAATTTTTCGCACTATGCTCTCCCAAAATTGTACAATTACCCAATTATATACGCTCAAAGGCATAGTCACAGCCTTGTAACGGGAGAAACCATGCAACCTTGTACTATTGTTATCTTCGGCGCCACCGGCGATCTATCCCAGAAAAAACTGCTTCCGGCCTTGTATCACCTTCAAGCGGAAAATCGTCTGACAGAAGACACTCGCATCATCTGTATGGGCCGCAAAGAAAGCACCCAGCAGGAATGGCAGGATCTGGTCACAGAATACGTTACTCCTCGAGTTCGTGGTGGTATTGATAATGCTCTACTGCAAACCTTTTTAGAGAAAGTGCATTATTTCAAATGTGATATCAACGAAGCATCCAGCTATCTTGAACTGAAAGAACTGATTACTACTCCTGAAAATAATTTCTCTCAAAATATTGTTTTTTATCTCTCAATCAGTCCTTCTCTGTTCAGCGTAGTGGGCGATCAGCTTTCTGCCGTTGGGTTAAATCAGGAAACTGATGGCTGGCGTCATCTGGTGGTCGAAAAACCGTTTGGTTATGATCAGAAAAGTGCTGCTGAACTGGAACGTATCCTGCGCAAAAACTTTACTGAAGAACAGACTTACCGGATTGATCATTACCTGGGTAAAGGCACGGTTCAGAATATTTTTGTTTTCCGTTTTGCCAATTTGTTGTTAGAACCATTGTGGAATCATAAATACATCGATCACGTGCAAATCACCCATGCCGAGCAGCAAGGGGTTGGTGGTCGCGCTGGCTACTATGATGGTTCAGGCGCTTTACGTGACATGATTCAAAGTCACTTATTGCAAGTGATGGCATTGGTCGCAATGGAACCACCGGCAGATATGGATGATGAATCATTACGCGATGAAAAGGTAAAAGTGCTGAAATCAATTCGTCCAATCACGAAAGATATTGTTGATCAACATGCTTTCCGCGGCCAATATGCGGCAGGTGAAATCAATGGCAAACCGGTCAAAGGTTATCTGGAAGAAGATGATGCACCAGCAGGCAGTGTGACCGAAACTTATGCTGCGATGAAAGTCTATATTGATAACTGGCGCTGGCATGGTGTGCCTTTCTATTTACGTACCGGTAAATGTATGCCGGAATCCAAAGCGATGATCGCTATCCGCTTTAAAAAACCACCATTGGAATTATTCAAGGACACCAAAGTAGGTGACAGCCATGCCAACTGGATTGTCATGGGTCTGCAACCAGACAATACGTTACGTATCGAGTTACAGGCCAAACAACCCGGTCTGGAAATGAAAGCGCATACTGTTGGTCTGGAAACAATGGAAACAGATGATATCAAACACAAGCTTGACGCTTATGAAGCCTTGATTCTGGATGCCATTCAAGGAGATCGTTCATTGTTTCTGCGTGCCGATGAAGTCAATCTGGCCTGGAAAGTCGTTGATCCGATTCTAGAAAAATGGGCTGAAGAGCAGAATTTTGTACATACCTACAAAGCGGGTACCTGGGGTCCTGAAGAAGTTAAACGACTGCAGGACAATCCATGTCACGCATGGCGCAATAATGTCTAGCTTTTGAATGCTAACCAAAAAAACCGGACGTCGTCCGGTTTTTTTGGGTCATTAGATTAAACAACTAAACCTGTCAGGTTAATGCCTGACCGAGTTTTATCTTCATCTCAGCTTTCCATTTATCTGTCCAGGTTGGTGCATCCGGTGGAAGTAATAAAACCACGGTTGACCCCATATTAAAACGCCCCATTTCTTCGCCTTTATTAAGACGAATATGAGCATCAGCATAATGCCAATCGAGAATACCTTTGGTATACGGAGGAGTGATCTCTCCTTCATGCCATACCGTTTCCATACTGCCAACAAAAATAGCGCCAACCAGAATTAAAGCCATCGGTCCAGAATCTGTTTCAAAAACCGTGACAACCCGTTCATTTCTGGCAAACAATCGCGGTACACCGCGAACAGTAAGTGGATTAACCGAAAATAATTTACCCGGTATATAACGCATACGCATCAGCTTTCCTGACACAGGCATATGGATTCGATGATAATCACGCGGCGACAGATAAATTGTCGCAAATTGTCCACCATCAAACTGTGCCGCTAATGCTGGATCGCCACCTAATAGCTCCAATGTTGAATAATCATGGCCTTTGGCCTGTACAATTCTACCTTTTTCAATAAAACCTAATTGACTGATACAGCCATCAACTGGTGACACAATCACATCATTACCAACAGCAATTGGTCTGGTTTCGGCTTTGATTTTTCGGGTAAAAAAAGCATTGAAATGTTGATACGAATTAATATCTGGATTTACCGCTTCCGTCATATCCACCTTGTACTGGCGAATAATGATTGAGATTATTCGATTCTTGAACCAGGGTATGGTTAATCGACAGATTCGGTGCATCAGTCGTGATAATAAGTGTTGCGGCAAACAGTACTGAGGTAGGGTCAGCCAGAAATCTTTTTTGCTTGTTCCCGATACCCGAGTTTGTTTTGGTTCATTATTAGACAATTTTTCCCCTTTCACGTGTTACTCAAGCTTGTCATAATCAGTCGCTTATCTAACCAGCTTATTCCGCAAAGGAGTATACCAAGTCATGAAAAATCTGCTGAACGCATTAACAGTCGTATTACTCAGTTTTACCAGCTTTGTAAGTTATGCGGGTGGTGGCCAGCCGAATCAATCGTTGTATTACGTTATTGATGAGCCCTTTACCATTAATTTTTTACGACAAAGTGATGAGCAGGCGCGATATCTGCAGATCAAGGTAGCGTTAAAATCAAGCGATCCTGCCATTCTGACCAGTGCTGAAAGCAACCTGCCAATGATTCAGGATACGCTGCGAATCCTCTTCGCTGAACAGGACATGCAAACAGTCAAAAGTCTCGAAGGCCGCAGCCAGCTCCAAGATGAAGCCTATGAACGACTCAAGGCTATTTTTGAAGAAGAAACAGGTAACAGTAATCTTGAAGCAGTGTATTTCAATACCTTTCTATGGCAATGAACAGGCACGGTATTTGCTTTGAACAATTTATCGATAGGACATAGACAACATGGCTGAAATACAAAAAGATATCGAACTCAAACAAGGCATGAGCAAAAAAACCAAAATCATCATGATTATTGGGATTGTAGTGCTGTTATCTGTCATAGGTGCAGGTGTTTACTGGTGGCTGTCTAAAGATGCAGCCTCGGATGAGTCAACAGAGGATGCCGAGGTAGCTGTAGAGAAAGCCACTCCGGTTTATCATGAAGTGACAGCCCCCTTTATTGTCAATTTCTCAGAGCAAAGCAATGATAGGGTCCGCTATCTGCAAATCAAGATGAAAGTGATGGCACGTGATCAGGCATCCATTGATCTGTTTGCTTTACATGAACCCGCACTGGTTCATGAATTGCTGATGTTGTTTTACAGTCAAAATTATGACGATCTCAGTACGACTGAGGGCACACAGGCTTTACAGCAGGAATCACTGGAAACCATTAATAGTTTCCTTAAACAGCAGGATAGTGATATCACCGGGCTTGAAGCGGTTTATTTCACCAGTTTGGTAATGCAATAGTTATGGCCGTTCACGATATATTGTCACAGGATGAAGTCGACGCACTGCTAAATGGTCTTGGCGGTGATGATATTCAGCAGGAAAAGCCTGAGCTGGATGAATTCGGCAAACCACGGCGTTATGACTTCGGTAACGAAGAACGCATTATTCGTGGTCGCATGCCGACGCTGGAAATGATCAACGAACGTTTCGCCCGCTATTTACGAATTAATCTGTTTAATATGCTGCGCCGGTCCGCTGAGATTTCGGTGGGTGGCGTTCAGGTGATGAAGTTCTCTGAATACGTTCATACATTGTTTGTTCCGACCAGTCTGAATCTGATTCAGCTACAACCATTACGTGGCACCGGACTTATCGTCTTTGAACCCAAATTGGTGTTTACCATTCTGGATAATTACTTTGGCGGTGAAGGCCGGTTTCAGGCACGTATAGAAGGCCGGGAATTCACTGCAACCGAGTTACGCGTCATTCGAATGGTGCTGAATTTGTGTTTTACCGACTTAACCGAAGCCTGGTCACCAGTGATGCCGGTTCAATTTGAATTTGTCAGTCATGAAGTAAATCCACAATTTGCCAATATTGTCAGTCCCAGCGAAGTGGTGGTCATTTCGACTTTCCACATTGAACTGGATGGCGGCGGCGGTGATTTACATATCACCTTGCCCTACTCGATGCTGGAACCGATTTGCGAGTTACTCGATACCGGCCTGCAAAGTGATCGCTCGGCTGATGATGGTCGCTGGGCCAAATCCATGCGTGAAGAGCTGATGCTAGCGGATGTCACCTTATCTGCAACACTGGCACAAACCAAACTTACATTGGAAGCCGTCCGTTCTTTAAAAGTGGGTGACATTATTCCTATCAGCATGCCCAAAACGGTGACCACAATGGTAGAAAATATCCCGATATTCCGTGCAAGCTATGGTGAGCATAATGAAAAAGCAGCGTTGAAAATCACCTCAATTATTGAACATCCCAAAGACAATACACCGAGTTACCAGCTGACAAAGGCTAAAAAATCATGAGTGAAGATACAAAACAATCCGATCAGGATCTGGCTGACGAATGGGCGGCTGCACTTGAAGAACAGGTCGATGACGATAGCGGCCAGGATGACTGGGCAGCGGCGCTTGAAGAGCAGGCCGATGCTGAATCCTCAGCGGCCCAGCCCAGCCCTGCTCCACTGAATAAACTGGATGATGAAGGTAAACCACGTACCGATGTAGATCTGGACATGGTTCTGGATATTCCGGTGACCATTTCTATGGAAATTGGCCGTACTCGAATCAGCATCCGTAATTTACTGCAATTAAGTCAGGGTTCGGTAGTTGAACTGGATCGGCTGGCGGGCGAACCGATGGACGTATTAGTAAACGACACCTTGATTGCCCATGGTGAGGTAGTCGTGGTGAACGACAAATTCGGTATACGTTTAACCGATGTTATCAGCGCCGCAGAGCGGATTAAAAAACTGCGATGAAATATTGGCAAGTCATTTCGGTGAACTCTGTTGCGTTGTTTCCACTATTGGTCAACGCGGAAACCATGAGTTCCACACCGGTCAATGCCAGTACGCTCTTACAGACGATTTTTGGTTTGGTTGTGGTGCTGGCGATAATTGTGTTTTTAGGCTGGATGCTTAAACGCAGTCAATTTTTTCATGCAGCTCATAATGGCCAGTTAAAGGTTTTAGGCTCGCTCTCTTTGGGTACGCGGGAAAAAGCTGTGTTGATACAAGTGGGTGAACAACAGCTTTTAATTGGTGTCACTGCTCAACATATCAGCACTTTGCATACGCTATCCGAACCTCTTCCTATTCGTGAAATTTCCCAACCCGCTGAGGGTGAGTCATTTGCTGATCGGCTGAAACAGATGATGCAGCAACGGGGCAATAAATAATGCGTAGCATGGGCCTGTTTTTATTACTGATACTGCTGCCAGGACTGGTTTTAGCCGAGCCCGGTATTCCGGCATTGACCTTGTCTACTGGCGAAGATGGCTCACAAAGTTATTCGCTGACCTTACAGATCCTGGCACTGATGACGGTACTGACGCTGTTGCCGGCAGCATTGTTAATGATGACCTCATTTACCCGGATCATTATTGTATTGGCGATTTTACGTCAGGCAATGGGCGTGCAGTCCACGCCTTCCAATCAGATTATGATTGGTCTGGCGCTGTTTCTGACCTTTTTTATCATGTCTCCAGTGTTCAGCACAGCTTATGAAAATGGCGTCCAGCCATATATGGACGGCGATATCGAAGCTACTGCTGCTATTGAACAGGTCAGTCAACCCTTTCGTGAGTTTATGCTGGCTCAGACCAGAGAAAGTGATATTGCTTTATTTGCTGAAATTGGTGGTTATTCCGCCATTGAAAGCCCTGACGACGTACCTTTCAGCCTGCTGCTGCCAGCCTTTGTGACCAGCGAGTTAAAAACTGCTTTTCAAATCGGCTTTTTGATTTTCGTACCATTTTTGATTATTGACCTGGTCGTCGCTTCGGTTCTGATGGCAATGGGTATGATGATGTTGTCACCCATGTTGATCTCTCTGCCCTTTAAACTGATGTTATTTGTGTTGATTGATGGCTGGGCATTGTTAATGGGAACGCTGGCTTCCAGCTTTTATATCTAGCCATGACTCCTGAAACCGTCTTAACTGTCATGCAGCAAACTCTCGAAGTGATTACTTTGCTGATTATTGTGATATTAATTCCGGCATTAATCGCCGGTTTGATAGTGAGCATGTTTCAGGCGGCTACCTCTATCAATGAACAGACGTTAAGTTTCATTCCGAAATTGCTGGTGACGATTCTGGTATTGATGGTAGCCGGCCCATGGATGTTGAGTCTGGTCACCAATTATACCGTTCGACTGTTTGAAAACATTCCCTACCTGATAGGTTAGCGATGAATCTGTCGATCGCAGAAATCAGTGCGATGCTCGGTGCGTATATTCTGCCGCTATTTCGAATTGGCGGCATGCTGATGGTTGCACCGATTTTTAGCAGTAATTTTGTCAATGTTCGTACCAGACTGATCATTGCTCTGGCCATTACATTCGTGGTGGTTCCAACCATCAATACGCCAACCCCGGTATTCTCGCCGCTCAGTGGTGAAGGCATCCTGCTTATTGCTCAAGAGGTGATGATTGGCATTTGCATGGGGTTTATGTTGCAACTATTGATGAATGCCTTCATCGTCGCCGGTCAGATTATTGCGATGCAGATGGGGCTTGGTTTTGCCTCAATGGTCGATCCTCAGAATGGCACTACGGTGCCGGTAATCAGTCAGTTTTATCTAATCTTCATCACGCTGATGTTTCTCAGTATTAATGGGCATTTAGTGCTGATCCAGGTGATGGCGGAGAGCTTTATCACGTTGCCAATTGGTGCTGGAGGTATTTCAATCGAAAGTTTTCGTGATATCGCCGGCCTGGCCAGCTGGATGTATGCCGCCGGCGTTATTATTGCCTTACCAGCTATTGGCTCTTTAATGATGGTCAATCTGGCGTTTGGGATTTTGTCGCGAGCTGCCCCGCAAATCAGCCCATTTTCTATCGGTTTTCCACTGACCATCGGGTTGGGTTTTGTGATCATTTATATCACCCTGCCCGCTGTCGGCAATCATCTGGTCGACTTTTCGGATCAAATGCTGCAAATGACACGAATGCTGGTATTGAACAATGGCTGAACAGGATAGCGGTCAGGAACGCACCGAAGACCCCTCGGGTAAACGCCTTGATGAAGCACGGGAGAAGGGTCAGGTCCCCCGATCCCAGGAATTAAGCACAGTAGTGGTATTGATTTCCAGTGCGGTGGCGATGCTGTTTGTGGGTGGAAATCTGGTCAGCAGTCTCGGCGAGGTAATGACCCAATCCTTTTCGCTGAATCGCAAGTTGATCATGGATCCGCATATGATGGCGCAGCAGCTGATTGTCGCCTTGAAAATCATGGCTGTTGATGTCGGTAGTTTTCTGGCGATTACGCTGATAGCTGCATTAGCAGCCCCGGCATTGATTGGCGGCTGGAACTTCTCCACGCAGGCCATGGGCGTCAAACCGGAAAAGATGAGCCCGCTTCGTGGTCTTAAGCGTATTTTTGGCACTCAGGGTCTGGTTGAACTTGGTAAAGCGCTAGGCAAGTTTTTACTTGTGGGCAGCATAGGCACCTTAATTCTGTGGAGCCTGCGTGACCGATTATTGACACTGGGACGGCAGGAAGTTGAAGTGGCCATGACAGAGCTGGGATTCATTGTGCTCTGGGGATTTTTAGCGATCTGTGCCAGTCTGATTTTGATTGCGTTGATTGATGTGCCTTTCCAGCTGTGGAATCACACTAAACAATTACGCATGACAAAACAGGAACTTAAAGACGAAAATAAAGAAACTGAAGGTAGCCCGGAAGTCAAAGGCCGAATTCGCAGAATGCAGATCCAGTTATCACAACAACGCATGATGCAGGATGTACCCGAAGCCGACGTTATCATTACCAACCCGACTCATTATGCAGTGGCTCTGCGTTACGACCAATCCAAATCTGGCGCCCCTGTTGTCCTGGCTAAAGGCACCGATCTGATGGCGCAACAAATCAGAATGGTCGCTGATCACCACGAAGTGCCCATTATCTCTGCTCCTCCGCTGACCCGAGCCGTTTATTACAGCACGGAAATCGGTCAGGAAATTCCATCTGGTCTATATATTGCAGTAGCTCAGATATTGGCGTTTGTCTTCCAATTGAGACGTTATAAAAATACGGGCGGTAATAAGCCAAATCTCAATACGGAAGACTTGCCAATTCCGGATGAATTTAAACGAGATGAGTAGTCAATGGAGAATACAAGCCTGACAAGCCGTTTAGGTGGAGTGTTAAACGGTAATGTCGCGACACCAATGTTCCTGGTGGCATTGTTGGCCATGGTGGTCATTCCCCTCCCTGCGTTTATGCTGGATATGTTATTCAGCTTTAATATCGCCTTATCACTGACCATCGTCCTGGCCAGTGTTTATGTGAGAAAACCCTTACAGTTCGCTGCATTCCCAACCATCCTGCTGTTAGCAACTCTGCTAAGACTTGCTTTGAATGTCGCTTCTACCCGTATTGTTCTGCTTGAAGGACACACCGGGACAGCTGCCGCCGGACAGGTTATCGAAGCATTTGGTGAGTTTGTTATTGGCGGTAACTATGCGGTAGGTCTGGTCGTTTTCGCCATTCTGGTTATTATCAACTTCGTGGTCGTCACCAAAGGTGCTACGCGTATTGCTGAAGTTAGTGCCCGTTTTACCCTGGATTCAATGCCCGGTAAACAAATGGCAATTGATGCTGATTTGAATGCAGGATTGATTGATCAGGATGAAGCCCGCCGTCGTCGCGAAGAAATCATGCAGGAATCAGATTTTTACGGTTCTATGGATGGTGCCAGTAAATTTGTTCGCGGTGATGCGATTGCCGGGATCCTGATTCTGTTTATCAATATTATCGGTGGTTTTGTTATTGGTGTTCTGCAACATAGCCTGAGCTTTTCTGACGCAGCACATAACTATACTCTGCTGACGATAGGTGATGGTCTGGTAGCTCAGATACCGTCATTACTGCTTGCCGCCGCTGCTGGCTTGCTGGTCACTCGCTCTACCGCTGATCAGGATATTGGTGAGCAGATTTTCTCCCAGTTATTGAAAGAACCCAAAACCCTGGCCATTACCTCAGGCATTATCGGCGGAATGGGTTTAATTCCCGGTATGCCAAATGTCCCGTTTTTACTGTTAGCCGGTGCCGGTGCAGGCAGCGCCTGGTTGATAGCACAGCGTCAAAAAGCCGCCACACTTGCGGCAACTCCACCGCCACAACAGGAAGCAAATCGAGAGCAACGTGAACTGAGTTGGGATGATTTAAGTCCGGTTGATCCGATTGGACTGGAAGTCGGTTATCGCTTAATCCCACTGGTAGACAAAAATCAGGGCGGTCAATTGATGAATCGCATCAAAGGCATTCGCAAAAAGATTTCACAGGAAATGGGCTTCTTAATTCCACCGGTGCATATCCGCGATAATCTGGATTTATCACCCACCGCGTATCAAGTCACCTTATTTGGTGTGACCTTTGGTGAAGCCGAGGTCTATCCGGATCGCATGCTGGCAATCAATCCCGGCCAGGTCTTTGCTCAATTAGAGGGTATTCGTACCAAGGACCCCGCCTTTGGTCTGGATGCCATCTGGATTGAACCCAGCCAGCGGGAACACGCCCAGGCACAGGGTTATACCGTCGTCGATGTCGACACAGTTGTTGCTACACATCTAAGTAAAATCCTGCAGAATCATGCGCATGATTTACTGGGCCGTGAAGAAGTTCAGCACCTGCTGGACAATCTTGCCAAAACAGCGCCAAAACTGGTGGAAGGTCTGGTACCCGATACCGTCCCATTAGGTACGGTGCAAAAAGTGCTGCAAAACCTGCTGCAGGAAAACATTCCGATTCGTGATATCCGCACCATCAGCGAGGCCATTGCCGAACAGGCAGCTCGCAACCCAGATCCTGAGGCAATCACCGCTGCGACACGTATGGCGCTGGCCCATTCCATCGTGCAGCACATTAATGGCACTCAGCCAGACCTGCCTATCATCACATTGGATCCAGAGCTGGAACAGATATTGCTAAAAACATTACAGGCATCTGGAGAAGGTGACGCAAGTCTGGAACCGGGACTCGCAGAGAATATGCATAAAAATCTGCAAGAAGCAGCTCAACGACAGGAAATGTCGGGTGAGTCGGCGATTTTGGTGGTTCAGACGGGTTTAAGGGGTTGGATTTCCCGTTTTATCCGTCACGCAATTCCAGGACTGCATGTGCTTTCCTACAACGAGATACCAGATGATAAACAAATACGCATTGTGGCAAATGTGGGTCGATAACAAGAAGGTGATGTGATGAAAATTAAACGTTTCCAGGCGGCAGATGTACGTCAGGCTATCCGCGAAGTACGTGAAGTACTGGGTCCGGATGCCGTTATCCTCTCTAATACTCGCGTTGATGGTGGCGTAGAGATTGTGGCGGCTACAGATTACGATGAGACGCAATTCCGTCGTCAGAATAATGTTCCCCGTCCCGCAGCCGTCACAGAAGAACCCAAAATTGAAATCGATCCTGTTCAACCGCAAGCTCCTGCTTACGTTGCCCCACAACAAAATATCTGGTCGCAGGAACCCACTCTGGTTCAGATGCGCAAGGAAATTGCCAGTCTGCGGGATATGCTGCAAAACCAGCTATCTGATTTAACCTGGAAGGATATGGCAAGACAAAGTCCAACCCAGATGCAGGTTTTGCAACGGCATATGCGCATGGGAACAGATGTTGAACTCGCGAAACAATTGGTTACAGCCAGTCAGGGAATTGATGATCTGGAAACTGCCTGGCGTCAATCATTAGGCAAACTGGCTGCGCAGATCCCATTATCAGATCAGGACATTATTGAAAAAGGCGGCATTATGGCGCTGGTCGGGCCGACTGGTGTCGGTAAAACCACGACCATTGCCAAACTGGCGGCGCGTTGTGCATTGAAACATGGTGCACGCCAAGTGGGCCTGATTACCACTGACTGCTACCGAATCGGCGGTCAGGAGCAACTGCGAAGTTATGCCCGTATATTGGGAGTGTCTTTACGTGTCGCACGAAACCATCAGGAACTTGGTGAAGCACTGAACGATATGCTTGATCGGCGCTTTATACTGATCGATACTGCAGGTATGAATCCGCGTGATATGCAATTAACACAAAAAATAGCTATGTTAACTCAGCATTCTCCCCGCATCCGACATTTCCTCACGCTGTCTGCAACCACCCAAAATTCTGCTCTGAATGATATCATTAAGGCGTTTTCGCACCTTAAATTAAGCGGATGCATTCTGACTAAAACGGATGAAAGCAGCAGTCTGGGAGGCGCGATCTCTGCAATAATTCGTCATCAACTGCCTTTGGCCTATATCTGCGATGGTCAGCAAGTACCTGAAGATCTCGGTCTGGCACGACCTAACAGTTTGGTGAATCAGGCCAGCGAGTTGATGCAATCTGAACAACAAGCACTGGATCCTCATACAGTATCCAGTTACGGAGGTTTTGCCGCTTATGGCTGATGCACCCCTGGACCAAGCAAGTGGTCTGCGAAAAATGACTCACATTCCGAAGCCGGTAAAAGTAATCGCTATTGCCAGTGGTAAAGGTGGTGTGGGTAAAACCAATGTGACAGTGAATATTGGTGTGGCACTTGCTACTCAAGGGAAAAAAGTCGTTCTACTCGACGCTGACCTGGGTTTGGCCAATATCGATGTGATGCTTGGCTTACACCCGCAATTCAATCTATTGCATGTTCTGGAGGGAGATAAAAGCCTGAAAGAAATTATGGTCGATGGACCGTCAGGACTACAGATTATTCCGGCGGCTTCCGGCGTAAAGAAAATGGCTGAACTCAGCCCGGCTGAACATGCAGGTATGATTCAAGCTTTCAGTGAACTGGATGATCACATTGATATCCTGCTTATCGACAGCGCAGCAGGTATTGCTGACAGCGTCGTCAGTTTTACCAAAGCGGCGCAGGAAGTCATCGTTGTTGTCTGTGATGAACCTGCCTCAATTACTGATGCCTATGCATTAATCAAATTACTGAGTCGTGAACATGGGGTTGAACGATTCCATATTATTGCCAATATGGGACGCAGTATTCAGGAAGGTCGTGAATTATTCGATAAAATCTCACTGGTTTGCGATCGCTTTTTGGATGTAACGTTAAATTTTATGGGAATTGTGCCTTTTGATGAAGATCTTCGTCGGGCAGTGAAAAAGCAACGTTCAGTGGTCGAGTTTTTACCACGCAGTAAATCTGCTACGGCATTTCAGCATCTGGCAAAAAAAATCGATTACTGGCCAGTCGCCAAACAACCGAGGGGAAATATGGAATTCTTTGTTGAACGTCTGATACAGGCCAGTCTGGAAGCAGGTTAGGATGATTGGAGTAAGCATGTATTCCAGCCAAATATCGGAACTCACTCAGCATCAGCTGATTGAACAGCATGGCGGCCTGGTTAAACGTATCGCTTATCATCTGGTGGCCCGCTTACCCCACACTGTTGAAGTAAATGATTTAATCCAGGCCGGCATGATTGGCCTGCTGGACGCTTCCCACCAGTATAAAGCCAGCCAGGGCGCCAGCTTCGAAACCTATGCGGGTATTCGTATCCGTGGTGCGATGCTTGATGAAATTCGGCGCAATGATTGGGCACCGCGTTCGGTACACCGCAAAGCTCGTGAAATTGCTGAAGTCATGCACCAGCTAGAACAGCAACTTGGCCGTTCACCAATGGATTTAGAGGTGGCTGATGCATTGGAAATGACACTTGATCAGTACCACCAGCAATTACAGGATGCATCAGGACACCAGGTATTCAGTCTGGATGATATGACGGATAATCAACTGACCGATGGTGACTCTTTCGGTAGTGATGATGTCGGCCCCGCTGAAATCACCGAGAATAACAATTTTGAACGCGCTCTTGCAGAAGCGATAGACGGTCTGCCCGAACGTGAGCGGCTATTAATGAGCCTATATTATAATGAAGAATTAAACTTAAAAGAAATTGGTGAAGTACTCGGCGTCAGTGAGTCACGTGTTAGTCAGATCCACACACAAACCGTGGTGAGATTGCGTAGTAAACTTCGCGATTGGATGCAGTAATTTTGGGAGGTATACCTTGGATAAAAATATGAAAATCCTTATTGTGGATGACTTTTCTACAATGCGACGGATTATCAAAAATCTATTACGTGATCTTGGCTTCAATAACACCATTGAAGCAGATGATGGTTTAACCGCCCTGCCCATATTAAACGCAGGTGGTATCGATTTCCTGGTAACCGACTGGAATATGCCCGGAATGCAAGGAATTGACTTGCTCAAAACTGTGCGAGCCGATCCCAAATTAGCGACTTTACCCGTGTTAATGGTTACTGCCGAAACAAAACGGGAACAAATCATTGAAGCTGCCCAGGCTGGCGTCAATGGTTATATTGTTAAACCCTTCACCGCTGCAACATTAAAAGAAAAAATCGAAAAAATATTCGAACGAATTAACGCACAATAATCCGCTGGAAAGGAATTTATGGAAGCTCTGAATAAAGCAGAACAACTAGAAGCCGCCCGGGCCCTTATTAATGCGATTGAGCAGGATGACGAAGATCGTATTAAAACTGAATTAATGGCACTCACCAATGCTCGCGAAAGTGCATTATTTCAGCAAATTGGCAAATTGACTCGTGAGCTGCACGAAGCATTAAATAATTTCAAAGTAGATGCCCGACTGGTCGATCTGACGCACAACGATATGCCGGATACCCGGGATCGTCTGAACTACGTTATTCAAACCACTGAAGAAGCGGCACACAAAACATTAGGTTATATCGATAAAACCCTGCCTTTGGCTAATGAATTGAAACAAACTGCCGCTAAGCTCAATGAAAGCTGGCAACGCTTTCGAAATCGGGAGATGTCAGCAACAGAATTCCGTGATTTGAGCCGGGAAATTGAAGCTTACTTACCTGTGGTGAATACGCATGCTGGGGAGATCCACAATAACTTATCTGAAATGACGCTGGCACAGGGCTTTCAGGACTTAACCGGACAAGTTTTACGCCAGGTCATTGGACTGGTCGAAGAAGTTGAAAACAATCTGGTAAAAAATCTGGTAAAACTGGTTAAGGTGGCAGGACAATCTCAGCAAAGTGGAGAAACGAAACAAGTCGATCCATTAAAAGCAGAAGGACCGCAGATAAATGCTAAAAATAAACCGAATGTGGTCAACAACCAGGATGATGTGGATGATTTGTTATCCAGTCTTGGTTTTTAGAAGGACAGGAGCATGGCCTTAGATACAGATGATGAAATTCTGCAGGATTTTCTGGTTGAGGCAGAAGAAATACTGGATGGCTTGAATGAGCAATTGGTTGCTCTGGAAACACAGCCACAGGATAAAGATTTACTTAACTCCATTTTTCGGGGCTTTCACACGATTAAAGGTGGCGCTGGATTTTTAAGTCTCGAAGCTATGGTAAACCTGTGTCATAAAGGCGAGGATGTATTTAACCTGCTGCGTCAGGGCGAACGCCTGGTTGATGCAGACATGATGGATACGTTTCTCAAAGTACTGGATATTCTTAACAGTATGTTTGCTGAGGTCAAAGCCGGCTCCTATCCAACGGCAGCTGATCCGATCATAATCGATCAACTGGCAGCTTATTTATCTGGTGAAGCGCCGCCTGCTGCTGCAGAACCAGAGCCTGAACCAGAAGTGAGCCCACCGTCTGCTGAAAACAATGTGGCCAGTGATGACATAACGGATGACGAATTTGAGGCACTACTGGACCAATTGCATGGAAATGCAGCTCCGGGCATTACCCCACCTGAAGATCCGCCTAAAGCTGAACCAGCCAAATCCCCTGGTGATGATGAAATCTCAGAAGAAGAATTTGAAGCACTTCTGGATGAATTACAGGGAAAGAAACCAGCGCCTAAAACCACGCCTCCGCCCGCAGTAAAACCTGCTGCCGAAGCCGCTAAACCTGTCAGTCCCGCAGAACCTGAATCTTCACCGAAAACTGCTGACGATGAGGATGTGGTAACAGCGGTAAAACCAGCAGCTGCTGCAGCTGCACCGCAAGCAGCGAAAGCTCCAGCAGAGACCAGTGTACGCGTCGATACGTCCCGACTGGACGACATCATGAATATGGTAGGCGAACTGGTTCTGGTGCGAAATCGTATTAATACGCTTGAAGCGGCCTTTGAAAATGAGGAAATGGCCAAAGCCGTTAATAATCTGGCCGTAGTGACCGGTGACCTGCAAACCGCGGTCATGAAAACGCGAATGCAACCGATCAAAAAGGTATTCGGCCGCTTCCCTCGTGTGGTACGTGATTTGGCTCGCAGCCTGAAAAAAGACATCAATCTTGAATTACGCGGCGAAGAAACTGATTTGGATAAAAATTTGGTAGAAGCTCTGGCCGATCCGTTGGTGCATCTGGTTCGTAATGCAGTCGATCATGGTGTTGAAATGCCCGATGCCCGTGAAGCTGCAGGCAAACCGAAACAAGGACAAATCGTGCTCGCCGCTGCTCAGGAAGGTGACCATATTCTGTTGACTATTTCAGATGATGGTGCCGGAATGAACCCTGAAGTATTACGCCGCAAAGCCGTTGAAAAAGGCATGATGGATGAAGAAGCTGCCTCACGTCTGACCGAATCGGAATGTTTTGCATTGATATTTGCACCAGGCTTTTCGATGAAACAGGATATTTCTGATATCTCCGGTCGCGGTGTCGGTATGGACGTGGTCAAGACCAGTATCTCCAAACTCAATGGTGTCATTGATATTCAATCGGAAATAGGCAAAGGCACAACTCTTTCAATCAAAGTTCCATTAACTCTGGCGATCATGCCCACCTTGATGGTGATGCTCGGCAATCAAATATTTGCATTTCCTCTGGTCAGCGTGAATGAAATTTTTAATCTGGATCTGAATAAAACCAATACCGTTGATGGTCAACAAACAGTTATTGTAAGAAATAAAGCACTTCCATTATTTTATTTACGTAAATGGCTCAATAAAAATAATACTGCAGACCCTAAAGCAACGACAGAACACGTCGTTATTGTCAATGTCGGTACACGGAAAGTGGGGTTCGTTGTTGACCAGTTAATTGGACAGGAGGAAGTGGTTATTAAACCCCTTGGCGCCTTGCTACATGGCACCAAAGGCTTTGCAGGAGCGACCATAACGGGAGATGGACGTATTGCACTGATTCTTGATTTTCCAGAGTTAATGAATACCTACGCACATCGAAATTATTAAGGATATTTGTGACTGTTAAGGTACTGATTGTTGATGATTCAGCATTTTTCCGCCGGCGACTGACTGAAATTATTAATGCCGATCCACGGCTTGAAGTTATCGCCAGTGCCGCTGATGGAGTGGAAGCCGTCGAACTGGTATCTCGCTACAGACCCGATGTTATTACCATGGATTTGGAAATGCCTTTACTGGATGGCATTGGAGCAGTTAAAAAAATCATGCGCCGCCGTCCTACTCCAGTACTCATGCTTTCCACCTGGACCACGGATGGCGCCAAGGCCACACTAGAGGCATTAGATGCCGGGGCTATGGACTTTCTGCCAAAACGGTTTGAGGATCTGGCTCAGGACAAAGCCAGTGCTCGGCAAAAATTATGTGACCGTATTAATTTTCTAGCGACGCACTCAAATCCTGAAAAACATAAATCCATCATCAAAACATCAGCACCACCAGTAAGCGGAACACCACCTGAGAAGCAAAAAATTGAACTGGTGGTTATCGGCACATCAACCGGTGGTCCGGTGGCCTTGCAGAATGTACTGTCTCAACTACCAGCGGAATTTCCGTTTCCGATCCTTCTATTGCAACATATGCCTGCGACATTCACCCCCTCCTTTGCTGAACGGTTGAATTCACAGTGCCGGATCAAAATTAAAGAAGCTCAGCAAAATGATTCATTAAAACCGGGAGTAGCTTACCTTGCTCCAGGCGGACAACAATTACTGCTTAAAGGTCGTCGAGGACAGCTTTATCTGCAGGTTGAGGCTGGTGCCGAAAATGCCACATATCGCCCCTGTATTGATGTCACACTGGAATCAGTTGCTCAGATTTGCCCAGCACAGACCTTGACGGTAATCCTCACCGGTATGGGGGCTGATGGTTGTGATGGGGCAATAAAAATGCATCAGAAAGGCTCAACCGTGTGGGCTCAGGATCAACAGTCCAGTACCATATATGGTATGCCAATGGCCGTCGCCAAGGCAGGTGTAGCTGATAAAATTCTTAGCCTAGCTGAAATCGGCAAACTACTGACGGCACTTAAATAAGCTATGGATATCCTTAGCATTCTGGGTTTACTGATTGGGTTTGGTGCCATTATTGTCGGTCAGTATCTGGAAGGGGGCCATCTCGATACTATTCTTAATGCGGTGGCATTATTAATTGTATTAGGCGGTACACTGGGAGCCGTCATGCTACAGACGCCGATGAATACATTCCTGCGTGCATTGAAAATGACCGTGTGGATATTCAAGCCCCCCCAGCAATCGGCCAAACGTTTACTGGAAAAGATTCTTGACTGGAATCAAATCGCCCGGCGTGAGGGGTTACTTCGCCTTGAGGCCATAGCCATGGAAGAAACCGATATCTTTACCCAAAAAGGGCTGCAACTCATTGCGGATGGTGCTGAGCCGGAAATCATTCGTGAAATTCTGGAGACAGATCTCGATATCATGGAGAACAATGATCTGCAGGCCGCTAAAGTCTATGAAGCCATGGGAGGTTATTCACCCACCATCGGTATCATTGGTGCGGTGTTAGGGTTAATTCATGTCATGGGAAATCTGGCAGATCCTTCCTCACTTGGTTCAGGCATTGCCGTTGCTTTTGTTGCCACCATTTATGGTGTCGGGCTGGCTAACCTATTGTTTTTACCAATAGGGAACAAACTCAAGACGTTGGTGCAACGCCGTACACAATTACAAATGATGTTAATTGATGGCTTGATCAGTGTGGCTGATGGTGACAATCCACGCAATATCGAAAGCCGTCTGCAGGCATATCTGGGTTAATTCTATGGCTCGGAGAAAGCGTCATGAAGAACACGAAAACCATGAACGCTGGCTGGTTTCCTATGCTGACTTTATCACCCTGCTGTTTGCCTTTTTTGTGGTGATGTATTCCATTTCTTCAGTTAATGAAGGTAAATATAGGGTGTTATCAGAGACGCTGGAAAGCGTTTTCTCACAACCAACCCGCAGTGAGGACCCCATTCAGATTGGTGAAGTCAGCCGCGGACAAGGCGAACGAGTAGCTTCACCGGGTAAACCAGAACTTCCCGACTTTGAAATTGAATTACCGGAACTTCCCCAGGAACGACCACCAGTTTCCGAACAGAGCATACGAACGATTAATGATATTTCGCAGCAACTCAGCAGTGCACTGGCCGATTTGATTACCAACGAAGATGTCAGCATCAAACAAACTGAAGACTGGCTGGAGGTGGAAATCAATTCCAATTTTCTGTTTGCCAGCGGGGATGCGCGTTTGGCACGTGAAGCCGTGCCTGTGATTGGTCAGATTGCAGATGTACTTTCACCCGTTGCCAACCCTCTGCAGGTAGAGGGGTTTACTGATGATCAGCCGATCAATACGCCACGATTTCCGTCAAACTGGGAGTTGTCTGCAGCAAGGGCCGCCAGCGTTGTGAATTTACTGGATCGTTTTGGCATTGAGCCGGGGCGAATGTCAGCTATTGGTTATGGAGAGTTCAAACCGATAGCCGATAATGAAACGGAATTGGGCCGTCAAAAAAACCGTCGGGTTGTTCTGGTTATTCTGGGCAGCTCGGAAAGTCGGAGGACACTTGAAGTGTTTGATCAATTTAATCGCTCTGCGACAGAGCCAGAAAACTCAAGTAGTCCCATTACTGACACCTTGTCATCGCCGTTGATGGTGCCCGCCGATAATGGTGAAGCATCTCTATGACGGTCTGGGCGATTGCCAATCAGAAAGGTGGCGTAGGCAAGACCACTACGGTGGTGAGTCTGGCCAGCCATCTGGCGTTGAAGGGCCATTCGACGTTGCTGCTGGATATGGATCCACATGGATCATTAACAACCTATTTTGGTTTTGATCCGGACAATATCGAAAACAGTATCTACACCTTATTCCAACACGCAGAACAACAACCACTGAATGCCATATTCAAAACGCTGAAGAAAACCAGTCAGGAAAATATGTACATATTACCGGCTGCCACTGCGATGGCAACGTTGGATCGCCAACTGGGCATTCAAAGTGGCAAAGGTTTAGTGATACAAAAAACTCTACAGCAACTTAAAGACCGTTTTGAATATGTACTGATTGACTGCCCTCCAATGCTGGGGGTGTTGATGGTGAATGCACTGGCTGCATGTGATGAGCTGTTAATACCGGTCCAGACTGAATTTCTGGCCTTAAAAGGGCTAGAACGCATGTTGCACACTCTGCACTTGATCAACCATTCCCGTCAGCACAAATTGCCCTATTTGATTGTGCCGACCATGTATGATCGTCGTACTCGGGCTGGTACCCAGACATTACAAAAAATGCAAAAAGACTATGAAGATAATCTTTGGCAGGATGCGATTCCGATTGATACGCAATTTCGTGATGCCAGCAAATCAGGCATCCCCCTGCCTGCACTCAATCCTGAAAGTCGGGGCAGCATGGCATATGAACGTCTAATGAAAAAACTCACCAAACCCGCAGCAGTGGCAAAGTCAGATAAGAATGTCTAAGCCAACACAGATAAAAGAACCAAAACAGGCGTTAGCAGCTTATCTGCAGGAGCTATTGCTGGACAGTGAACCAGAAACACTTGAACAGGTAGCTGCTGAAATAGACCAGACACTTCCTGTTGCCGAAGCCGAAAGCTTCGCCAGCATCGAAAATTCGCCTGACAAACATATGCAGGCATTATTATTTGAGGTGGCCGGAATGCAGCTTGCATTGAGTCTGGATGAACTGGATGGCATTGAAAACTGGCCAGAGCATGGTTTATCGCAAATTCCCGGCCATCCAAGCTATGTTGTTGGTACCCTGAGCCGACCTCAACAACATACCCAAGTGATTGATTTGACAACATTGATCACCAATCAATCAAGTAATTCAGATAACAACCGATACATATTATTAATAGATAATAAACAATTGGGATTGGCCGTCTCTGCGATACGTCATGTGGTCAAGCTTGAGGGTGATAATGTGCGTTGGCGGCGTGAACCAGGTCAGAGACCCTGGCTGGCGGGTATGTTAATGTCTCCACTGAGTAGTATTATTTCGTTACCCGAACTGTTAAAAATACTACGATAACAAGTAAAATTGGCACAGACTGTGCTTTGATGAATATATAAAAATAGCGTCATAAAATTGGCATTAAACTTGGTCAATTTTTTGAATAAGGAAAAACCATGAGCGAGCAAGATAATCAGGCCGGAGATGATCCTATTCTGCAATGGGTTACCTACCATTTGGAACAGGAAGTCTATGGCATCAATGTGATGCAGGTTCAGGAAGTATTGCGCCCAACTGAAATAGCTCCAGTACCTGGAGCACCTGATTATGTGCTGGGCATCATCAATCTGCGCGGTAATGTGGTGACCGTCATTGATACTCGCAAACGGTTTGGTCTGCCTTCCCGCGAAGCTGACGAAGATTCGCGCATTATTATTGCCGAAGTCAGTGGTAACGTTATTGGCATGTTAGTCGACAGCGTCGCTGAAGTCGTTTATTTACATCAATCAGAAATTGACACTGCACCTAATGTCAGCAGTGACGATAGTTCGCGTTTTATTCAAGGCGTATGCAACCGCGATAAAACATTATTGATTCTGGTTGACGTCAATAAACTGCTGAACGATGACGAAATCGCTGATATCGCCAGTTTCTGATGTGACATGGCTGACGAAATTCATCCTGCTCAACCACTTGTTCCTACAACAAGAGTGGATGTTCCTGCAGATGAAAAACGCCGCCATAAACAGAACGAGCAGGACGATAATCATGCCGACGATAATGAAAAAGAAAATAAACAGCCAAAACGGCCACCAAAAACCGGCATTATTGATGAATATGTGTGATATCTCAGGAGATATATCATGATGTTATATGGCTTATACAGTTTAGTGGGATTGCTTGGGATTGTTCTACTTTTCACCAGCTACCGTTTCTATCGATTGAGCCGCTCCCAGGCCAGCCAAATCAGTACTCTGCAACAACAGTTATCTGCTTTATGCAGTGCTGCAGTAGGTTCGGATGAACGAATTGTTCGCTTTGAACAAACCCTGATGAAGATACGTGAGCAGCAAAACAGTATGGATTTGGGACAGCCTCAACAACAAAGTTATGAGCATGCCATTCGTCTGGCAAGAAAAGGGGTTGATATCAATCAGCTGATTGATAATTGCAACCTGAGTGAGGAAGAAGCGTTGTTGATTACCCGTTTGCATGGGGCGCAGCGTCAGTCCGTAACCGATTTACACTAAGGCTTGTTTATCTTTTTGTGGGTATGACTAAAGCTATGATTTATTAGGTAGCGCCCGTTGCGGCTTACCAATCAAATATCCCTGCACAAAGTCCACACCGAATTCCTGCAACATCTTCAGCGTTTCCCTGTCTTCAACAAACTCAGCTACCGTTTTTTTGCCGAGACTGTGTGAAATATCAATCATCGATTTCACCAATAATTGATCGACAGGATCATTATGTAAATTGGTGATAAACCCACCATCAATTTTCAATATATCTACCGGGAAATGTTTTAAATAGCTGTAAGAGTTGAAACCGGCACCAAAGTCATCCAGTGCGAAACGGCACCCCAAATGTCGCAGACGATCCACCATCTGTTTGGTTTGTTCAAAATTGGATATGGCTGACGTCTCAGTAATTTCAAACACCAGACGTGAAGGATCGGCACCGGTTTCCAGCAGTTTGCGTTCCACCAGAGGATATAAATTCTGATCGAGGAAAATATTGCCCGATAAATTAACTGCCAATGCTGTATCACTTGGTATGTGTCTTAGCAATTCAAATGCATGATTGACCACCCATAAATCAATTTGGTGTATCAATCCCATTGCCTCAGCGACTGGAATAAAATCCTGCGGATAGTACAGTTTATCCCCCTGCCCCCGCATGCGGATTAAACACTCATAATGGTTGATTTTTTTTTCTTTGAGCGAGTAAATAGGTTGGAATTCAAGAATAAAATTCTCTTGTTTTAATGCAGCACGAATTCTGGGTGCCCACTCAACACTATGTCTTAACACATACATTTCGCGATCAGAAGGACTGTAGACATGAACACGATTCCGTCCACGTTTTTTGGCGGTATAACAGGCCTGATTAGCATGAGAAAGAATTTCACCTACCGTCGATGCATCCGCTTCGGAAATACATTTAACACCGATACTGGCAGATAAATGATATTGATGATCATGGAACGTAAAACTGTAGCCATCAAACAAATCTCGTAAACCTTCTGCGCGGGCCACAGCAGTTTCTGGATCGATAGTGTCGACTAATACCGCAAATTCATCAGAACCTATTCGGACAAGCGTGTCGCGAACTTTAAAAAAGCCCCGCAACGAATTCGCAACCTGTACCAATAAACTATCACCGGCCTCATGCCCCTCAGCATCATTGAGGACTTTAAAACTATCCAGATCAATATAAAAAACAGCACTACTGGTATGAAAATTTCTAACCTGCGTTAAGGTGATTTCAAGTGCTTGCTCCAAGCGTCGCCGATTCGCCAGCCCTGTCAAATCATCATGATTTACCGAAAATTGTAGTCGGGCTTCCATCACTCTTAATTGAGCATTTTCATCTTCAATCTGTTGTTGGCGGAGATAGTAATGATCGCGTTCGCGCTTGGAAGCCAGCGCTGTCATTACTGCAGGCGGCAATGACTCAGCAGTAAGCGGGCGATATAAAAGCGAAGTCACCCCATGTCCCAAATCAGTCAATAACTGGTTATGGTTCCACTGGGATTTTTCGGTTAGGGCGATAACCGGAATGCGCCGCCATTCATCAAACTGATCCAGTTTCAGTCGCAGTTCACGAGCATTACATTCACCCAAACGACAATCCAGAATAATTAAATCAATATCACATTGGTCATCATTGATGTTATTGCGCAGTACTTGCATCAGCTTTTCTGAACCATTGGCACTGGTGATGTTAGTAAAGCCACTAAGTGACAACATGGTTTGCAGAAAAGCCAGATCAGAAACGCGTGTCCCGCTAACCAGAATTCGTGCCGCCAGTAAATCATTAACTTCCGCAGCAGATACTGGCGCCGTCAGGCTCTGCTCGGATGTCTTTGACACCTGTGACTCAATTGTTAGCAGTTTATTCATCTGTTCTGTATGCGGTTACTTTTGACCGGTTTTGGAGATACATGCCGATGAAAATAGCGGTTTTATATTTTAAAATCAATACTTAATCTGATTTTTATAATGCGATTTATAAAGTAATAACAAAATTAAAGCGTTTGTCACCTCCATAATAATGGTTCGATAGAGATGATTGAAAAAGGAATTTAATCTTTTTCTTTGGGAAACTTTCCTGAAACAATATAGGCATAGGCAATCACTTCAGCGATTACCCGATATAAAGCTTCGGGTATCGCTTCACCCAGCTGCATATCTTTAAGCATGTCCGCTAACGCTGCATCTTCACGAAGCGGAATATTGTGCTGTTTGGCAATGCGGATAATTTCAGCGGCAATATCGCCTTCACCGCTGGCGGTCACTGTCGGTGCATTATCACCATCATAATGCAATGCAATTGCTCGTAGTGGCTGCGATTGCTGTTTCATACCGAAATATCCAGTAATGCATCTGAGTTGGCTGTCTGCGTCAGCGGCGTTAACCATTTCACCGGGGCACAGTGACAACTTAATTGCTGCACCTGTAGATCAAGTGCCGCTAATTTTTCACGTAATAAATCGATATTTTCCTCCAGCAAGGCTACCGCAATGGGATCTTCTGCCGTTAATGCCACACTGACGACACTTGATTGCAAGCCTATCGATGCCCGAAGTTTACCAAGGTTTTGCGTTTCCAGATTCAGTGTGACCTGCCATTGTTCTTCATCTTGCTGGTTCTGCTTGCCCCCCTGCTGAAACTGTAACTGCATCCACTGTAACTGTTGTTTGTCCCGTAGTGGCAAATCCATTAACCAGACCTGCTGTTGGGTTGGGCTATCCGCCTCCCTTACCATGTTCAGTTGGTTCATCTGCACTCTGGCAAGCGCGGTTTCCACTTCACGCAATAACACCTGCAATCTGGCCAACTCGGTAACACCAGCCTGAAATTGGGCATTCTGAGCAATTTGTTGAACAGGTGTATTTGCAGAACTCATCGGTTGATTTGTTGTGACAGTCCCGCCAACTGAACCTTGTCCGGCCAAAAGTGTGGTCAGCAGCTGCGCTGGCGTCTGCCCGCCAGCCAGTAAAGCATTGGTAATATGTGATGGCAGTTGCTGTAAAGCCGCCGGCTGATTGAGCAGATTTATCAGTGCGGTACGAATCTCAGGCGGAAGATTCTGAGCATTGATTTGACCATTTGCTGTCTGCCGGATCTGCCCTTCCAGCGCTGCAGCCAGTTTCAGCAAATTGGCTTTAAAGTCTCCAGTTAAACTCGGATTGGGTTGCAGTAACTGTCGTTCCAGAAATACGCCAGACTGTTGAATGGCCTGCTGTAAATTTGCAGGTTGCTGGACGGTCTGTAATTCCCGGATATTTTGCCAAAGTTGGCTCACAGCATTTTGCACCGGCACCATGTTTTTCAATTCAGGTAACGCATTAATAACATTCTGTAGTTGCGGTGGCTGAGCTAAAACCATTGGCATTAACCGACGTTGTTGGGAAACCATGGTTTCTGAAGAAGTCTGATTGGGAGTTTGTAACGCCACACTCAATGGCGAGTTACTCAGAATCTGCACTAAAAGCTGCTGACCGGGTTTAAAGCTGGAACTTAGTCTGCTGATATCCAATTCCAGGGGAACAGATAACTTTCCGGTTTGCTGCAGCGCCAGCAAGATGGATTGCTGGGGCAGCAACTTAACGACCTCAGCCAACAGTGTTTGCCCCGGTCGCAGATCGGTTGGTATGGGAGGGACGGCTGCCACCGAAATCAGTTTAAGCGCCGCTTTATCACCGCTATCAGACCGCTGTAGCTCGATAGTCTGACCACGTTGCAAATCCACACCAGCCTGAATGGTGACGATTTTTCCTGCCAGCTGGATATCGACATTTTCACCTGCTTTACCGGCTGAGACCACCACCGCTTGCGCAACCTGGCCGGGGGAAAGTGGCAGTGTGCGACTTGCAGTTTCCGTAACAGTGACCTGAGCAGCCTGTGAGGTCTGAGGTATTTGCATGAATTCACCCAGCATTAAACACAATGCTAGTATAGCAACCTACTTGTTGCCAAAGACCGGTCAATGAATAAATTCAGTACAAAATGGTATACACGCCAGGATAAGACCATCAGTGGCCCTTTCACAAAGGCCTTGCTGAAAAGTAATATGCAGTTAGGCAGAATCAATGCTCAAACAGAAGTCAGCACCGATCAGAAATATTGGCAGCCGTTGGGCGATATTATCGAACTGGAATCTGCTGAACCCGTCATTCCCCCACCATTACCCCTTGATGAACGTGATGGTTTTGATAGACGTAATGAACAGCCGCTTACCGAAGCTGAACGTGAAATGCGCCGGCAACAGCGACGTAAACAGGAACCGGACTTTTTAATTCAGCAGCGCCAACAGCGCAGTCAATTATTAGAAAGACTCAAGCCTGAACGACCTGCCCGTTTTTGGCCGATATTTATTATCAGTGTGATTTTAACGGGTGTATTTATAGGGGCGATTTCATTTCCAACTCCTTCGAATATTTCTGAAGCTGATTGCGAAGCTGCTCCAGCCCCCTTGGTGAATTGGGAAAACTGTCTGAAACCCGGCATGGATATCCCTTCAGCCACGTTAACGGGAGCCAACCTGCGCAACAGCGGACTCGCCATGTCGAATATGATGAATGCCGATTTGGTGGAGGCTGATTTAAGCTATGCAGATTTACCGCTCAGTAACCTGAGTTATACCAATTTTCAGGGGGCTAATTTGAAAGGAGCCAATCTGCAACAGGCTGATTTGTCTTACAGTAATTTATCCGACAGTGATTTGAGTTTTGCCAATTTACGTGATGCCAAACTGGGAGGCAGTGATTTGCAAAATACGAAATTGGACAAAGCTATCTGGATCGATGGGCGTATATGCGCAGCAGGTTCAATTGGAAACTGTTTATAAGCCGGGTTATTAATGCAGCTTTTGCGGGGCAGCCAGCGTGAATGCCGGGATATCAACCGCAAAACGGCTGCCACTGTCATCCATCATATTGTAATGGCCCTGCATCATACCCACGGGAGTATCCAGCATGGCCGCACTGGTATAGGTAAATGTTTCTGTTGGCGCCAGATAAGGGTGCTGACCAACCACGCCATCACCTTCCACTTCCTGTTCATGACCATCGCCGCCAGTGATTTTCCAGTAACGTGATAATAACCGCGCTGGCGTATCGCCCTCATTGGTAATGGTAATAGTATAGGCAAAAAGATATCTTGCTCTGGCCGGATCAGATTCATGATCCAGGTATGTGGTTTCAACGTTCACCATAATGTGATTTTTTTTATCGGTCATGGTCAACATTATACAACGCTTTTCGAGCCAACAAACGTGCTCCAAGGAGTCCCACATCAGGATTGTTGATCAAATACACCGGTATCTGCTCCAGCACCCCACGCATCCTGCCCTTCGCCAGAAAAGACTGCATGAAAAAGCCCTGTTCAAATAAGGCCAGATTCTTTACTGCAATCCCCCCTGCGATAAAAATTCCGGCTCTGGGCAAGGTCGTCAGCGCCAGATTACCCGCCTGAGCTCCGTAAATCTGCATAAATAACTGCATGGCTTTTACTGCCGCAGGATCTGTTTTTTGCAGAGCAGACTGACTTATCTGTTCTGCCGTTAAATTCAACGTAGTGTTATTACCTTGCTGGTCGGCAATAAACTGGTACAGCATAACCAGGCCGGAGCCGGATAATACCCGCTCGTAGGAGACATGCTCAAATTGTTCAAATAGTTTATTCAATAAGGCTTGCTGCTGGATGTCCTGAGCAGCAAAGTCGGTATGCCCGCCTTCTGTTGGCCATACCCGCCAGCTTTTATGCAGAGGTGACAGAATAGCCTGCCCCAACCCGGTACCCGCACCAATGACTGCTCGTAATGATTTGGCTTCCGGCTTACCTTGCTGCAGCACAATGAGATCGTTTTCTTCAAGTTCACCGATACCATGACCAACCGCGGCAAAGTCATTGACCAGGCAAAGATCAGCAAGTGGAAACTGCTGCTGCAGCTTATCGCTATCGATAATCCAGGGTCGATTCGTCAGTTGCACACGGCATCCACTCAACGGTGCTGCCACGGCAAAACATGCACTACTGACTGGCAGAAAATCGACGGCTACACTAGCGAAAAAAACTGTCAGCAGACTTTCAAAATCTGCGTAATCATCATTCTCTAATCGTTGTTGCAGGATAACCTCACCATCAAGATGACTGAGTTGCAACAAGGTTTTGGTGCCGCCGATATCTGCAGCTAACAGGGTTTGCATATTATTATGCCGCGGCAGCCTGATCCATAAACCAGTAATAATCACCTGTCGGCGCGAGCCGCTGAACCGGTAAGCCTGATACCGCCTCACTGGTAATATCTCTGACAATATCTGCTTTCGCTTCACCGGCGATAAACACAATCACCTGTCTGGCTGAATTGATTACCGGATAGGTCAATGTTACGCGCCAGGATTGAAATTTCTCCACAAACAGACTGGTTGTCAGCGTATCGGTAACGTCCAGTGCGGGAGTCTCCGGAAACAGTGAAGCAATATGACCATCAGGGCCTAAGCCGAGGAGCACCAAATCAAAAGGATTATCTTCCATAACCATTTTGATGGTATTGGCATAACGAGTTGCAACTTCAGCAGCATCGCCACTTTCGGTAGGCATGCGATGTACATTCTCAGTCGGGATAGGTAAATGATCCAGCATTGCCAGTCTGGCCATTTTAAAGTTGCTGTCATCGTGGGTGGCAGGGACACAGCGCTCATCACCAAAAAATATCTGTACCCGCGCCCAGTCTATCTGTTCAATATAAGGTGAAGTGGCCAGTTTCTGATACAGCCCTTTGGGTGTCGAACCACCGGCAAGCGCAACATAAAATACGCCCCTTTTGGCGATTGCTGAACGGGCGGTGACCACAAAATGTTCGGCAGCGGCTTCGATCAACCTATCAGAATCAGGCAGAATTTTTTGTTCAGCTTTCATGTCTATCCTCAATGTTAAAATAATTTTTGTGCGGTAATCCGCTGACAGTGTCAGTCAAATCCTGCTAATTTAGCAATCAAGCTGCACCGACAGCAAGCCGAATAACACTTCAATTCACTTCTCACAGGAACCATCACTTTATGAAAAACACTTTTTTTATTGTTGTCATGTTGTTTTATTCCGCGTCTGCTGCAGCTGAGACAGAATTAAACTTTAACCTAATCAATCTCAATGCAACAGCCGCTATCGAAGTGGCAAATGATAAGGTAAGCAGTGTGATTCAGGTAATGCTTAATGGCACGGATCCGGCTAAATTGGGCCAGCAGGTCAATCAACGCAGCAATCAGTTACTGGCAAAAATCAAAGATTTTGATGCGGTCAAATCTCAAACCATCGGTTACCAAACCCGCCCGATGTATAAAGACAGTCAGATCGTCTCCTGGCAGGTAAGCCAGCAAATTCGCTTACACAGTCACGATTTCAATCAGATGAGCGAATTATTGGGTGAGATTCAATCTCTGGGCACAGTGCAATCAATGGAATTTTCATTATCTGACGAATTAATTGAATCCACCCAGAACGAATTGATGAAACAGGCTATCAGCAAGTTTCGTAATAAAGCATCGTTAATTCAACAGCAATTTGATGAACCGGGTTATCGCCTGGTTAATATGTCCGTTAATACCAGCGGCTATGCGCCGGTTCATCGCATGGAAAGTAGCATGATGATGTCCGCCGATATGAGCAGCAAAAGTGCACCTGTAGCACTTGAAGCTGGCAGCAATAAAGTCTCGGTTGATGTTAATGGCCAGATTCAATTGATCAGCGACACCACTACGTTGACCGATTGATCACTTTAAAAACAAATCATAGGCCGGGTTGTCGGTTTCCAACCAGTGGACGTAGCCCAGATTATCCAGGAACGCCTGAAATTCTTCATTGAATTCAGGTGCTACCTGAATCCCGACCAGCACCCGGCCATACGCTGCACCATGATTACGATAATGAAACAGGCTGATATTCCAGCGCTGACCGATATGCGTCAGAAAACGTAACAAAGCGCCCGGCCGTTCCGGGAATTCAAAACGAATCAGACGTTCATTTTCAGCTTGGGGTGCATGGCCACCGACCATATAACGAACATGTAATTTCGCCATTTCATTATCGGTAAAATCAATCCACTGATACCCTGCATGAGTCAGGTTTTCAAACAGGATCTGTCGTTCTTCTTCGCGACCTGACATCCGCACCCCAACAAACACCTGTGCCTGCTGTTTATCAGCATAACGATAATTAAACTCGGTTATCCCGCGATCCGCCAGGGTCTTGCAGAAGCGTTGAAAACTACCCGGCTGCTCATCAATGGTTGCAGCAAACAATACTTCACGACGTTCACCAATTTCAGCGCGTTCCGCCACATGCCGGAGCCGATCAAAATTCATATTTGCGCCGCTGTTGATAACCACCATGGTTTTGTCATGCAAACCATTTTGCTGAATATATTTTTTGGCACCGGCAATCGATAATGCCCCTGAAGGCTCGGCAATCGAGCGGGTATCATCAAACACATCCATTATCGCGGCACAGATCTCATCGGTTTCCACCGTCACCACATGATCAACGGTTTTTTGCGCAATCCGAAATGGCTCTTCACCAACCTGCCTTACCGCAGTACCATCGGCAAACAACCCCACCTGATCCAGTTTTACTCTTTCACCGGCATCCAGAGCTGCCTTAAGACTGGCAGCATCGGCAGGTTCAACTGCAATAATTTTAATTTCAGGCCAGATAGCTTTTATATAAGCCGCCATTCCGCCGAGCAAACCGCCGCCACCTACCGGAATAAATACTGCATAAACCGGATCGGGATGCTGGCGCATGATTTCCATCGCAATGGTGCCCTGTCCGGCTATCACTAGAGGATCATCATAAGGATGGATAAACACCCGTCCCTCATCAGCAGAAACTTGCTTGGCATAATCAAACGCTTCATCGTAACTGTTACCATGCAAAGTGATATCAGCGCCCAACATACGTACTGCTTCCACTTTAATCGGTGGCGTGGTTATCGGCATGACAATGATGGCGGAAATACCCATTTTGCTGGCGGCCAGCGCAACACCTTGCGCATGATTGCCTGCTGAAGCGGCGACCACACCCTGCTTTCGCTCGGCCTCGGTTAAGTGACTCATCCGGTTATAGGCACCACGTAACTTAAAGGAAAATACCGACTGCAAGTCTTCGCGTTTAATCAGAATCTGATTATCCATTCGCTTGGATAATCTTGGCATCAAATCCAAAGGGGTTTCGATAGCGACATCGTAGACGCGCGCTTTAAGGATTTTTTCTACATAGCCTGTGAGCATGGTGTTCCAGATTCAGTCTGTTAGGTTAACAAAGATGACTACGTTACCATTGACCATCATTTATCTCTATAATTAGCCGGATAAAATCAAGCCATTCAAATTAACAAGGAATCGCAATGACTGCTGATGAAATGAAGAAACAAGCTGCGTGGTCGGCTTTGGAATACATTACCACTGACGGTGTCGTAGGTGTGGGCACCGGCTCTACCGTTAATCACTTTATTGATGCGTTAGCTACCATTAAAGGTCGTATTGAAGGTGCTGTATCCAGTTCAAATGCCTCCACCCAGCGGCTCAAGGATTACGGCATTCATGTATTTGATTTAAACGAAGTTAAAGAAGTCGCGGTATATGTGGATGGTGCAGATGAATCAAACCACAATCTGCAACTGGTTAAAGGTGGTGGCGGTGCATTAACCCGTGAAAAGATTATTGCTGCGGTTGCCGATAAATTCGTCTGTATTGCCGATGCAACCAAACTGGTGGATGTACTGGGTAAATTTCCATTGCCGGTTGAAGTTATCCCAATGGCACGTAGCTATGTCGCTCGCGAAATCGTCAAATTGGGTGGCCAACCAGTTTATCGTGAAGGCGTGATCACCGATAACCATAATGTCATTCTGGATGTGCATGGTCTGGATATCATGGAACCTATCAAACTGGAAAAAAAACTGAACGATATCGTTGGCGTAGTGACTAACGGCTTGTTTGCAATGCGCCCTGCGGACGTGTTGTTACTAGGCACCGAAAACGGTACCCAAACCGTCAACCCAAAATAATATGCACTTGCCCGCTGTAAAAGCGGGCTTCTTGCTAGAGTGAATATATGTTCAGACCTCTAAGTGTCTATATCGGCGCCCATTATACCCGGGCTAAACGGCGTAATCATTTTATTTCATTCATCTCGATGACCTCCATGCTGGGCGTCGCGCTCGGGGTGGCCGCATTGATTACCGTGTTATCGGTAATGAATGGGTTTGAAAAGGAATTACGCGAACGTATTCTCGGTATGACATCACATGCTTTTGTCACCGGCTCGGATGGCACTCTGGCTGACTGGGAAAAGGCTGAGGTACTTATCGAAGGCTTTCCAAGGGTTATGAATACCGCTCCCTTTGTTGAAGGCCAGGCAATGCTCAACCAGGGCAGCCGGGTTCGAGGCACCCAAATCCGTGGGGTGGATCCTGCTTTGGAACCTAAGGTTTCCAGTATTGGTGACAAAATCATTCAGGGTCGCTTTGACTCACTGCAACCGGGCAGTTACGGCATTATTCTGGGCAAGGATTTAGCCATTGCCATGGGCGTGGGAACCGGCGATAAGATCACAGTGATCACTCCACACGTTACCCCAACCCCTGCCGGAGTTATTCCCAGACTGAAACGTTTGACCGTATCAGGCGTATTTGAAATCGGTATGTATGAATATGACAGTGCGTTAGCCATCATGAATATTGAGGATGCCGCTAATTTATTCCGCATTCCAGGCAAAGTGACTGGGCTGAGATTGCAACTGGACGATGTATATCAGGCACCAAGAATTACCAGAGAGCTGTTACAAACTCTGCCTGCAGAATATCGCGCAGCAGACTGGACTTATCAGCATGCTAATTTTTTCCGGGCCTTAAAAACCGAGAAAACCGTCATGTTCGTTATTTTGATGCTGATTGTGGCCGTTGCTGCATTTAACATCGTTTCAACGCTGGTCATGATGGTGACCGACAAGTATGCAGATATCGCCATTTTGAGGACGTTGGGCATGTCACCACGTGGCATCATGGGGATTTTCATGGTGCAAGGTATTGTTATCGGTCTCATTGGTACGATTCTGGGTGTGATAGGTGGCGTCATTCTGGCGCTGAACGTCTCTAACATTATCGCCTGGATAGAAACCATTTTAGGTTACCAGTTCCTGCCAGCAGAGGTGTATTACATCAGTGACCTGCCATCCGATTTGCATTGGAACGATGTCACGGTGATTGGTATTACTGCCTTTGTTTTATCCATTCTATCGACTATCTATCCTTCCTGGCGTGCCGCTCAGGTTAAACCGGCTGAGGCTTTACGTTATGACTGATAACACGGTAATTCGCTGCGAAAAACTGGTAAAGCGCTATAAAGATGGCAACCTTGAAACCCCGGTATTACAGGATATTAATCTACAGGTGCATGCTGGTGACCGTATTGCGATAGTCGGCAGTTCAGGTTCCGGTAAAAGTACGCTTCTGCATCTGCTTGGCGGGCTGGATGGTCCCACTGATGGAAAAATTGAGGTATTGGGTCAGGATATCAGCAAGCTTTCAGTCAATGCCCTGAGTAAATTACGCAATCAATCATTAGGTTTTGTTTACCAGTTTCATCATTTATTGCCTGAGTTCACTGCCGAAGAAAACGTTGCCATGCCACTGGTTATTGGCGGCATGCATCCCAAGGCTGCCAAACAGCAGGCCAATGAACTGTTACAACAGGTCGGACTGGGGCACCGGGCACATCATAAACCCAGCGAATTATCGGGCGGTGAACGTCAGCGTGCGGCGCTGGCTCGGGCATTAATTACCAAACCTGCCTGCCTGTTGGCGGATGAACCTACCGGAAATCTGGATCACCAGACTGCTGAAGGTATTTTTGATTTGATTATGAAATTGAATACGGAGCTGGGAACAGCGCTGGTCATTGTGACACATGACAGGCAACTTGCCGCCAGAATGGATCAGCAATTAACGTTGATTGATGGCAAATTACAAAACTGATTTATTTATCTTTTCGTTTAACTGAATTTTGGCGCTGGTAGCGTTTCAACCAACTGTTGATTACAACCAGACGCCAGATTAATCGAACAATAATGACCCCCGCCAACGCAGCCAGCGCGCCACAGATTACCGAACCGAGTAATAAAGGTTGCCAGACAAATCCTATCTCCTGCCACAACCATTCCAGGCTGAAAGCAAATTCATGAGTGCGAAGTGGCACATCCAACAGGATAGCGCCGACTTTATAAGTGAAAAAGTAAATTGGCGCCATGGTCAGTGGATTGGTTATCCACACGCACATCACGGCAATAGGCAGGTTTACCCGTAACCAGATAGCCAGCAGACCCGCCACCAGCATTTGGCCCGGCATCGGTATAAAAGCAAAGAAAACCCCTATCGCCACCGCCGCAGATACTGATCTGCGATTAAGATGCCACAATTCCGGCGCCATGATCTTTTCGCCAAAACGACGCATATGCTTGTGCTCGCGCATGGTGACATGATCTGGCATGATTCGTTTTAGGAACTTACGAGGCATTACGTCTCAGTATTGCTGATAAACGGCGGTCATTATAGGGACATATGATTAAACCTGCCATTGCATTTTTGTTGGGCTGTTTACTGGTGGCATGGTTGCCCCAGCTGCTCTCTCCATATTGGCTGCTCACTTTAATCCCCTTACTGATTATTGTCTGGCGGCGGTCTCAATGGACCATTATGTGGTTTGTTATGGCGGTGGTATGGTCGAGCTTCCAGGCTCAGCTCAGAATAGATGATCAGCTTGATCCTAAACTTGAGAGACAGGATATTGTGGTATCAGGTTTCATCACCTCGTTGCCACATCATAACGATCAACGAATCCGTTTTGAATTCAAACCGGAAAATGATGATTTGAAGCTACCCGCTAAGATTCGCTTGAGTTGGTATTTCCCTCCCCCCAACCTCCCCCAATCCGGTGAAAAATGGCAGTTCTCTGTTCGCTTGAAAGCACCACATGGCATGTCCAACCCGGGTGGGTTTGATTACGAAGCATGGTTGTTTCAGCAGCAGATTGGGGCCACCGGCTATATCCGGGAATCTGATCATAATCAAAAATTACACTCCGCAAATTTGCTATCGGTTAATCATTGGCGCGCACAATTAATAGATAAAATGTCCGACTTATTAAATGAAAGTCCTTACTTGGCTTTAATTCACGGTCTGGCCGTTGGTAACCGTGACAATATGCAATCAAACCAGTGGGATACTTTGCGCGCTACCGGCACCAGCCATTTATTGGCAATCTCCGGATTGCATATAGGACTTGCTGCAGCACTGGGATTTTTTACTGTCAAACTGCTCTGGCGAATACGCAGTCGTCATTTATTAACATTAAGCGACAGACAGGCCGGTGCTGTTGGCGGGTTTTTACTGGCTTTGTTTTACGCATTACTGGCCGGATTATCCATCCCGACTCAGCGTGCATTGTTAATGGTCAGCGTGGTAATGCTCAGTATCTTTATAAAACGTCGTACTGATCCGGTGCACGTGCTGAGTCTGAGCTTGATACTGATTCTGATGCTGGATCCATTTGCGGTGCTGGCAGCAGGTTTCTGGCTTTCATTTGCTGCTGTTGCCTGCATTTTGTATGTAGCACAATATCGACAACCGGCCAGAAAATGGCTTTGGCTGCATATTCATCTATGGATTGCGGTAGGTCTGACGCCATTACTTTTACTGTTTTTTCAGGAAACCTCGTTGATTGCACCATTGGCTAATCTGCTTGCCGTGCCGGTGATCAGTTTCCTGGTTGTTCCGCTGTTGTTAATTTCCATGCTGTTATTAAGTTTTGATCTGCGATTGGCTGAATGGCTGCTGCAACTTACAGAATGGTTGTTATCCAAATTGTGGTGGTATCTGGAGTGGCTTGCACAATCACCATTTTCTGTCTGGCAAACACCGGAGTTTCCCGTTGAGCTACTCGGCATAGCAATCATTGGCACGCTGATAATACTTGCCCCACGGGGTTGGCCTTTACGCTGGCTGGGGGGTGTTATGTTGTTGCCACTTTTTTATTATCTGCCAAATAAACCAGACAGCGGTGAAATCTGGTTTACGTTACTGGATGTGGGACAAGGCTTGTCGGCCGTAGTGCAAACTGAAAATCGTACATTGGTTTTTGACACCGGCCCGGCTTTTGGTGACTTTGATACAGGTGCTGCAGTGGTTGTGCCTTATCTTCGATATCAGGGTATCAAGCAACTCGATATGTTGATGATAAGTCATGCAGATAACGATCATATTGGCGGAGCAAGTGCCGTTTTATCAAGCTATCCCACTAAACAGATTCTAAGCAGTGATCCTGATAAATTAGCTGGCAGTGAATTCTGCAGAGATGGCCAGTCATGGCAGTGGGATCAGGTCCGGTTTGACGTTTTACACCCTGATAAAGATCAAACCGGTAGCCGTAATGATTTATCCTGCGTACTCAAAATCAGCGGTCCATATGGTACGGTTTTATTAACGGGAGATATTGAGCGGCAGGCTGAGATAAAACTTATAAAACAATATAAGCAGCGGATTAAAGCCGATATCCTGATCGCACCTCACCATGGCAGCCGCAGTTCATCCTCTTCGACGTTTATCCGGCAGGTTTCTCCACGCTATGTTTTATTTGCCAGTGGTTATCAAAATCGGTTTAATTTTCCAGCTGCTGATGTGGTTGCCCGTTACCATAAAATTGGCAGCAAAACCTTTCAAACAGGAACACAAGGCGCGTTGTTTATCAAACTCGATCAACAGATGGATTTAATGCCCACTGGATGGCGAGAGCAACACCGTAGAATATGGATGCGTAACGCTACTGAATAAATGCATTTTCACGTATCATGGCAACATTTCATTAACTGGGACGGATCGAGCATGCTGGAACTATTTAAAGCAGGTGGCTGGCTGATGTTACCGCTACTTGGCTGTTCGATAATTGCCATTGCAATTATTGCGGAGCGGTTTTGGAGTTTACAACAACGTCGTATCGCACCACCCGAATTAATCACCCAGATCTGGCAATGGTTACAATTCAAACAAATTGATCAATATCGCATTAACTCACTGCAAAAAAACTCGCCTCTTGGTCAAATCCTCGCTGCGGGTCTCATCAATCGAAACAGTTCCCGCGAAATCACCAAAGAAAGTATTGAAGACACCGGTCGCCATGTAACTCAGCTACTGGAACGCAACCTGAATACCTTAGGCACTATTGCCGCGATCTCCCCCCTAATCGGTTTGTTGGGTACCGTTATTGGCATGATTAAAGTCTTTGCGGTGATTACGCTGGAAGGTGTCGGAAATCCGGAAACACTGGCCGGCGGTATTTCTGAGGCATTACTGACCACTGCAGCGGGTTTGGTCGTCGCCATTCCCAGTGTGATTTTTTATCGTTATTTCCGGGGGAAAATCAATCAACTGGTGGTCAGTATGGAAGAACAAGCCATGCAGTTAATTGAAATGTTACATGGCGAACGTGAGTTTGATCCTGATGAGGCACGTTCGCAATGAAACTGCTGCCTCGTCACTCTGAAGAACCCGACGTCAATCTGACGCCAATGATTGATGTGGTGTTTCTGCTATTACTGTTTTTTATGGTCTCCACCAGCTTTATTCGGGAAAGTTCTTTAAAAGTGGATTTACCTGAAGCCAGCGGTCAGGCACTGGCAGAACATGAAACACCGATTGATATTATTATCCGGGCAAATGGAGAAGTGTTGGTTAATGACACCCCAATAGCCGTTGCGACCCGCGATGCCTTAAGGGATTTACTGAAAACCACCGCAGGCGTTAATGCTGATCCGCATATCATTATCAGCGCCGATGCCAATGCCGAATATCAACACATTGTTACAGCGATGGATGCCGCGCAATTACTTGGCTTTACCCGTTTGACACTGGCAACAAGACAAAAAACTGCTGAGACTCCATGAAACAAATAGTCAATGAGATGAGCGCTGTACAACTGTATAAGCGCCTGCTTACTTATGTAAAACCCTATTGGATGGTATTTGCAGCCGTCATTTTGTCCATGCTGGTTTATGCTGGCAGTGAAACCGCGATGGCTGCTTTGATGAAACCGTTAATGGACGGCAGTTTTGTTGAGAAAGACCCATTTATTATTAAATGGATCCCCATTGCCTTAATCGCTATTTTTATTGTGCGTGGCATTGCAAACTTTCTGACCACCTATGGTTTAGGCTGGATCGCCCGTAATGTGATCATGACCCTGCGATCCGAAATGTTTGACCGTTTGCTGACATTACCTGCCAGCTTTTATGATAAAAGCACTTCCGGGCAGTTGATGTCCAAACTACTGTATGACGTTGAGCAGGTAGCTGATGCAGCCACAGATGCCATCCTGGTATTGGTTCGGGACACCTTGACCATTGTTGGCTTGCTGGCCTGGATGATTTATCTGAATGGCTTGCTTTCGTTAATTATTTTACTAACGGTGCCGTTTATCGGCCTGCTGGTCTACAAAATCAGTTCACGTTTCCGACGCATCAGTAAAACCATTCAGGATTCAATGGGCGATGTCAGCCATACCTCCAGTGAAGTGATTGAAGGCCACCGTGAGGTGAAAACCTTTGGTAGCCAACAATATGAAGCCAAACGGTTTGATAAGGTCAATCAGCTCAACCGTCGTCAGCGAATGAAAAAGATCGCCACTGAAGCGACCAGTCAGCCAATTATCGAATTAATAGCTGTACTTGGACTGGCTGTGGTGATTTATCTGGCCACCCTGCCGCAGATGCTTGATCAGATCACCGTGGGCACCTTTATCTCGTTTATAACGGCGATGTTTATGATCCTGACACCGTTGAAACGCCTGACCAAACTCAACTCCAAACTGCAGGCCGGTATCGCAGCCGCCGATAGTGTATTTACTATGCTGGATCAACAACCGGAAGCAGATACGGGTAAACAGCAACTGGAACGTGCCAGAGGCGACATACGCTTTCAACAGGTTGGTTTTCAGTACAACGCTAACTCTCGAAAGGTTCTGGACGATATCAGTTTTGAGGTAAAAGCCGGTCAAACCATTGCGTTTGTAGGGCATTCCGGAAGCGGCAAAACCACATTGGTCAGTCTGTTACCGCGGTTTTATTCGCCTACAGAGGGTCAGATATTCATTGATGAAATGGATATCAGCGATCTCCAATTGCTGGATTTACGTAAACAGATTTCCTTGGTCAATCAACAGGTTATTCTGTTTAACGATACGATTGCCAATAATATTACTTATGGTCAAAAAGAAGTCGTTGCTGAAGAACGTATTATTGCGGCAGCCAAAGCAGCACATGCCTGGGAGTTTATACAGAAACTACCGGAAGGCCTGCAGACTGAGGTCGGCCAGAATGGCGTTTTATTGTCTGGTGGACAGCGACAACGACTGGCTATTGCCCGGGCACTATTGCGTGACACGCCCATTCTGATTCTCGATGAAGCCACCGCCTCACTGGATTCGGAAGCCGAACGACATATTCAGTCAGCCTTGGAGAATCTGATGCAAAGCCGAACCACATTGGTGATCGCCCATCGACTATCCACTATCGAAAAAGCCGATCTTATTGTGGTGATGCATGATGGGCGAATTGTTGAAACCGGAACCCATCAGCAATTGATCAGTAAGGGTGATCATTACGCAGAACTTCACCGGTTGCAGTTCCAACAACAATAATGAAGACTGATTGGCTAATTAATAGCTGGTACCGACCATCCCTGGTCTCACTGTTCTTACGTCCAGTCAGCTGGTTATATCGACTCATTATCAGTCTAAGACGTCAGGCATATCGAAACGGCTTGTTCGAACAGCTATCACTTCAAGTGCCAGTCATTGTAGTGGGCAATATCAGTGTTGGCGGCAGCGGTAAAACCCCTTTTGTGATCTGGCTGACCCAATATTTACAAAAGCAGGGCTGGCATCCGGGGATTATTAGTCGTGGTTATGGTGGCAAAGCCGATCATTATCCCTGCAGTGTTCACCTAGATAGCCTGGCTGCAGAGGTTGGTGACGAGCCCTTATTAATTCATCAGCGTACACAATGTCCCGTAGTGGTGGCACCGGATCGAGTGGCCGCGGGCCAGCAATTATTGGCAGAAAACAACTGTAATGTGATTATCTCCGACGATGGTTTGCAACATTATCGACTACAGCGTGATATGGAAATTGTCATTATTGATGCCAAACGTGGGCTGGGCAATAAATTATGCTTACCAGCGGGCCCCTTACGTGAGCCAATGTCCCGTCTTGAAACCGTTGATTTTACTATTTACCATGGCGCATCCGAATCCGGGCTAATGCCTATGCATTTGCATATCCAGCAGGCGATCCCGCTAGCAAGTAACATCATCCACAAACCATTAACTGAATTTGCCGACACTCCAATCCATGCTGTCGCCGGAATCGGTCACCCGCAACGTTTTTTTGACCAGTTGCAACAGCACGGTTTAACCATCATTCCCCATGCATTTACTGATCATCATGCCTATACTGAAGCAGATTTCCAGTTTGCTGAGGCCTATCCCATACTGATGACTGAAAAAGATGCGGTAAAATGTCATGCGTTTGCCACCCAAAATATGTGGTATGTACCAGCAGAGGCTGAACTGAGTCCAAGCCTTGGGCCAGAAATCGACAAAAAACTAAGAGAGCTTTGAATGGATAAAACCTTATTGGAAATACTTGCCTGCCCAGTTTGTAAAAGCAGTGTTCTATATCAGAAACAGTCACAGGAATTAATATGTAAAGCCTGTCGTGTGGCCTATCCTATTCGTGATGAAATCCCGGTGATGTTAATTGATGAAGCACGAGAGCTGGCAGCCGAAGAAACTTACTGATGCAATTTAAAATCATTATTCCTGCCCGCTTTGCTTCAAGCCGGCTGCCAGGGAAACCTTTGCGGCAAATTGCCGGTAAACCAATGATTCAGCATGTCTATGAACGTGCATTAGCCAGTGATGCCAGTGAAGTTATTATCGCAACCGATGATCAACGCATCGCCGAGGTGGCGAAAAGTTTTGGGGCGGATGTCTGCCTGACCCGTAACGATCACGTTTCCGGTACGGATCGTTTAGCAGAAGTTGCTCAGCTAAGAGCATTTCACGGGGATGATTTAGTGGTCAATGTACAGGGAGATGAGCCCTGCTTGCCTGCGGTGTTGATTAATCAGGTGGCGGCTGATCTGGCCCATCATCGGGAAGCAGCAATCACCACGCTTTACAGCCCTTTAAAAGATGCTGAACAGGTATTTGATCCTAACATTGTGAAAGTGATTGTTGATGCCAAAGGCTATGCGATGTATTTCAGTCGCGCTCCAATACCCTGGTTACGTGAACATTTCAGTAACAAACAGGCATCAGACATAGACAACATCACCATGCCACATCTAAAACATGTTGGTATGTATGCCTATCGGGCGGATTTTTTGCATCGTTATCATGAATTACCACCCGCACCACCGGAACAGTTTGAATCACTGGAACAGCTTCGGGCACTTTATCATGGCAATCGGATACATTTAACCGAAGCCCAGGTTGATCCTGGACACGGGGTAGATACAGAACAGGATTTACTGGCCGTAGAGGCCTTGTTCTCTCAGTAACTGATCCAGGCCAGCTGAGACTAACTCGGCATGTAACTCACCTTCACCATCAAAAACCGGTAAAACATGGGTCACAGGAACCGGACGATGGCCTTCTCCATATTGTGTTGGCTGGATATTACTGTCCTGATTGAGCTCCTGTAATACCAGCTCACAGCCATCCAACAACTCAATAATTTCACAACGTTGATGATGGTATACGACTTGCTGACCAATAAGGTTCAGCAAGTCGTCACAGCTAAATTTATGATTCCTTGGCATCTGCTTTAGGACTCTCTTCAGTTGGTTTTGGTTTTTCAACTGGTTTTGGTTTTTCAACCTTCTGAGTCTCATTATCAGTCGAAGCAGGATTTTTTTCTACTTCTTTTGCATCACGATTTTCTTTATCTTTGGCGGGGGCTCCGCGACGACGACGGTTATTAGTCGAGGCCCCGGTGCTGGTACGCGAACGACGTGGCGCAGATTTAGCCGGAATTTTGTTGCCGTCTACTTCCGGCTCTGTGGATACTGGGATAGCATTGCCATTGATTTCCGGTTCAGGTTCAGGAATAGCATTACCATTCACTTCTGGTGGAGGTGCCGGAATGGCATTGCCCTTTTCCGGACGTTCCACTTTTTCAGAGGTTTCAGGGGTCTCAGTCGCGACTGTTCCAGCCGCTGCTGCATCACCTTCACCACGCCCGCGACGACGACGTCCACCCCGGCGTGAACGTTTGGCATTAGGGTTACGCGTTTTTTCATCTCCCGCAGCCTCAGCTGCAGGTTTCTCATCTGCAGCGGCAACTTTGGCGGGTGCTTCCGTTGCTTTGGTATTTTGCCCCTCTTCGCTAGCAGCATTTTCTGGCCGACGAGGACGGTTATTATTGCGTCGATTAGTATTGTTTCGTCCCCGGCTACGACGATTTTGATTACGGGTTTCTTTTTCCTCATCAGTTTCTTTAGCGACAGAAGCAGGTTTGCCCACTTCTGGATCTTCTACCGGTGCACCGGTCAATACGCTCAACAGACGTTTTAACAGGCTCGGCTTACGTTCAGCTGCTGCCGGTTTAATAATAGGTGCTGGCGCAATAGGTGCAATCCCGGTGACAGCGGGCTGCTCCATAACCGGTTTTTCTTTTAGTACTACCGCTGCTTCAATTTCCGGCGTGGTTATTAACTGATGGCTGCTTGTCTTTTTCTCGTTACTCTCTTTGATGCGTTCGATATCATAGTGTGGCGTTTCCAAATGCGGGTTGGGAATCAGCACCAAACGTACACCATGACGTTTTTCAATAGCATCAATCTGAGCACGCTTTTCATTGAGCATAAAAGTCGCTACAGAGACTGGTAATTGAATCACCAGCTGGCTGACGCTGTCTTTAGTCGCTTCTTCTTCAACCAGCCGTAATACGGCTAAACCTAAAGATTCTACGCCACGCACATGGCCTAAACCGGCACAACGTGGACAGACTTCCTGATGCGCATCTCCCAACGCCGGGCGTAAACGCTGACGTGACATTTCCAGCAAACCAAACCGTGAAATGCGGCCAATCTGTACGCGAGCACGATCTGATTTGAGATGGTCACGCAGACGGTTTTCCACCTCACGCTGATTACGGGTAGGTCCCATATCAATAAAGTCGATAACCACCAGTCCACCCAAATCACGTAACCGTAATTGACGGGCAATTTCTTCAGCCGCTTCCAGATTGGTATTCAGGGCCGTTTCCTCAATATCGCCGCCTTTATTGGCACGCGCCGAGTTCACGTCAATTGAGATCAATGCTTCAGTGGGGTCGATTACCAGAGCGCCACCGGAAGGCAGTCGCACTTCATGACGAAAAGCGCTTTCAATCTGGCTTTCCAGCTGGTAACGAGTAAACAACGGAACTTTGTCCTGGTACAGCTTGAATTTGCTGAGTTCATGCGGCATAACCATGCGCATGAAATCATAACCGGTTTGATAAACTTCAGGAGAATCTACCAGAATTTCACCAATGTCTTTACGCAAATAGTCACGTAACGCACGAATAATGATGTTGCTTTCCTGATACACCAGAAATGGTGCATTCCGATCTTTGGTGGCGACATCAATAGCTGTCCAGAGCTGGACAAGATATTCCAGATCCCACTGCAGTTCTTCGGTTTGTTTTCCAACGCCGGCGGTGCGAACAATCATGCCCATGCCATCAGGAACTTCCAGATCGCGCAAGGCTTCTTGCAGTTCCGCACGTTCATCGCCTTCAATCCGGCGTGAAATTCCACCAGCACGCGGGCTATTCGGCATTAAAACAAGATAACGACCGGCCAGGCTGATAAATGTGGTGAGGGCTGCGCCTTTGTTACCACGTTCTTCTTTTTCGATTTGAATGACCAGTTCCTGGCCAACTGAAAGTACATCCTGAACATTGATTCGGCCGTTGTTGTCGCCGTCATCTTTATTTTGTCGGAAATAGCTTTTACTGATTTCTTTGAGTGGCAGAAAGCCTTGACGTTCAGAACCGTATTCAACAAAAACCGCTTCAAGACTCGGTTCTACACGAGTGATTTTACCTTTGTAAATATTACCTTTTTTCTGTTCTCTGGAAGGAGTATCGATATCTAGATCGAACAAGCGCTGGCCATCGACCATCGCAACACGCAACTCTTCTTCGTGTGTTGCGTTAATTAAAATTCGTTTCATTCATAAACCTCAGTTAGAGGTTCACGCGTCAGTTACAGTCAGTAAGCCGGGCGGCATCAGCCTGCCCAGGACATCCAGAACGGCGTTTTATCAGCAATATAATCAACTAGTTGGGCACTGCCAGTATCGAATCAACAGATCACTGGTCCATTTATACAATGTCATCACATTGTGGCTGCAATAGGGTTCTGCAACGCTACATAACGTCGTGTGACTCTCTTTAGTCACAGTACGTTTGATTATTTACTTCGTCGCCCTGTCTTGTACATTTTTTGCTATTTGTTTTGCTGTAGCCAGACGTGGGAACCATTTATTCTTAAAAACAAGCTCGTTTTGCGGAGCCCTGCATCACTGAACCCCTGTTCAGCGTATTCAAATTCGTTTCGTGTCCTTAGCCGCATCAACCCCATTTCTAGGGGGAGCGACGTTTGCTTAGGTCTCATCGCCAGAAAGCCGGTATACTGACCTCATTTTACGTACAGACCAACGGCAAAATATATCAGTCTGCAACCACATCAGCAAGAAATAACCTTACAATATTTTATGGCGAATTCTCCACCAGCAGCACCAAGCGTTCAATTTATCGATATTCGGGCCGATCAGGCAGGCCAACGTATTGATAATTTTTTGATTACATTGGAAAAAGGTGTTCCGAAAAGCCGGATTTATCGTGCCTTGCGCAAAGGTGAAGTTCGAGTCAATAAAGGTCGCATTAAACAGACCTATCGACTACAAGCTGGTGATCAGGTAAGGGTTCCCCCGCTCAGGGTCAGTGAGAAAGTTGTTATTACCGAGTTATCCGAGTCGCTTACCGATGCGCTTGAAAGCGCAATCCTTATGGAAGATGATGACATACTGGTGATAAACAAACCTGCAGGTCTGGCAGTTCACGCGGGTAGTCAGATCCAATTGGGCGTCATTGAAGCCATGCGCATTATCCGTCCTGAAAATCGCTTTGTTGAATTGGTACACCGCCTGGATCGTGACACTTCAGGTTGTCTGGTACTGGCAAAAAGCCGTGCCGCGCTTTTGAATCTGCAGCAGCAAATGAAAGCCTCTGAAACCGATAAGCGTTATCTTACGTTAACCAGGGGCAAATGGCCTGCTCAGGAAAACATTGTTGATTTGGCATTGCAAAAAAATTCGTTAAGTTCTGGCGAGCGAATGGTTGTACCGGATATTAATGGTAAAAAATCCAAAACCTTATTTGAGGTAAAGCAGGAGTTTTCCGGCTGCCAGCTGGTTACTGCAAAACTCTACACCGGACGTACACATCAGATCCGGGTGCATAGCGCCAGCCAGTCACATCCAGTAGCTGGTGATGAAAAGTACGGCGATCGCGAATTTAACAAACATCTCAGACAATATGGTTTAAAACGCATGTTTCTGCATGCGTGGCAGCTTTCGCTGAAACATCCGATATCTGATGAGCCATTAACATTTAACGCAGAACTGCCAGATGCGCTTAAAGACGTTTTAAAACAATTGGAAAAGCAGTAATGAGTCCATATCAAATGATCGTTTTTGACTGGGATGGCACCCTGATGGATTCCACCAGTCATATCGTTTTCTGTATGCGCGAAGCCATTCATAAACTGCAACTCTCACCATTAACCGATAATACAATCAGTCAGATTATTGGTTTGGGTTTACCAGAAGCCGTCCACACCCTCTATCCGCACAGCACCGATGCAGATATTCAGCGGCTGGCAATGGCTTATCGGGAAATATGGCTGGATCATCCTCATGAGTCACCGATGTTTGATAATGCTGTCGAGTTATTGCACAAACTGGCAAATCAGAATATTTTCCTCGGTGTGGCTACCGGTAAAGGACGTCGCGGTTTGGACAAAGTCCTCGCTGCCACTGGTTTAGCAGATTTATTTACCGCAACGCGTTGCGCTGATGAATGTCATTCCAAACCGCATCCGCAAATGCTTGAAGAATTAATAAGCTTCTGTGGCATTGAAGCAGATGCCACTATGATGATTGGTGATACCGAGTTTGATTTGCTGATGGCCCATAATGCCAAAGCGAAAAGCGTTGCGGTAACACATGGGGCACATGCTCTCGAGAGATTGCAGGCATGTGAGCCACTGCATATTGTGGATGACTTGTTTGCGTTGGATGACTGGTTGCATGGCAACGACGTGCGCTTTTGATTATGATGTGACCCACTAACTTTATAGTTCAGGATGAAACATAATGGCGACTTTTGGCGACTTTCCACCAGAACACAAACAAGATCCACAGAATACTTCACTGCAAAATGACCAGTGGGAACGCAAAATTCTGCAGGATCTCGCGTTTGCTGCCATAAAGGAGCAGCGCGCAACCCGACGTTGGGGATACCTGTTTAAATTTCTGGTATTACTCTATTTCGTGGCTATTTTCCTGATGACTCGACCTTTTGGCGAAAGCGATTTGCCTTCAGGTCCTCATACGGCATTAGTTGATGTGAGTGGTGTGATTGCACCGGATATGGAGGCCAGTGCTGATCGTGTTGTCACCGGCATACGTGAAGCTTTCGAAAGCCCTCAAGCTAAAGCACTAATCCTTCGGATGAACACACCTGGCGGCAGCCCGGTTCAATCTGGTGTAATCAATGATGAAATTACGCGTTTACGGGCGACGCGACCTGATTTTCCGGTTTACGCCGTTATTCAGGATGTCTGTGCTTCCGGTGGGTATTACATCGCCGTGGCAGCGAATGAAATTTATGCCGATAAAGCCAGTATTGTAGGTTCCATTGGCGTTCGTATGGACAGCTTTGGCTTTACTGAAGCGATGGACAAACTGGGTGTGGAAAGACGTTCATTAACCGCTGGTGACAATAAAGCCTTCCTTGATCCATTTATGCCCATGAAAGAAAAAGATGTTGAACATGCTCATGAAATGCTCAACAACATCCATCAACAATTTATCGATGTTGTCAAAACGGGTCGTGGCGATCGTCTAAAAGATAATGCTGAAATTTTCTCTGGATTATTCTGGTCCGGCGAACAAGCCTTAGCATTAGGCCTGATTGATGGGCTAGCCAATAGCAGTACCGTTGCCAGAGAGGTCGTGGGTGCAGAGGAAATTGTCGACTACACTCCCCGTCCCAGTTACCTGGATCGCTTTGCTGGTAGTCTGGGGGTAAAAATCAGTGAAACTCTTCTAAACAGTCAATATTGGAATGTTCGCTAATGGAAACCAATTATCATAACGAACAGAAAGCCAGGGCTTTGGCTGAACGCGAAGAATTATTCCGCTATGCCGATTTAAAACATCCTTTGGTAGCCTTGTTATTTACTGAAGCGTCACTGGAAAAGCTTTACTCTGATGAGTCGGATCAATCATGGCTTTAACACCTCTATCTCTGGTTAATAAATCGCTGGAACTGGTTTCACCACCCAGTACCTATGCCCGGCTTGATGAATTAATTCAAGATCCCAACAGTGCCATGGATGACATCAGTAAAGTTATCAATACCGACCCGGCACTGGTCACACGATTATTGAAGATCGTTAACAGTCCGTTCTATGGTTTTCCCTCACAGATAAATACGATTTCTCGTGCGATTACCGTTATTGGTACACGTGAACTGACCAATCTGGTTCTGGCAACATCGGTAGTCAATGCCTTTACCGGCATTCCAAAAACATTGATGGAGATGAACACTTTCTGGCGACACAGTCTGGCCTGTGCCATCTGCGCCAAATTACTCGCTGAAGCGGCAGGCCATAAGCAAAGTGAGCAATATCTTATTGCCGGTTTGTTACATAACATCGGCAGTTTGGTGCTGTATCAATCAGTGCCTGAGCTGTCTGGCGAAGCAATAAAAAGCGCCAGATTCGGGCATGAAGTCATTTATCTGGCTGAACAGCGGGTGATCGGTTTTGACCACACAGAGGCTGGAGAAGCCTTAATTCAAGCCTGGCGGTTACCGGAATCGCTTGGTTTTGTTGCCAGACATCATCACACTCCGGTTGCTTCAGGCTATGCGCCGGAAGTCTGCATTGTCCACGTCGCTGACGTTATGGTCAGCTCTGTGCCATTTGGTCATAGTGGTGATCAGCATGTGCCCCCATTGGACCCGGTAGCCTGGGAAAAATTGGGATTACAGCCCGAAGTCATCCCACAACTTTTACGGAGAGTGGCCATCCAGTTGGAACATCTGACAGCAAACTTATTATAAAACTCTAACTTAAACGAACAGCAAACTAGCAAGAGGCAAACATGAGAACAGTATTACTTGGCGCGCCGGGTTCCGGTAAAGGTACTCAGGGTGTTTTTTTATCGAAAAAATTCAATATCCCACAAATATCCACTGGCGATCTGTTGCGTGCTGCAGTCACCGCAGGTTCTGAATTAGGTAAACAGGCTAAATCCGCGATGGATGCCGGTGCCCTGGTTTCTGATGAAATCGTGATCGGGCTTATCCGCGAACGTCTGACCAATGATGACGCCCAAAATGGTTATATTCTTGATGGCTTCCCGCGTAATATTGCTCAGGCTGAAGCCCTTGATCAAATGCTCGCTGATCTGGGACAACCATTACAAGGCGTTGTGTTGCTTGATGTGCCCTTTGCGGAGCTGATGCAACGATTAACAGGACGTCGTACTTGTAAAGATTGCGGTGCTATTTTTAATGTGCATCTTTCCCCACCCAAACAGCAAGGCGTTTGTGATAATTGCGGTGGTGAATTATTTCAACGTCAGGATGATAATGAAGCGACTATTGAAAATCGCCTGAAAGTCTATGAAGAACAAACGGCTCCATTGGTTGGGTTCTATCAGCAACAGAATAAACTTCACACGATTAAAGGTACCGGCGATATTGATGCCATTACTGATGCAGTCGGTGCCATTTTCGACGACATCTGATTTGTTTTACTGATGGCATGCATTCTGGCCACCGGCATTGTGACGCTGGATATTATCAATGAAGTTGCCAGCTATCCCGAAGAAGATGCAGAAGTTCGGGCATTATCACAACGCATTCGCCGCGGTGGTAATGCCAGTAACACCCTTTGTGTGTTAAGTCAGCTGGGCCATCAAAGTTATTTGGCTTCAACACTGATTAATGAAGCCGATGGTCAGGTTATCGAAACCGATCTAAATCGCTATCAAATCAATATACAGTTTTGCCCTCGATTGAATGAGGGCAAAATGCCGACATCCTATATCACGTTAAACCGGCAAAATGGCAGTCGGACCATTGTGCATCATCGCGATTGTCCCGAATTGAGTTATGCCGCATTCCAGCACATCGACTTATCACTATTTGACTGGCTGCATTTTGAAGGCCGTAATATTGCTGAATTACAGAAAATACTGAAACATTGTCGGCAAAAGGCACCAAATTTGCCTATTTCACTGGAAATTGAGAAACCTCGCGAAGATATTGAAAGCTTATTTTACTGGGCTGACTGGCTGTTTTTCTCCAGCCATTATGCCAAAGCGAGAGGTTTTCAATCTGCAGAGGATATGCTGGCTTCGCTGCCCGTTAACTATCAGGCAACGCTTACCTGGGGTGCAGAAGGAGCTTATGGCTGGCACAATGGAAAAGTTATGTTTGTTCCAGCAACCAAGAACAATCATGTTGTTGATAGCCTGGGTGCTGGTGATACCTTTAATGCCGGAATGATCCACAGCCTGGTAGCGGAAAATTCGCTACAGAATAGTTTGCAATTTGCCAGCCAGCTCGCTGCTGAAAAATGCCAACAATATGGTTTTGAAAATCTCGTTTAATTATGATGAAAAATTTTGTTTGCCATACCAAAGACCTGAAAAACCATCAAAGCTATGGATTTCAGATCCCTTTAGCAGAAGACAATGAGCTCGATATTGTCGTGCTTCGTCAGGGTAAGCTGATCCGCGCCTATCTTAATCACTGTCCACATCTGGGCATCCCCTTGAACTGGCAGCCTGACAAATTTCTATCGCTGGAAGAAACACATATTCAATGCTCAACACACGGCGCGTTGTTTACGCTTGAAGAAGGTTATTGTATTTCCGGTCCCTGTCGTGGGCAGAGTCTGACAGCCCTGCAAACCGAAATTGATGAACAGGGCGATCTTTACCTGGTCTCAGAGCAATAAAATCCGTATTGCCTCACGTAACTGTCCCAGCAGGTCCTGTTTACCCTTTAGATTTAACTGTCTGCAGACAATCGCAATTGGCTGTTGCTGTAATACAAAAATTAAGCAGATAGATTGCAGTAACGAAGGTAGCGATAAAAACCGCTGCTGTGCTACACAGTTCAACACAAATTTTCTGATGGCTATCTGGCAGGCATCATAATGTCGTTTTTGAAAGGCAAACGCAGTGATTTCCTCTTCATCAGCAGCTGTTATTGGCAACTCCGCTTCCGGTAACAGCTGCGTCAATAATGGAATTAAACCGGCTTCCAGATGAGATAACTGGCTATTGAGCAAATCCGGCCACTGTTGAATCAGTCGTTGCTGGGTTTGCTCAACCAGCTGCTGGCCAGCCGAACTGATGGGTTTTGCCAGAATGACCGCATGACGACCACTGATGTGATCACTATGAGCGCCCACTCGCATTAATCGATAATCACTGTTTTGCCAGAAGCACACCAGTGCTTTGCTGGCAGCAAAACTACAACCTAATATATCGGTGTTTTCGGGTAAATGAGAAACCAAAGCATTTACTAAATACTGTCCGATGCCACGATTTTGCAGAGCGGGATGTACAGCAATCCTCACGATTCTCTGATAATGATATTCACCGGCAATACTGATGCCTGAATGGGCTAACAATGTCTGCGGTAACAGATGACCATTTAACCGCCGTTCACCAGCAAATACGGCGGCGGCCAATCGCGGATTAATCGGGCCTTCAGCTACTAACCAGACACTGGCAACCAGTTGCTGCTGATTAAATACCCCCAGTAACCACATATCATCACGATCCAGCAACATTTGCAGATCAGATGGCCGAGTGCGGTAATGCGCCGTCACCATCAGCCCGAAGCATTGTCTTAATAACGCTTCGTCCTTTAATAGTTCTGCTGCAGTCAGTTTTTTAACCTGAAGCTTTTCGATACCCAGATCCACAATCAATTGTTCAGCGACCGGTTCGGCATCCAGCAGACACAGTTCAAAGCTGAATTGCTCCAACACATCCCCTAAATTCCAACGTACAGGTTGGGTTAACTCAACCTGCCGCCAATCTGGTGTTTGCTGATCAAGCACTTGCTGGAACTGCAGTTTAAAACCACGACCACTGCCCTCATAACCATGCAATGTCGTCGCAAAAATAATCCTGGGATAGCGCTGCAACATCAGCTTGAGCATGGGCAAGGTTAAGGCAGCAGCTTCATCGACCAGCAATACATCAGCTTCCAGCTCATTCTCCAGCAGGGCATCCGGTGCCACAAACTGAATCTCGCAGCCATCACTGAATAACTGTCCATGACCAAGTTGGGCGTTTTTTAATTCGCTGGCAGCATGTTTAAACAAGGTTTCGACACTGGCATAGCTGGGCGCTGTGACCAAAATCTTTTGTTTTCCCTGTCGAATCAATTCCGCTGCCGCGATTCCCAGCAAAGCTGTTTTGCCACGGCCTCTATCAGAATTAATCAATAAGGGTCGGCGCCGATGACCGAAGGCTGTTTTGTGGATAAGACTTAGTGCATTTTGCTGATCAGGCGTCAGTTGAAACGCTTTATCCGGGGTTTGTTCCGGACGAAAATCACCTGGCAGTATGTTGCCTGGCAACCATTGATGAAATTCAGCAAAGTCAACCTGGTAATGTGCCATAACCTGCTCAAACCGTTGATACCAATTGGAATACGGGCTTTTTTCAGGCAGCAGCATCAGCAACATACCACCTGCGCGGATTGTGCCAATAATGGCTGCAAAGCTATCAGCATTAAATTCCAGAGTGGCGTCAAAAACCACTACATCAAATTCTTGCCCGAGAAATTGGCGTGCCTGTTTTTGAATTTTTTTATCTGCTGAAGCTTGCGAAGCGTCGGTGAGCCAAATATGAGAATCAGGCTGCCAGAATGCCAACAAAGCTTCTGCTGTTTGGTAACCAAGCTCAATTTCTTCTTTGATCAGCAAACATCGCCTGGACGGCATATTCAACTTCATCGACGCTGGACAGAATTAATAATGCGGTGGCGGCGGTTCATTCGCCTGCTGAACCAACTGATCTGCCTGAAGTGCTTCCACCTGACCCAGCAATTTTTCCATTCGACGTTCCAGCCGATCTATCTGCTGTTGCTGATCGGTGACCACCTGATTCAGTTGTTCAACCACACCATCCTGAAACGCCATGCGGGTTTGTAAATCTACGATATCTTCATGCATAGCTAAACCTCCCCTTTCTTATAGTTAATTGGTTTAAACACATTTTTAAGAATGGGCTATTTTGCTCTGTCATCAATCATCGCCATCATAGGATAATGCCGGAGCCAACCAACGTTCAGCATAATCAAGCGTCCAGTTTTTGCGTTTTGCATAATCCTTAACCTGATCTTCACTGATTTTCCCCAGACCAAAATAACGTGATTCAGGATGCGCAAAATAGAAACCACTAACTGCCGCTGTTGGCAACATCGCAAAACTTTCGGTTAAGGTCATGCCAATGTGTGTTTCTACATCAAGCAAATCCCATAACAGACCTTTTTCGGTATGGTCAGGACAGGCAGGATACCCCGGTGCCGGGCGAATACCCTGATATTTTTCGTCTATCAAATCTTCATTGGCTAATTGTTCATCTTGTTTATAGCCCCAGAACTCTTTGCGTACCCTTTCGTGCATACGCTCAGCTAAGGCTTCTGCCAGCCGATCAGCCAGCGATTTAACCATGATACTGTGATAATCATCATGGTCCGCTTCAAAACGTTCAATATGTTCATCAATGCCAATTCCAGCAGTCACAGCAAAGGCACCAAGAAAGTCCTTCACACCACTGTCTTTGGGCGCCAGAAAATCTGCTAATGCTGCATTAGGTCGGCCTGGGGGTTTCTCGGCTTGTTGACGCAGGGAGTGCAATTTCATTAAAACCTGCTGACGACTGTCATCGGTGTAAATTTCAATATCATCATCTTCGATACTGTTGGCTGGAAACAGACCAATCACGGCGCGTGCTTTAAGCCATTTTTCATCGACAATCTGTTTGAGCATTTTTTTCGCATCTTCAAATAGATGCGTAGCATGCTCACCGACAATTTCATCGGTCAAAATACGGGGATATTTACCCGCTAACTCCCACGATTGGAAAAATGGTGTCCAGTCAATACAATCTACCAACTCCTGCAAGGGGTAATCATCAAATAACTGAATGCCCGGTTGAGCTGGTTTGACAGGCTGATAAGCCGACCAGTCAATTTTGGTTTTATTCGCACGTGCCTGTTTCAGTGTCAGCAAACGTCGGGTGGATTTACGGCCTTTATGCTGATCCCGTTTGGTTTGATAATCGGTTTTGATTTTGCCGACAAAATCTTCACGGGTGATTTTACTGACCAGATTCTGTGCCACGCCAACTGCGCGTGATGCATCTTTTACGTAAATCACCGGGCCATGATAATTCGGATCAATTTTGACTGCGGTATGAATCAGCGAAGTCGTTGCACCGCCAATCATTAACGGAATTTCAAAGCCCAGACGCTCCATTTCCTTGGCCATGTGTGCCATTTCTTCCAGAGAAGGCGTAATCAATCCAGACAAGCCGATAATATCGACATTGTGCTCACGTGCGGCATCCAAAATCTTCTGTGCCGGTACCATCACGCCCAGATCAATGATTTCAAAGTTATTACATTGCAATACCACGCCGACAATATTCTTGCCGATGTCGTGAACATCGCCTTTCACCGTCGCCATCAGGATCTTACCGTTACTGCTACTGACCGTGCTATCGTCTTTTTCCAGTTCGATGAACGGCATCAGATAGGCAACGGCTTTTTTCATTACCCGGGCGGACTTGACCACCTGCGGTAAAAACATTTTGCCTTCACCGAATAAATCGCCGACCACATTCATGCCGTCCATTAACGGCCCTTCGATGACCTCGAGTGGTTTGGCATATTCATGGCGGGCCAGCTCGGTATCTTCTTCGACAAAATCTGCAATACCTTTGACCAAAGCATATTCCAGCCGTTTGACCACCGGCAGACTACGCCATTCCAAATCTTCTTTTTTCTCAACGCTGCCATCGCCTTTATACTTATCGGCGATTTCCAGCAAACGGTCGGTGGCATCTTTACGGCGGTTTAAGATAACGTCTTCAACCCGCTCACGTAATTCTTCGGGTAAATCGTCATAAATCGCCAGCTGGCCGGCATTGACGATACCCATATCCATACCGGCTTTGATGGTGTGATACAGAAACACCGCATGGATGGCTTCACGCACCGGATTGTTACCCCGGAACGAAAACGACACATTGGATACGCCGCCACTGATCATCGCATGTGGCAGGCTTTGCTTGATATCACGGGTGGCTTCAATAAAATCGACGGCATAATTATTATGCTCATCAATGCCGGTGGCTACGGCAAAAATATTCGGATCAAAAATGATATCTTCGGCCGGAAAATGCACTTTTTCGGTGAGGATCTCATAACTGCGGGTACAGATTTCGCGTTTACGTTCACGGGTGTCAGCCTGACCATCTTCATCAAATGCCATGACGATAACGGCTGCTCCATAACACCGTACCAGTTTGGCCTGTTCAATAAATTTGGCTTCGCCCTCTTTCAAACTTATTGAGTTAACAATGCCTTTGCCCTGAATACATTTGAGGCCAGCTTCAATGATTTCCCATTTGGAGGAGTCAATCATAATCGGCACACGACTGATATCAGGCTCTGCAGCAACCAGATTGAGGAAAGTCACCATCGCATCCTGCGAGTCGAGCATGCCTTCATCCATATTGATATCGATGATTTGCGCGCCATTTTCGACCTGCTGTCTGGCGACCTCTAAAGCTGTATCGTAATCACCTTCCTTGATCAGTTTGGCGAAGCGGATTGAACCGGTCACATTGGTGCGCTCACCGATATTCACAAACAGACTTTCCGGTGTGATGGTAAGAGGTTCCAGACCACTGAGACGGCAATAATGTTTGTTTTCAACACGCTGGCGTGGTTTAACACCTTCGACAGCTTCGGCAATGGCTTTGATATGTGCCGGTGTGGTGCCACAGCAACCACCGATAATATTCAGGAAACCGGCTTCAGCCCATTCTTTTATATGAATCGCCATCGCTTCAGGTGATTCATCATATTCACCAAATTCATTGGGCAAGCCGGCATTAGGGTGAGCACTGACATAACTGGTGGAAATATTCGACAGTTCTTCAACATACTGACGTAATTGTTCAGCACCTAATGCACAGTTCAAGCCGATCGATATTGGTTGCACATGTGACAGTGAATTCCAGAACGCTTCGGCAGTCTGTCCGGAAAGCGTGCGGCCACTGGCATCAGTAATGGTGCCGGAAATCATCACTGGCAAATGCACATCATGCTGTTCAAAATACTGCTCGATGGCAAATACAGCAGCCTTGGCATTCAAGGTATCAAATACCGTTTCAACCAACAGCAGATCACTGCCACCATCGACCAGACCACGAATCGCTTCCAGATAGGCTTCGACTAATTGGTCAAAACTAACATTGCGAAAACCGGGATTATTTACATCAGGAGAAATACTGGCAGTACGATTGGTAGGACCTAATACGCCGGTGACAAAACGAGGTTTGTCCGGATTGCTGGCAGTAAATTCATCGGCGATTTCACGGGCCAGTTGTGCCGAAACTTTGTTCAGCTCATACACCAGATCTTCCATCTGGTAGTCGGCCATCGCAATCGACGTGCCATTAAAGGTATTGGTTTCGACAATATCAGCACCGGCTTCAAAATAGGCCCGATGAATATCCCGAATAATCTGCGGCTGAGTCAGCGACAGTAAATCGTTGTTACCTTTCACATCACAGGGATGATTGGCAAAACGTTCACCGCGAAAATCTGTTTCACTCAATTTATAACTTTGCAGCATGGTGCCCATGCCACCATCAAGGATCAGGATCTTTTGTTCGAGCAGACTGCGGATTTGATGAGAAGCTGTGGTCAAAACGGTTTTCCTGTCAGGCAGTAAGGGTTTGTTTATCTTTCATCGCCACCACTGCTGAGATGAAAAATAAACAGACCCTAGGTTTGAAAAAACGTCTAATTATAACAGATCATCCTGGACCTTCTGCCATGTTCAGTTTTTCTATTGAACATGGCAGAAAAGTAATAAAAATGACTCTACAGCGATCAGAATAATGAACCTAAGGATTTATTACTTACTCATCATTTTATGTAAGCTATCCAATAGCTGAGAAGGAACTGGGAAAACAATAGTCGAGCTCTTGTCACCGGCAATCTCGGTCAAAGTCTGCAGATAACGCAGTTGGATTGCCGTGGGCTGACGGGCAAGCTGTTCGGCCGCTTCTACCAATTTTCCTGAAGCCTGAAACTCACCATCAGCATGAATCACTTTGGCCCGTCGTTCGCGTTCAGCCTCAGCTTGTTTAGCGATTGCCCGAATCATGCTTTCATCAATATCCACATGTTTTATTTCAACATTGGATACCTTAATTCCCCACTGGTCGCTCTGTCGATCCAGAATATCCTGGATATCATCATTGAGGCGATCCCGCTCCGCCAGCAATTCATCCAGTTCATGTTGCCCCAGAACTGAACGTAAGGTTGTTTGGGCCAGCTGACCAGTGGCATCCATATAGTTTTCTACATTGATAATGGCTTTTTGGGGATCGACTACTCGGAAGTACAATACGGCATTCACATTAACTGAAACATTATCCCGGGTTATCAGATCCTGAGATGGCACATCCAGCACCAGCGTCCGTAAATCCACCCGGACTATCTGCTGAATAAACGGAATAACAACAATCAATCCAGGCCCTTTGACCTTATAAAACCGACCCAGTAAAAAAATTACGCCGCGCTCATATTCCCTCAGAACCCTGAAGGTACTGATCACCAACGCGACGATCATTAACAAAATGACAATAATAAATGTTTGCATGTTTATCGCTCCTTAATGACTTCCACATGTAAAACAAGTCCATCTCGTGCAACTATCCGCAGAATCTGTCCTTTGGATACAGGTTCTGAACTGAAAGCCTGCCATTGCTCGCCCATTGCATGCACTTTTCCATGACCGGTAAAATCTTCACGTGCTTCTGCCTGTTCACCAATAATAGCCTCCGCTCCACTGACGACCATCGTTTGACGGGCACGTAAAGCAGCGCCGATAACAAAGACAAAAATACCAAATGAGGTCGCTGCCAATGCGGCAATCAATGGCATGGAGATCTGATAGGCCGGTAGTTCACTATCCATCAACATCACAGAGCCAAGCACAAACGCTACCATGCCGCCTATTCCCAGTATTCCGAAAGAAGGACTGAATGCTTCGCCCATCATCAATCCGATACCTACAATCAATAACGCCAGACCTGCATAATTAATGGGCAACATGTGCATTGCAAATGCGGCCAATAGCAAACAAATCACTCCGATAACACCGGAAATGCCCATACCGGGGTTGTAAAACTCTAGGATCAAACCATAGATACCAATCATGAGTAAAATGTAGGCAATATTTGGATTGGTGATCAGACTTAATAACTCATAACGCCAGCCCGCTTCGATCTCGGTCAGTTCGATATTGTTCAATTGCAACGTTAAGCTGCCACTTTCAAGACTGACCTGCTGGCCATTCAAACTTTGCAGAAGCTGATGCAGATCTTCCGCCACAATATCTATCACCCCTTTTTCAAGGGCTTCACTGGCACTCAGATTGGCAGCTTCACGAACGGTTTCCTCTGCCCATTCAACATTACGACCACGCAGTTCTGCCAATCCACGGAGGTAGGCAACAGCATCATTGACCATTTTTTTATCCATGGTGCTCTGCGAATCATCCTTATCTTTTTCAAAATCTGGATTGAAGCCGCCCGGTTGCATTTTGACCGGTGTGGAAGACCCCACATTGGTAGCGGGTGCCATAGCCGCAATATGACTGGCATAAAGAATATAAGTACCAGCGCTGGCAGCACGTGAACCTGAAGGTGAAACATAGGTAGTCACTGGGATTTCAGCAGACAGAATGGCTTTAATCATGTCACGCATGGAAGGGTCCAACCCGCCCGGCGTATCAAGCTGCAATACCAGCAAATGAATATTTGCTTTTTCGGCTTTCGCCAGCGTGCTGATAAAAAAATCGGCTGAAGCAGGCGTGATAGCTCCCTCAATCTTCAGCGTCCATACATCATCTGCAGCCTGAGCCTGGATTTGCCCAAACAGCAGACAACTTAACAGCAGCATTGCTGTGGCAAAATAACGGGCAGTCATGGCACTTTGCATCGTTTTTCCCGGTGAATTTTGATAAGCTCATGGTGAAGTAAATTTATTATCAATGTCAAGCTAAGTCATTATTAAATCAACGTTTTTTCGATACAAACAACGCGGTTTCAAATCACGAATTAAGATGAATTTTCTGAATTGATATCGGTCCAGGATTTAATCCTGGCCTTATGAAAGGAGCATCTATGTCTGATACCCAATCTTCTGCCTCTCCTCTCCCTTGTGCTCCGGGTTTTGACAGCACTCTGGCTTTGCAACAGAAAGGTTATGACTTTATCCGTAATCGTAGTCAGCAAATGGACACTGATATGTTTGAAACCCGCCTACTGCTGAAACCCACCATATGCATGGTAGGCCGTGAAGCCTCGGAAATTTTTTACGATGAAACAAAATTCAAATGAAGTGGTGCGGCTCCTTCGCGTCTGAAAAAAACGCTGTTTGGGCAGCAGGGTGTTCAGGGGCTGGATGGTGAAGCGCATCGGCATCGCAAGGCTATGTTTATGGCCTTGATGACAAAACTATCACTGGATGAACTGGTGCAAATTACTCATGCTTATTGGCTGACCGCAATAAATGACTGGCAATTACGTGATTCACCGATTGTGCTGAAACAAGCGGCGGCTGAAGTACTCACCCAGTCAATATGCCAGTGGACTGGCGTACCGTTGGAACCTAACGAAGTCAAACATCGTACCCAACAGTTTATCCATATGATTGAAAGCGCCAGCAAAATAGGTTTTCGTCATTGGCAGGGTCGCCAAGCCAGACGGTTAATGGAAAGGTGGTGTCGTAAACTGATTCATCAAACCCGCACAAAGCAGTTACGGGTCGAGCCGGACAAATCACTTTATAAAATTGCCATGCATCAGCAACTGGATGACAATCTTCTCTCGGAACAAGTAGCCGCCGTCGAGTTACTCAATATTCTGCGTCCAACGGTAGCGATTACTTATTACATCGTGCTGACAGCTCTGGCTTTGCATCACTACCCTCATGAAGCCAAAAGGCTGGATAGCGATGAAGCAAGGCATCGGTTTGTTCAGGAAGTCAGACGGTTTTATCCATTTTTCCCAGCGACTGTCGCCGAGGTAAGGAAAACATTTGAATGGCAGGGCTATACCTTTCCACAAGGCAGCAGAGTGATGCTCGATCTGTATGGAACAAATCATGATGAACGGTTATGGCAGAACCCCGAACAATTCTGGCCTGATCGTTTTCTGTATAATGATACGGATAAATTCAGCCTGATCCCTCAGGGTGGAGGCGATTATTGGCAACATCATCGCTGCGCTGGAGAATGGCTGACGCTGGCAATGATGGAGCTGGCATTAAAAGTGCTGACTCAGGAAATGCAATATGAAGTGCCGGGCCAGAATCTGTTTTTACCACATAACAGAATGCCTACCCTGCCAGAAAGCGGATTTATTATCTGTAAAGTGGCCCCTTATTCTGTAGCCACTCGAGTCGAATCAACAATTATGGGGAGGAAAGTACATTCCTCCCCATAAGGAGTTAAGCGTGGGATAGCTGATATATCCAGTGAGAAATTGTTTCAAGCTGTCTGCTGTCTTCTTCAAGTGCTTGATTAAATTCAGCTGCCAAATCTTGCAACCCCATGTTGGTGAACAGTTCATGCAAGGTGTGCCACTCGGCATTGTCATTGGTTGCAAAGATCAAAACCGCCTCTAGGCAACTCAAAACACTACTATTTTTTTTGGTGAAGACTTTCGGGGTCTGCAAACTTGAAATTAAACTGGAATCAGCATCTGGTATCCATTCATCCGGATCGAATCCCAATGTTTCAATGGCTGTCTTGAGCAGAAAGCTGTGTTCAACTTCTTCATCACGGAATTGCCGTAACTGGTCAATCGAAACAACTGTTTTTTTGCCGTTCCGTGCCGCCAGACATTTAAAAATCAGCGCCTCATAAAGTCTGACACTGGCGCGTTCAAATGCCATACGTTGCCCTAATTTATGTAATAGCAATTCGGTATTATGCTGATGAACTTTTTTAATATCGCCAACCGTTCCATCAGGAACTGATTTGCTCAGCGTTTCAAAATCCATTTCATCCATCGTAAATTCAGGATGAAGCATGATTTTCGCGCTGGTCTTTTCAGACGTATTGGAAGGAGTCGGAAGTTCAACATCCCGGGCAGTTTTTGAAAACCGGTGAGATTGAGTCTCAGCAGGATTGTTATCTAATTTTCTAGCATGTGGCATGGCAGTGTCCTTTTATCTGTTTAACCTTGGTAGAAGTTCCGTCTATTGAAGCATTGTCATAAAAAATTCATTGTTACACCTCGGTTCAGCCTAAGGCCTCGTCGGATCCGGGTAAGTGGGTTCAGGATAGGTTGTACCTGGATACGAAGGCGACGTGGTTGATGGTGATAAGCTGTCCGAAGCGTCCCGATCAGTCGTTTGTGGCGTTTGTGGATTAACCCGGGTCGGGGGTGAGGGTGGTTCTGGTGTCATGATCGTTCGTGACGGTGGCGTAACTGGCAAAGGTTGGGTTGTCGGTGGAATAATGGGCGTAGCAGATCGGTTTTGTTTTATTTCGCTGTCTATCCGACTATCTATTGGTTGGCCCACCTGATTGTTTTGTTGCTGATTAATGGTGGAACGATGGTCTTGAGGCTGGTTTAAATCTTCGGCTATTGCCGTTGTTGCGGCGAATAGCATTGATACCGTTACTGAAAGAAATAATTTATTAGGCATTTCTTTATCCTTATTAAAAATAGCTATTAGAAAGACAGCACGATATAAATCTTTGTTTCAATTCCTCCGTGAAATTTGCTTGTTTTAATCATTTAAATTTTCGACCGCCGATTCAATCCAAACTCGATGGTGGCGAACCTCTCCCAACGCCTGTTTCAGCTTGAGTTGAATATAGCCGGGAAATATTTCATCATTGGCATTCTGATAAAGTTTGTTTGTCAGGTTCTCGTTCAGCAACATTGCCTGCAAGATGGCTTTGTCCCCACCGATGCCAGCCATCACCACCGGCCCTTTGATAAGAAGCTGTTTATAATACCCCCCATCTGGAGGTGTGCCTCCCTCTTGAATAATGGCATCACATAACTCTAATAGATGACGTTCATGTTCCCCTAAAAACTCGGTGAGTTTCGCCCGGTAATCCAGATTCTCCAGCCGTTCAATCGCCGCTTCATAGGTTTCAATCGCATTGAACTCCAAAGCAACCAGATCACTAAGCTTGGTAATTACCGCTGTAGAACCCAATACATCACTTTCATCAATTACATTCATCATATGCTCATCATTCATTAAGGAACTGTTAATTTTTTACCTATCCGATAAATTTGTTTGCCGTCATTTCAGGTAGCCATTTTCCGGCATTCATTTGCACAGGCCTCGCAGGCTTGTGCACATTACTGGCAATGCTCATGGTCATGTTTATTACATTCTTCAGCGCAGGCTTCACATAGATCAGCACATAATTGACATATTGCTTTGGAAAACTCACTGTCACGCACCATGGCACTTACTGCCAGACGACAGATTGCTGCACAGTCCAGATCCAGCCGGACACAACGTGACATCTCAGCAACATTTTCTTCCTGCAGGCAGGCGACCGAACATGTATTGCAAGCATCAGCACAACGCTTGCACGCTTCAATGCAATCTCTGAACTTAGCATTTAGCATAGCTATTCCTATTGCTTTGTGAACTAAGCTGCGTGTCTTTCTTCGGTGACACCTTTTAACACTTCGCCGACCAGCTCCGGTTTCAGGTGTTGAGCCAAATCACCGATACTCACCACCCCCAATAACTGTTTATCGCTATTAATCACCGGCATCCGCCGTACTTGCTCATCACACATATGTCTTGCGACTTCTTCAACACTTTGTGAATTTTCACAACACAAAACCTGCTTACTCAAAATATCGCCCACTGTAGTGGTTTGCATATCCTTGCCTTTACTGACAGCTCTTAAAACAATATCTCTGTCAGTCAAAGTGCCGTTCAGCTCTTTTTCTGATCCAACCACCAGAAATCCGATATTTTCTCGTTCCATTTTGGCAGCAGCTTCTTTTAAGGTTGTATCAGCACTTATCATTTCAATTTCCGGATTCATTATTTCGCTGATATTCATAATTTTCTCCTGAAATATGTTTCTGTCGTTATTTGAGTCATACAAAAATGCCATCAGACAGTGACCAAATCTGAAGAGCCTTTCGCAATCTCTATGCCAGAGATAAGTTATAGGCCGCATCGTTGCTACATCAGGGATTTACACGGGATTTCATTAGTCGCTCTCAAACGATTGCTCTGCTGGCTGTATAAAAAATTCCTATCATCGGTAATTTTTACCCGGCAAATGTGGCTTTTACTCATCCAAAATTTGGATTAATCACGATAAATCACATTGTTGGTAAAACCTGCCGTACGGAATAGCTTTTGCATTGGTAAAAATATTAACCGAATGTTCACTCCGCCCTTTGTTCTTAACTCTTAAGGAGTCCAGTAATGACGCAATCATCAGCAAATAGTTTTACCGATCCGAGAAATCGCTATCCACGTCCCGAGTTCGATATTCAGCCCCAAAAACTGCCTGGTCAGGAAAGTAAAATGACGCCGACACCCGATCATGGCGAAAGCAGTTATCAGGGGCATGATCGATTAGCTGGGAAAGTAGCGTTGATTACCGGCGGGGACAGCGGTATCGGGATGGCAGTGGCTTTGGCCTATGCGCGTGAGGGGGCAAATATTGTATTTACCTATCTCAGCGAAGCAGAGGATGCACATGAGACTGAACGTCTTGTACGGGAAGCTGGTAGAGAAGTTATTTCGATAAAAATGGAGCAATCCAATAATCGCGCTGCCTGTGATAGAGCGGTTGAAGTTTGCATTGAAGAATTTGGCAGACTGGATATTCTGGTGAATAACGCCGCTTTTCAGCAGACTTATGAATCATTGCAGGATATTCCCGACGACGAAATCAGTTATGCATTTCAAACCAATATTGAGGCGTTTTTCCACTTTTCCCGTGCCGCGTTAAAACATATCCCGCCGGGTGGATCCATTATTAACACCACCTCCAACCAGGCATTTGAACCCAGCAGCAATCTGGCACCGTATGCCGCGACCAAAGCTGCGATAGCCAATTTCACTTTGTCTCTGGCATCTGAAGCCATTAATCAGGGCGTCAGAGCAAACGGGGTGGCCCCCGGTCCTGTCTGGACACCGTTAATCCCGACCACTATGCCCGATAAAAAAGTGAAAAACTTTGGTGCCAATACATTATTCGGTCGTCCAGCTCAGCCTGCTGAACTGGCACCGGTATACGTATTTCTGGCTTCTGCAGAAGCAAGCTATGTGACCGGTGAAATTTATGGTGTCACCGGTGGCCGTATTCAGATGTGAAACGAGGCCAACTGTTTTTTCAGGCTGTTGGCCGCTTCGTCCAGTTCGTTACCCACCCGGCTCAGCTGATGGGCTCCCTCGGTAGTGTGATCGACCAGTTGTGAAATCTTGCTGAGATTTTTACTGACATCTTCACATACTGCACTTTGCTCCTCCGTGGCCGAAGCAATCTGGAAGGTCATTTCCGTCACTTCCCGGATAGCTTGTTGAATATCCAGTAAGGCAGATTCCGCTGCAAGAGCCAGATCGACGGTTTCAGTCACCTGCTGCCCACTTTGGTGCATAACGGCTGACGCCTGCCGGCTACCTTGTTGCAGTACACTCAGCTTTTCGTGAATATCCACAGTAGCCTCTTGAGTTCGGCTGGCCAAGGCCCGCACTTCATCTGCAACCACAGCAAAACCACGCCCTTTGTCCCCAGCCCGCGCAGCTTCAATTGCTGCATTGAGGGCTAACAGATTGGTCTGTTCAGCAATGCCCTGAATCACTGACAAAATGCTGACAATCGCCTCACTGTTCTTTTCCAGCTCCAACATGGCTGATTCAGATTCCTGCACACTATTACTGACGGCGTGAATCGACTCAGAAGTGCGTTGCACCAATCCTGCTCCAGACTGAGAAGACTCATTGGCTTTGCTGACGAATTGTGAGGTGCGGTCTGCATTGCCGGCAATCTGCTGCGCTGAGGCGGCCATTTCCATTACCGCAGAGACCATTTCTTCAAGCAACTGCTGTTGCTGAAGCATCTGTGAGCGAGTCTGTTCACTAATTTGACGACCTTCGACAGACAGCTTGCTGACATCTTCGCCAAGCGGAATTAATTGCTGGATCAGCTTGCGTAATTTGCCAATAAAAATATTAAGAAAGCCGGACAGTTTGCCAGTCTCATCCTGACGCTTGATATTAAGCTGCTGTGTCAGATCGCCCTCACCTTCCGCTATGGATGCCACCAAAGAGGTCATTTCTGCCAAGGGTTGGATACTGCTACGGGCCACCAGCCAAACAACGCCTACTCCAATCAATGCCAACAGCAACCCCAGCAAACTGGTGCTGCTAATAAAGGTTGTTTGGGCACGATCAAGAAATTGTTCCTGTTCCGCAACTGCCGCCAAAACATCTGCTTCCGGCACCGCCAGATAAGTCACCCAGCTCTGCTCATTTCCGGGCATGTTAAACGGACTAAGCACGATAAACTGCTCTTGCTGCTGCAAAATCCGACTTTGGCCTGCTTCGCTGACAACAATTAATGCTTCTCTGAGCTCGTTGTCCAGAGCATTGAGATTCTGACCAATAAGCTCAGGTTGCTGACTGTGTCCAACGATTACACCCCGCGGACTGACCAACAATGTCTGCCCTTTTCCCTGATAAAGTTCTGCCGCTACTTCGGTAATCACCGATTGTAAAAAAGCAGCAGAGATATCGATCCCGCTAATGCCAATAAAGCGTCCATTTTCTATTACCGGTGCCACCAAACTGGTTAATAGCAGTTGCTCACCGTCAATTGGATACAGATAGGGATCAATGACGCAACTGCTGAGGCTATCTTTGGAACAAAGATAATATTCCCCTGCTCTTACACCATTTTCATCAAGAGTAGCATCTTCAAGTCCTTCCAGATTTTCCACCACAAAGTTGTCACTGGATGAACGCACCACATAGGGCAGGAAACGACCACGACTATCACTCCCCAAGCTATCACGATGGACATAATCGCTGCTATCCACAGCATTTGGCTCAAAAGCGACGTAGGCTCCCAGGAAATCATCATTCAGCGTCAAAGTCTGTTCCAGCATTCTGATGGCAAGACCGCGCCTGTCTGTGATGGTCGAATCGGCTACAACCGCCTGAATTACCGCAGCATTCGCCTGAGCAGTATGTAATGCCGTTTCAAGTGGAATACGCAATTGGGCCGCTGTGTCCCGGGCTAATATTTGTAAATACTCTTGTGCCTGTTGCTGGCTGACTTCCCGACTATGCTCAGCAAGCGTCTGCTTAATCGAACTGAATTGCCAAACACCAATCAGCGCCGTGACCAGGACCACAGTCAATAGACTAAGGCCGGCCCAAACGCTAAAACGCTGTTGAATGGAAAGATGCATCTTTATCTCCGTTATCAGGGACCGGCATTACCGGCATACCATTGAGATTGCAGTCTGATTTCAGGCTACAACAATCGTATTCACTGAACAGCCCGAATTTGCCCTTTATGTGGCAAGTGATTCCGGCTTTACCCCTGTCCGGTGATAACATCACAATTAAGCAGCTTAGCTGCAGGCCTGAGATGTGCCTGAAGGACTTGCCAAAACGGCAAAACCGCGATGACTTTGCCAGATTTCTTGCGGATGCGCAATGGTGATATTGCTACGGTTAAATTCTATTTTTTTGCAGGCTTCATCAAACTGAAACGGCCATTCTCTTCTATGTTCAAATAAGGTAACAGCCTTCCCACATCCAGTTTTGCCTTAAAGGTGTAATTGAGACTCTGGGTTTGGTTGGTTAGCAGACGATTGATTAATCGAACACTGCCCAGTAAATCAGGGCTGGCTTCAATGGTGAAATCCGCCATGCCATATCCCGGCACTCGTGGTAAATCGGCTGTGGCACCGCTTAATATTCGATGGTTTTCAACCTCGATGGAATAACTCATGCCTTGTAAGGCCAATGCCGTGCGATTAGGGTTGATGACCTGTAAACCAATAATAAATCGTGGTGTGATTCCTTTGGTTTCAGGGGCAAGTGAAAATGAGGTGATATTCACTTGTGGTGTTTCATAGTCAGTCGACCAACTGGCACATCCTGACACAGAGACCATTGCAATAATCAGACAAAATAGTAAAAAGCGCATGTTATTCCAGCCAAATGTTGTAGGTTTAGTTTAAACCATACGGTTGGAATGGGTTCAAAGAAAAAGCGGCAGAACATGGAATAAAGCTCAGCTGCTTATTCCACAGAACTACCGCAATTAATAAAGTGAAACGAATGAGCTTTTATTGCCCGCGTTTTTGAATTGGCTCGACTTCATCCATTTCATGAGCGGGATGCATTGCATTACCTGACTTCTCTGCTTTTAAACGATTTTCCTGATAATTCTCTTTAGATTTTTTGTTAATGCGTTCAGCAGATTCGCCCATCTGATGAGCCGGATGGTTACCCTCTGATTTTGATGAATATTGCTCAGCCCCTGTGGCAGAAAACACCGGAGAAATCGCAAACAACATTGTTAGGGCTACTGTGTAAAAACATTGTTTTACCATGGTGACCTCCTTCTTTGATGTTAAAAACAGCTTGAATAAAATGGCTGTTAACCATTTAGTGTTGCCCTACCCTATCGAATATCTCCAGCCACATCAAATCACCGGGAGAATAATATAACTCTTTTAAATCAAAAAGTTAACTTTAAGTTTAGGCATGATTCCCATTCATAAAATGAAAAACTTCCTTATCTATGCTTTTCAGATTTTTTCTTTTTTTCAACATGTTAAGCCGCTTCACGCTGAATAGAGAGAAAGCGGTTTACCCCATTGATTAGCGCTTTGACGGCGGCCCGGCTGATATTTTTATCCTGTCCGACACCAAATACCGGTTGAGCATTACCCACTTTCATTTCAACATAACTCACCGCTATGGCTTCTGAACCGCTTCCAATGCCGTGTTCATGGTAATCAACGACAGAAATATCCTGCTGAATATGTGCAGATAAGCCCTTGGCCACCGCATCGACTGGTCCGGTACCTTTGGCCTGAAGCGTAAAGGATGTTGTCCCGTGATCCAATTGAACCTCAGTGCTGGCAATCTCTTGCGAATCATCCACTACACTACTGCTTCTGAAACGGTAAGGCGTATTTACAGCGAGATAAGCTTCATCAAATAATTGCGCTATCGTTGCAGCATTAATTTCCTTGCCGCTACGGTCACTTTGCTGTTGCACAATTTTACTGAATTCAATCTGCAAGCGACGCGGTAACTCAAACCCGGCATGCTGCTGCAACAAAAAGCTCACCCCGCCCTTACCGGATTGGCTATTCACCCTGACCACCGCATCGTAACTGCGATGCAAATCTGCCGGATCAATCGGCAAATACGGTACTTCCCAGAAACCCTCAGGATCCTGTTTGGCCAAACCTTTTTTAATGGCATCCTGATGGGATCCCGAAAACGCGGTAAACACCAATTCACCGGCATAGGGATGACGCGGATGTACCGGTAACTGTGTGCATTCTTCTGCCAATTGGCGGATCTGATCAATCTGGCTGAAATCCAACCCGGGATGAATACCTTGAGAATATAAATTCAACGCCAGGGTCACTAAATCGACATTGCCGGTACGTTCACCATTACCAAACAAACAGCCTTCCACCCGATCAGCACCTGCCATCACTGCCATTTCCGCGGCTGCAACAGCCGTACCGCGATCATTATGTGGGTGCACGCTCAGAATAATGCTGTCTCGATTGTTTAAATTGCGATGCATCCATTCAATCTGGTCGGCATAGGTGTTGGGTGTCGACATTTCAACAGTTGCCGGCAAATTGAATATCATCTTTTTCTCTGGCGTTGGCTGCCAGATGGCTGACACGGCATCACAAACTTCTTTGGCAAAATCCACCTCCGTGCTGGAAAACACTTCAGGTGAATACTGGTAAACCCATTCGGTTTCCGGATGCTGTTCAGTGAACGCCTTGACCCAGCGCGTACCGCGTTCGGCAATCTCTTTCACGCCGGCTTTATCGGTGTTGTAGACGATTTTGCGAAACGCCGGAGCAATCGGATTATACATATGCAAAATGGCCCGACGAGCCCCGTTAAGTGACTCAACAGTTCGTTCAATCAAATCCTGGCGGGCCTGGGTTAATACTTCAATGGTGACATCCTCGGGAATTACATTCTCTTCGATCAAACGACGTACCAGATTAAAGTCCGTTTCCGAGGCAGACGGAAATCCCACTTCAATTTCCTTAAACCCCATTTCCACCAGGGCCTTGAAATAACGCATTTTGGTCTCGATCGACATCGGATCAATCAATGCCTGATTGCCATCACGCAGATCGGTGCTCATCCAGATAGGTGGCTTTTCAATCACCTGATTCGGCCATTGCCGATCCGGCAATTGGATTGGCTCAAAGCGACGATATTTTTGAGCGGGATTGGCAATCATCTTCTGACTCCTGAGTCTGGATAAGCAAAATAGAGAGCCTGAGAGCGTAGTTTTTTTAGGGACGCTTCCGGCAGGTTTATTTAACAAGGATTGGAGGGTAACCAATCTTTTTCAGTTTCCGCCATTCACTTGTGATGAACTTGAGAGAACTGCGTTAAACAAAGCTTGTGGCTCATAACACTACCGGTTCAGGCATGTGGAATAGTATAAAGAGACAGCGGCAGAATTAAATTGCTAAAGTTTCATTAAAACATCGACAATACATATATAATTGCTTATAAAGTATATTTTTAAGCATAAAATGCTTTTAATGTAATTTATTGGAGTAAATCATGACTGAAAAACTGGATCGATATGATCATATGATTCTCGATATTCTGCAAAAACAGGGACGCATTTCCAATCAGGAACTGGCCGAAGCGATTAACCTATCGCCCTCCCCAACGCTGCGACGTGTCAAACAGATGGAAGAAAACGGTTTGATCGATGGTTATGTGGCGTTATTAAATGCACGTAAACTGGGGCTGACGCTGATGGCCTTTATCGGCATCAGTATGGATAAACATACTCCAGAACGGTTCAGTGGCTTGGAGAAAAAGCTCGCCAGTTACCCTGAGGTGCTGGAATGTCACTTGATTACCGGTCAATCAGCAGATTACTTGCTCAAGGTGATCGTCAAGGACATGGACGCCTATCAGCAGTTTCTCTTGCAGAAACTGACACGGATTGAAGGTGTGACCGGTGTGCATACGTCATTTGTGATGAAATCCCCGATCAAATCGACGGCTTTACCATTAGATTAATGCCTCGTTCAGGTGATTTATCGTCAGGATTTTTCTAAATGCTCACGAATAGTCTGTAATTCAAGTCGATGGGCATCAGTTGCCTGAGGATAGGCCAATGGCAACGCACTCAATGTGTTTAAAAAGATTTCCGAAATAATTAACCGGGCATTCTTTTTATCGTCAGCAGGGATGATGTACCACGGAGCATCTTTAGTTGTTGAAGCATTGATGCACTCTTCGTACGCTTTGGTATAGTCATCCCAGAATTCACGTTGTTCAATATCTGCGGTAGTGAGTTTCCAGTTTTTATCGGGGTCATCAATTCTCTTCATAAACCGTCTGGCCTGTTCATCTTTGGATTGATGTAAAAAAAACTTGATAATCCGGGTGCCACTACGATGCAAATGTGCTTCATGCTCCACAATCGAACGATAACGGTTCTGCCAGAAGCTTTTATTGGATGGCAATTTATCGGGTAAGCGCTGTGACACCAGAAACTCCGGATGCACTTTAACAATCAGCACCTCTTCATAATAGGAGCGATTAAAAATACCGATCCGTCCCCGTTCCGGCAGGCAACGTGCCGTTCGCCAGAGAAAGTCATGTTCCAATTCGCTTGCACTGGGCTGTTTAAAGCTGAACACCTGAAACCCCTGTGGATTAATACCCGACATTACATGTCGTATAGCCCCATCCTTTCCCGCGGCATCCATGCCCTGGAAAATCAGCAGTATTGAATAATGATTATCGGCATACAGCTTATGCTGCAACTCACTTAGTGCCTCAACATTTTGTTTCAGTATTTTTTGGTAGTGTTTTTTTGAGGTATATAAAGGATCAATCAGAGTAGGCCATTTCTTCAGAGTAATCTTGCTGTCTGGCAGTGCCCGAAAATCACTTATATTCAGCTTCATCATTATTGCCTTTAAGGTTTGCTTTGGCGTTATTGTTATTTTCGTTAATTACACTTATTAAACGCCTGAAAACACTAAAGGACAACAGAAGCTAATATGCTGATTCTGGGAAATCCTTATTAACCTGCCAAAGCCCATCAGCAAAATAACCTTGCGAATCTTGCCAGTTTTTCAACACATTAAAGCCGGTTTCATTAGCCATTTTTTGCATATCAGATAGCAGGTATTTATGTGAAAGCTCCAGATGGATGGCTTCATAGGGATTAAATTCAAAGGTTTTTTCCAGTGCCCCGATATGCACCTCCTGTTGCTCCAGCGAGACTAAATAACTCTCCATCGCGCCATGCCGCGGATTATACATACCATGATGTGAAAATCGGTTTAAATCAAACTCACCGTCCAGCTCATTATTAATGCGGGTTAATACATTCAAGTTAAAAGCGCGGGTAACACCTTTTTTGTCGTTATAAGCTCGGGTTAATACATCAATATCTTTTTTCAGATCAAAACCAATTAATAATAAATCGTTATGATTCAAACACTTCCAGATACTGTGCAAAAACCGTTTGGCACTTGGAAAGTCAAAGTTGCCGATATTGGAGCCCAGCAACAACACCAGCTTGCGATTGTCAGATGTGTTTTCTAGATGGCGGATACTGGCAAAATAATCACCGACAATACCGTGTGTGGTCAGCGTTGGATGGGATTGCTTTAAAGAAACGATCAGATCCGCCATCGCCGATTCCGAAATATCGATGGGTATGTAGGAAAACGCATCGGTGGATTCTAATAGTTTGCTAAGCAAAACTTTGGTCTTACATCCATCCCCTGCGCCCAACTCGACAATTTCAAATGGCTTATCCTGGATAAATTCAGCCAGTTCAGATCCAACTTTACTGAGAATTTCAAATTCGCAGCGAGTCGGATAATATTCCTCCAACCCGGTTATCTGTTCAAATAACTTACTGCCTTTGGCATCATAAAAATATTTACTGGGCAGATATTTTGACGGCGCTGAGAAGCCCATTAACACATCAAAGGCAAATTGCTCTTTGAGGGCATCCTGCGTTTGATTTCGAATTGAATCCAGAACCAGGTAGGTCATTACAAATCCTTTGCCAATCGAATACCGGTAAAAGCCCAGCGATCATATGGCCGGTAAAAATTTCGATAACTGGCACGCATATGATGTTTAGGTGTTGCCACACAGCCACCTTTCAAAACATACTGGTTCGCCATGAACTTACCGTTATATTCGCCGAGTGCCGTATTGGTCGTTTAGTACCCAGGATAGGGAGAATAGGCACTATTGGTCCATTGCCAGAGCAGCCCAGTATCAAACTCATCACATGCTCTGTCAGGCGACGGATAAACTGATTGTTCAGGATCCCAGAAGGCTTTTTCTGACTCAAACAACTCCCTGTTTCGGGAAGAATATGACTCCAGTTCAAACTCGGTTGGCAGTCGCGCACCCATCCATCGTGCATAGGCATCGGCCTCATAAAAGCTGATATGACTCACCGGTAAATGCGGGTTTAAAGGCTCCAGTCCGTGAAGGTGATACTCTTCCCAGTGATGGTTTTGTTTACGCCAGTAAAGCGGATGGGTCATTTGATTCTGCTGCACCCAATCCCAGCCATCACTTAACCATAGCTCTGGACGCCGATAGCCACCATCGGTCATAAAATCCATATATTCGCCATTGTTAATCAACCTGTCAGCCAGTTGAAAACCACTTATCCAGCGCCGGTGACGGGGTCGTTCATTGTCATAGGAAAACGCATCCAAACGTGCACCAAACAGAGAGATATTTTCTGTCCATTCCAACCATCCAAGAGCTCTGGCGGGCAACAAGATATCTTCGCCCTCAGCACTCTCTTCATAGGCAGCCGGCCAAGGCTGATTGCCCAGAATAAATTTGATATCCATTAACAACAATTCCTGATGCTGTTGTTCGTGTTGTATTCCGGTGGCTATTATTTCAAGTTGTTGTTCAGACAGAGCGTTCGATTCAAAAAGCTCAACAATCGCCTCGGTAATCTGCTGTCGATAAAGCATGATTTCTTTCACTGTCGGGCGAGAAAGCTGACCACGACTGGACTGCTGCCAATGGGCACCCTGACTTTTGTAATACGAGTTGAATAAAAAATGATATTGAGGTGATTTGCTGGTTTGCGCTAGCTGTAGTGGTGCTAAAACAAAACAGTCAAAAAACCAGGAAGTATGGGCCAAATGCCATTTTGGAGGACTAACATAAGTAGCTGGCTGTAAGACCATATCTTCAATTTCTAGATTGGCACAAATCTGTTCAGTTTGTCGGCGGACTTCCATAAATGCTTCTTGCAAAGAAGGTTTGGGTTCTTCGTTTGCTTGCCCAATTATTGTTGGGTCTATTGCTTTATTTTTTCTTGTCATTGATTCAACTCCATAGTGGGTTTTATCAATCACCTGACCTTTTAAAGTCGCGATAAGCTGGTTAACTTAAGAGCCTTAATGCTCAATAGCAAACACCTGCGGCTTACATCGGCGAAAACCTTGTTCATTTAGCAGTATTAACGGAATCGTCCGGCGATATAGCCTCTTAAACTTGCTGCCATGATTTGTGTGATGGTTAGGTCGACTAACCAAGGGTTTCCATTGTGACGCCTTCATTCTGCCAAGGTGAAATGACTGAAAAAGCTAAACCATGTATTAACATGTAGAAAAGCACCGTAGTGCCAAGGTTGAAAAGCGTGTTAACGGCACTACGGAGTTTAAGGTAGCAAGCTAATCTTAAGGCTGATATTACATAGGTTAAAGTTCAATCAAATATTCACTTTGATAGTTTCTAATACTCCTGAGGACTAGATGAATCACTCAGTAAGTTGCCATCAGTAAATGACCAAATAAGGCCAGGCAAAAACCCAATACTGCTCCTAACGGTGGAGCCCAGTGCTTTTCCAATTTGGATTGTGGGGCAATATCCTGAAAAATGAGATATAAGATCCCACCTGAGGCAAACAACATGATGGCCCCCAGCAACGATTGATGATCTGCTAAAAACCAATATCCTACCAAGCCAGCAATTGGACCAAGTACAACTAATGCTGTCATTTTGAGCAACACATTATCGTGTTTGTTGTGCTGTTTTAGTTCCCGGTAGGCATTAAACCCTTCAGGTAGATTTTGTAACCCGATCAATAATGCCAGCAAAGGTCCGGATGCAGGATTTAACGCCATCAAACCGCCGAGCGCGATAGCCTCAGGAATGTAGTCCAATATCATGCCCATAAGTTGAGGCGATTCGTTATTATGACTTCCCATTAACCGTTCCACACCGAAAAAAACCAGGCCACCTGACAAAATAACCGGAATACTCCAGAGCGAGTCATGCATATTATTGATACCTTCCGGGACCAGCACTATCGTTACCGCGCCCAATAAAATCCCACCACCAAAAGCAATGATGAAATGTCTTAATTCTCTTTCCAGCCACTGAGAATGCACCTGCTCAAATGAGGCAACCCAGCCACCTATCGGAATACAAATTCCTGCAGCGGTTGTCAGTAAAATAATCTTCAATACGGATTCACTATCCATTTTTTTATCTTCCTTCTAGGGCTTGTTTATTTTAGTTAATCAGCACTTTTGGGTTTCTCTATAGTCAACATCTTACAGCTTCCCAAAAGCAATCATGGAGGGCAAATATGACAAGCCTTAAACCGTTCTCTGCTACACATTTTATTCAGACCAGTTGCCTAATTGTTTTCAGCTGCATGCTGTTCATTAGCCACGCTAAAGCCGACGAATCGAAAGGTGAAAACATGATGAGTCCTGACAAAATGGTCTCTCTGGATTTCACAGAATGGAAGGTCGAATGGCAAAACAGTCGGACTCGTGATCCCTATATCAGTCCAGATGGTCAGGTCTGGTTTGTAGGTCAGATAGGAGACTATATTGCGAGGCTGGATCCCCAGTCAGGCGATATGCAACGTTATGATATTCCACAAGCCGGCCCACACACCGTCATTGTCGATGACAAGGGGTATCCCTGGTATGCTGGCAATAAGGACAAACATATTGGCCGCCTTGATCCTGAAACTGGCAAGGTGACTCGTTTTGAGATGCCCGAGGGTGTCAATGATCCTCATACAATGGCCTGGACATCTGATGGAAATATCTGGTTCACCGTACAGCGTTCGGGCAAAGCCGGTTTTATTGGAAAATTGGCCACTGATACGGGTGAAGTGCAAATCATTGAGGTACCAGGTAACTACATGCGGCCTTATGGACTGATTGTTGATAATCAGGATCGTCCCTGGATTGCCTTTATGGGTAGCAACGCGATTGGCAAAATTGATCCAGATTCAATGCAATTGAAAATCATCCCTACTCCACACGAAGAAAGCATTATCCGCAGGATCGGACTGACATCGGATAACCGAGTCTGGTGGGTAGATGCAGATATGGGATATCTCGGTGTTTATAATCCGCAGGATAAATCCATGCAGCAATGGAAGACGCCAGGTGGTGAAGCCGCCGGGTTATATGCCATGGCGGTCGATAGTCAGGATCGTATCTGGTATGTCGAAACGGGGTTTCAGCCAAATCGTTTTATCGGTTTTGATAGCAAAACCGAAAAATTTATCGCAATTGATGAAGTCCCCTCTGGTGGACAGTCAGTAAGAAACATGGTGTTTGATAAAGACACCAATGCACTTTGGTTTGGCACTGATGCAAACACGATTGGCCGTGCAATAGTCCCGGACTAAAAGCAAGTACTGGCTTGCATTGTGTTTTCCTCTCAGCGTGATCGATTGAAATATTGCAAGCCAGCTTTTTCATTGCTGAATTAAAACAGATTGGCAATAATCATCCAGGCCGTGAGTCCCGTCAGAACAAAGGAAAATAATGATAACAGACCATCTCTGGCAATTAACGCCAGACCAAATGCCACTATTGCAAGACCTCCTGCATTGGCACTGAAAGGTACCACTTCCATAAACGGTAACGTCAGTGCAATGAAAATACAGACAATGGCAATGACATATTTGGCTGTTCCATTGACGAAGATCAGTAATCTTGGGCGAATCAGTTTATCGATAAAGTGTGCAGGTTTACGTAACCACTCAACCGCCTTAAGTAATTTTTCACTGGGCACAGCGCGTTGTAATAACCACTTGGGCAACCAGAAGTGTTCCTGACCAATAAGTAACTGAACAGCAACTAATAAAATAAACACTCCCATAATCGTGGGAACACCCGGAATATCCCCTATTACCGGTGCCAATATAATAAGACCTGCCAACAGCAATAACGGTCCAAATGAACGGCGACCAATCATTTCCATAATGCTGTCAATCGAGACCTTTTCATTGCGCTTTTGCTCAGCAGCTTTCCCAATGCAATCAAACAATTGCTCAAGATTGGTTAGTTGTTGATGCTTAGCCATTGATATTTACCTGTCTAAGGAAAAAGCTGCTTCGGTACCCACCATAAAAACACCATCATGCCAATCAACTCGACCAGTGACTGAAACACAATCACCACCACTGCTAGCTCGTAATTAGCTGGTAAAGCCAATGCCAATGGCAGCATGACAAATGAATTGCGGGTTCCAAAACTGAATGCCAACACTCTACCCTGTGCAGATGACAGATGTAATAACCTCGATAAAACTTTGGCCATCAACGCGACAATCAGCAGAAATAATATAAACACCAGCGACAAACTGGGCAGCAGCGCTAACGAATCCAGGACAATAGCCACTTGTGAGCTGGCGATAATAAACATAACCAATGCCAGGACGATTACCGGGAACCATGCCAGATAATTTATGAACTTTTTGCCTGAGGGATGCTGTTCAGCGAATTTCTGTGTTGCCCAGGCCAATATCAATGGCACGACAATTAAGCCGATAAAAGCCCATAGCATTCCACTGTGCGCCAGACTGACAGTGAATTCATTGCCCAGAAAAACATACAGATAAAATGGTAATAATATAACTTGCAACAACAGGCTAATCGGCGCGAAAGTGATAGCCTGCTGGGTATCGCCGCCAGCAAGCTCAGTAAAGGTAATAAACCAGTCGGTACAGGGCACTAATAACACCAGTAATATGCCGATGCGTATGGCTGGATCATCTGGAGCCAGCATTAACAAACCCGCCACAACAATTGGTATGAACACAAAATTACCCACTATGGCTGCTAGCAAAAACCGGGGGCTAAAGGAAGTCTCTCGCAAATGCGTTAACGATACCTGGGTAAAGGTGGAAAATAACAGCAGCCCTAATAATGGCCAGACAGCAGCTTCCAAATAGCTACCAATATTGGGATACAGCACACCTGATATTAAACCCAGGGATATCGCTACCAGATAAATGAACAGCTGATTTTTTTCTAACTGTAGACGAGTCAAAGCTGAGATTTTCCCAAAGTTGATTAACTGAAGTTAACGTATCCTGAAGCATTATCATTTATTAATAGTGATAATAGAATATCAAGCTAGGGCTTGTTGATCTTTCAGAGCCACCACTGCTGGAGGCTATTTTTTCGTCATACAAGGCGGCTATGAAAGATCAACAAGCCCTCGCAAATAAGATCTTTTCCATCGAACAAGGATCAACGTTATGCAAAACCTTTTTAACAAAATCATTATTGCCATCGTACTTTCGTCAGGTTTTATGACCATGGCATTTGCTGAGGATGATGGTGAAGGAAAACAAGTCATCATCGACAGTGAAAACGGTAAAGAATCCGTCACTATTGAAGAATCTCAAACCGGCGATCAATCCGGGGCGGGGTCAGCTATCACCGATGATCCTGTCGATGACGAGAGAAGAAACGACGAAGAAGACAACACGGATAAACCAAAATATGAAGAGTAGGTTTGGCAGCTATTAGCTGCACACTGGAGGAAAATTAATTTTCCTCTTTCTCTTCTTCCTCTTCGTCAGTGCTTTTACCTTTACCGGAATAATCTTCCGTAAATACCTCTGAAAGAATCAACTGTTCGATATAACTGCGTTGCGACGCTCTCACCGGAAAACGTACCACCAGATGAATCTCAGCCGCGGTAGGCACTTGAATGGTGACGCGGGGATCCACTGAACTTGCATCCAGTCCCCTTTCATCACTGAGTCTCTGCATATAGAGGCGAGCATTTTCCAGGTATGGCTGACAATGCTTGGAAGCGGCAACCAATAAAGCTTGCTGCGCAGCCTGCCACTTATCCGTACGTTTAAAAGGCACCGTGAATACATGCAAAACGTATTGTCGGGTATAGCTTTCATTGATAACGGGTTCTGAGACAAATAAAGCATTCGGTATTACCGCCATACGTCCGGTGCGTTGATGGGTCAATTTACCGGGGCCAACTTCCAGTATGGTCGTTGCCAGCAAGGTTTGATCGATAACATCACCACGAAAATCTTTGATTTGAATCCTATCACCGATATCAAAAGAGCCGGCACCTGTTTTCAGTAGTGATCCCGTCACACAAAGGATCAATTCTTTGGTCGCCACCACAAAGGCCACAGCAATCGCTACAACGGATAACGCCAGGGTTCTGAGTTCTTCTCCCCAGATTAAGATCAATCCCAGAATGAAGATGAGAATAATGCCATTGCGGGTCTGCACCAGCCATTTGCGGCGTAATTCAGATGAATTAACTGTCCGGCGAATAAATCGTGAAGCTAACGAATTCAGTACCAGAACCACCACCAGCAAGATAAAAGTGCTGCCAAATAAGCTGATGATGGGCAGAAAAAACGCAAAGGTTTCCTGTGAAATTCCAAGTTTTTCGTTCATTCAAATAGCCTGTTTCAGATGGCGGGATGCGTTACAACGTTGATGCTGTACTCAAAATTAACGATAAAAATTAGGGCTTGTTGATCTTTCATAGCCCCAGCCCTTCGGGTTGTGACTGAAAAAGCGTCACTCTGCGTTGCTCGTCACTTATTTAGAATAACTACAAAAACGTCAGGACAAGCAATGTTCCGGACATTGCTTTTGCATACACTCCATCCATGGAGATAAACGTTTTTGAGCGCAAGCCCCTTCGGGGTGAGATACATGGATGTATCTCACCCCGAAGGGGCTCCTCGTGCCTTGATTGACGCTTTTTCAGCTCACAACAGAGGCTGAGATGAAAGATAAACAAGCCCTATCCATCACGATAATGGGTTTACATGTGGTCGACAAGTATTGTCGCCAGACAAATTGTTCATCCCTTACTTAAGCTTAATCACTTATAGCAAAATCACTCGCAATTCATCTATTGCAAAGCATTATTTACAGTGGTTTCAATAACCTATTTGGTTTCACCGTAGAAAACACTCTGGAGCCTCTTTGCAGATGCGTATTCTTCGATCATAATCAAATGCAGGTACGTCACTATAACAAGAGGATCTCTTCCGAATGATTAAACGACCCGACGCAGCAAAACGTCTATTTGTTCTTGATACCAATGTGTTGATGCACGACCCCACTGCTCTCTTCCGTTTTGATGAACATGACATTTTTCTGCCAATGGTGGTGCTCGAAGAGCTCGACAGAGGTAAAAAGGGTCTCTCCGAGGTATCTCGCAATGTCCGCCAGGTCAGTCGTTTTCTGGATGATTTACTGGAACAGGCCGCGGATAACGATGCCATAAATCTGGGCATTCCATTACCCAGTGTAACCAATAGTGATGTGCCTCAGGCCAGTGGTCGTTTATTTTTCCAGACCCGACAAATGGCCGGCGAGTTACCCAAAGAGTTACCCGGCCAGCTCGCTGATAATGCCATTCTCGCTGTTGCTATCAATCTGCAGCAGGCACAGGTCGATACCAACGTTATTCTGGTTTCCAAAGATATTAATCTGCGTATCAAAGCCACCGTCTTAGGTATCTGCGCCGAGGATTATTACAACGATAAAGTGCTGGACGATGTGGATCTGTTATATCGCGGCTCCAGCGAACTCAAAGCCGATTTCTGGGAAGACCTGAACCGTCTCGAATCATGGACTGCAGATGGCCGTACTTTCTATCAGGTGGAAGGCGAAGTCGTCAAAGACTGGTACCCCAACCAGCTGATTTATTCACCCGGCGAGGAACAGGCGATTGAAGCTGTGGTGCGCAATAACAATGAAACCACCGCCGATATCGAATTAATTCATGATTATCGCCGAGAAAACCATTCCGTCTGGGGCATTACCGCTCGCAACCGCGAACAGAATTTTGCCCTGAACTTATTAATGGATCCGGAAATTGATTTTGTCACCCTGCTGGGTCAGGCCGGTACCGGTAAAACCCTTCTGACGCTGGCCGCTGCGTTAACCCAATGTATTGAACACAAACGTTATGGTGAAATCATCATGACCCGGGTCACTGTGCCGGTGGGTGAGGATATCGGCTTTCTGCCCGGTACTGAAGAAGAAAAAATGACACCATGGATGGGCGCATTAATGGATAACCTGGAGGTGCTCAACAAAACTGATGGTGGAGACTGGGGCCGTCAGGCGACCAACGATCTGCTACAACGCTGGATTAAAATCCGCTCGTTAAACTTTATGCGCGGTCGTACCTTTCTTAATCGTTTTATTATTATTGATGAAGCGCAAAATCTGACCTCCAAACAAATGAAAACCCTGATTACCCGTGCCGGTCCAGGCACCAAGATTGTCTGCCTTGGTAATATTTCGCAGATCGATACGCCATACCTGAGTGAAACCACTTCCGGCCTGACTTATGTGGTTGATCATTTTAAAAACTGGCCACATAGCGGGCATATCACTCTGTTGAGAGGTGAACGTTCACGTCTGGCTGACTTTGCTTCAGAAAACTTGTAATCTGTTTAACAAAAGTGACATGAACGGCACAGAGAAATTATTCTCTCTGTGCCGTTCATGTTTTAAACTGATTAACCATTTAACTCGAAAACGAAATGGATTCACTTGATGGATCATGGGCTGACAGGAAAGCAAATGATGAACGAAACAACCGCTACAGGCGCTGATCGCCGCGCTTTTTTCCGCATCAATGATCGCCTGATCATGTCCCTCAATCCGTTAACAGAGACCGAGGCTGAAAATATTGGTCAAGCCATTATTGATGCCACACCTGAAGCCGGACAACTGGCACAACAGATGTCGACCATCCAGAAAAGCTTTAATCACCTGACCGATCAAATCGGCCACACTGACAGAGATATTGCGCGAGCCCTGCGTATGCTTGATGATAAGGTGAATCTGCTGGCTCAGAATGTCCAGTTATTACACACACCGCTCAATCCGGAAACGGCCAATGAAGTGAATCTCAGTGCAGGCGGACTTGCTCTGATGACCGATACCGTATTTCAAGCCCGTTCACCACTGGAAATCAGAATGCAACTATTACCTGGCGGGTTGCATATCCGGGCAATTGCCAAAGTCATTGGCTGTGATCAACTGATTGAAAGTACTGAAGGGAAAAGTTTCTATCTGCGAGTAGCCTTTACCCATATGAGTGAAACCGATCGCAATATTCTGGTGAAACATACTTTAAACCGTCAGGCAGAAGAACTGCGGAACAGTAAACAGGCTTAGCGTTACTGTTCACGCAAATATCTTGTCCAACACACCGCCTGCCTGATTCCTGCCAACCAGGCAGCCCAATTAAGCAAGAGCGTGATATGTCAGTTAAACGTCCAATTCTTTATAGTTTTCGCCGTTGCCCTTACGCAATGCGTGCTCGTCTGGCCATTGCCATTGCCGGTTGTGAAGTAGAAATACGCGAAGTCGTATTAAAAGACAAACCGGCTGAATTGCTGGAAATCTCACCAAAAGCCACGGTTCCGGTGCTATTGGACAGCAATAATAATGTCATAGAAGAAAGTCTCGACATTATGCTTTGGGCTGCTTCACATCATGCAATATGGCAATCTTTGGATGAACAGCAACGCAAGGAAGCGTTAATTTTAATTGAAGAAAATGATGTCAGTTTCAAACAGATGCTGGATCGCTACAAATACGCCGATCGTTTTCCAGAACATAGCGAGCGTTACTACCGCGAACAGGGCGAACAGTTTTTAGCCAAACTGGAAAATCGTCTCCACCAGCAAACCGGCTTAATGACTGATTCTCTTACTTTAGTAGATTTTGCACTGTTGCCTTTTATCAGACAATTTGCTCTGGTGGACTGGGAGTGGTTTAGCAATGCAGATTATCCAAAACTGCAGAATTGGCTGAATGGCTTTCTCCAGTCCGACCTCTTCAAACAAGTGATGCATAAATATCCGCAATGGCAGGCAGGAGATGAAATCACTGTTTTCCCTATAACACAGCAACAATAATCGTTATAAAGTCAGATATGCGCTGGCATCTTCATCTTCAGCCAGCCTGGGCACAATACCCAGACAGGGCGCCGCAATACGTTGCTTCAGACTTTGGATAATCGCAGTTGACTGTGAATCATCAAGAAAATCATTAGCTACCCACCCCACCAGAGTCAGACCGGAGTCGGTAATCCCCTGAACCGTTAGCAGAGCATGGTTAATGCAGCCCAGCTTTATCGCCACCACCAGTACTACGGTTAAATTCAATGCTTTCGCTAAATCGGCAATGGTTTGCTGATCATTTAATGGCACCAGCCAACCACCAGCCCCTTCGACCACGACGGTATCTGCCTGTAACTGCATCGCAGCAAAGTGGCTTTCAATAACAGTCAGTGAAATGGTTTCGCCTACCTGTTCCGCTGCCAGATGTGGCGCAATCGCCGGTTCAAAGGCATAAGGATTGACCTGCGAATAAGGTAATTTGATATCTGCCTGCTGGCTTAAGGCCAATGCATCCTCATTTTGTAATTGCCCATCCTGCCACTCACAGCCGCTGGCCACCGGTTTCATTGCCGCAACTCTTAGGCCCTGCTGTTGCAATACTTTGATGAGTCCGACACTGATACGGGTTTTGCCGACTTCGGTATCGGTGCCGGTAACAAATATATGCTGAGTCATCAGAGCTTGCTTCTCAACTGGTCGAGACTGACTGCCACACAGCCATCATTAGTCATCGGTAGAGAGTTCTCCCCCGCCCAGGCATGTCCGTAAATCACTTCATAAGTGGCTGGAAGTTGGCCATTGATCCGGAATTGTTCACTGGCCTGGGTTACTTTTTTCAAGGTGTTTTTACCCGTTAAACCACGGCGCCGTCCCTGATTGACATTGCGCGCTCCCAATTGCTGCAGATCGCGCATCATGCTGACCAGATCCGGATATTGCAATGTATGCCGATCACCATCCAAAACCGGATCAGCAAGCCCAGCGGCAAACATGGCTTCCGCCACATCATGCATATCCAGAAACACATTGATATGCGGATAATTATCTACTGCCGCCCAACTTTGACGAAGCTCGTGTAAGGTATCCGGTCCCAGCGTACTGAACATCAGTAAACCACCGGGGCGCAATATGCGCTGTATTTCTGCGAATGCTGTTGTCAGATCACACCACTGCAAAGCAAGGTTGGCATACACTAAATCCACGCTATTATCGGCCAAGGGTAACTGCTCGGCATCACCGGCAATAAATAAAGGTGATTTTTGCCCCGGTAACCAGCGACGTAAACCTTGATCTGTACGGTAGCGCTGTTTTGCCTGATTAAGCATCGCCGGAGCAATATCAACTGCCAGTTGCCGGGCAGCCGGATAACGCTGCTGCAGCAAATGCAGATTGCGTCCTGTGCCGGTTCCCAAGTCCAGAATATGCTGTGGATTGATTTTGACCAGCTCCAGACGATCCAGCATTTCATCTGCGGTATCGCGCTGCAAAATCGCCACATCATCATAACTGACAGCGGCTTTACCAAAGCTGCGTGCTACACGCATTTTTTCTGGCCCTGATGCCTGGTCAGTCATGCAGAAATCCGTATATCTGGTTCGCACAAAGTTGTGGTTGCGAGATAAAAGGCGCATGACCTGCACCGGCAATACGCTCAATTACGATATTGGAATTTAAATCTGACAAACGTTCAGCCAGTGAAATGGGGACCAGTTGATCACGCTCCCCAAGAATGCACTGTACCGGTTGGCTCAATTGACTGAGCGCCAGACGTAAATCAAGGCTTTCCAGTAATTCCAGCCCGGCCTTTAAGGCCTCGGGATGTGCCACATTATCCGCAGTCTGTTCGGCCAGTAGCTGGATAGTTTCCCGACTGCCTTCCGCCCCACGGGCCTGTAACATCACAAAGCGTTTCAGGGTTTCCCGCTGATTTTGATCAAGCTGACCAGAAAATACCGAAAACACGGCTTCATCCATCGCCTCTGACCAATCATCCGCCGTCACAAATTTCGGATTTGCCGCCATCAGGATAAGTTTGCTGACCCGCTGGGGAAACCGTGCGGCAAATGCCAGACTTAATTGGCCGCCCAATGACCAGCCCAGCCAAAAAGCCGTTTCTGGAACATTGCGCTCTAATTCATCGAGGATATTGTCGATCTGCAGTGCCTCGGAATGCCATTCAGAAGTACCATGTCCGGGTAGATCAACAAGGTGTAAGGTGAATTGTTCTGCCAGTAATTCAGCCAGCGGCTGCCAGACACCACTATGCATGCTCCAGCCATGCAGTAAAACCAAATCTGGTCCATGGCCCATTTGTTTAATGTCCATAACTGGCCTCCAGAGCACCAAGCAATTTATCTATATGTTCGGCATCATGAGCTGCAGAAAGCGTAATACGTAATCTTGCGGTATTTTTCGGCACAGTCGGTGGCCGAATAATGCCGACCAGAATGCCATGCTGCTCCAGATCCTGTCCCAATTTAAAGGCTTTTTTATCATCACCAATCAACAGCGGTTGAATCGCCGTTTGCGATGGCATTAGCGGTAATCCCAGTTGATCCGCCCCATCACGAAATTGTTTGATCAGTTGCTGTAATTTATCTCGCCGCCAGGTTTCCTGTTGCACCAGTTTTAAACTTGCCAGCGTTGCTGCTGCAATTGCCGGCGGCTGGGCGGTGGTGTAGATAAAACTGCGAGCCTGTTGCACCAGAGTTTCAATCACCACCTCGTCAGCAGCAACAAAAGCCCCTGCCGTGCCAAACGCTTTGCCAAAGGTGCCAACTAATATCGGCTTTTGCTGGGTTAGGCCAAAATGCTCAATAACACCGCCGCCATTTTGGCCAAGCACCCCAAGACCGTGGGCATCATCTATCAATACGCCAGCTTTGTGCTGTTCAGCCAAGTCCATGATTTCAGGTAAGGGTGCAATATCCCCGTCCATGCTGAACACACCATCACTGACAATCAGCTTGTTTCGGGAGTTGGCGGCAGTGTGCAGTCGTTGATGCAGTAAAGCCATAGCGGCATGAGGATAACGTAATTGCTGCGCTTCGCTGAGGCGGCCGCCATCCAGTAATGAGGCGTGATTCAATTTATCCTGTACCACCACATCAGTTTTACCCAATAGCCCATCAATTACACCGATATTGGCCATATAGCCGGTGGAAAACAATAGAACGCGCTGTTGGCCGGTAAATTCTGCCAGGGCCTCTTCAAGCTGATGATGATAACGGCTGTGACCAGTTAGTAAATGCGCTGCGCCACTGCCGACGCCTTCCTGATCCAGCGACTCGATAAAGGCCTTTTTTAATGCTGGATGTGCGGCAAATCCCAGGTAATCATTGCTGCTGAAAGACAGCATTTTACGACCATCCAACACTACCTCAACACCCTGTTCACCATCACGCAACCGCGTACGACGATACAAGCCGGCGGCTTTACGCTCGGTTAATGTTTGTTGGAGTTGTGAATGCCAGGGAAGTTGTGACACTAAAGCGCCTCGAGAAATCAGTTATCTTGAGTGATGCAACCGACAGACTTCATGAACAGAAATGCTCTGTGCGATAGCATCACACAGAGCATTATCTTTAATTCAACGTTCAGGCCGCTGAACAGTGTTTATCTTCCGATTGCTGCTGTCCGACTTGTAACGGTGTAATACCCAGACGATTGAAAAGATGCTGATCGTGATCAGTATCCGGATTGTCTGTTGTCAGCAGTTTTTCACCATAGAAAATCGAGTTGGCACCGGCCAGGAAGCTCATTGCCTGTAATTCATCGGTCATATTTTCCCGGCCGGCAGAGAGCCTGACGAACGATTGCGGCATCATGATGCGTGCAACCGCAATGGTACGAACAAATTCAAATGGATCCAGATTGTTAATGCCATCAAGGGGTGTACCCTCGACTTGCACCAGTAAATTGATAGGTACACTCTCAGGATGACTTGGCAGATTAGCCAGACTGATTAACAAACCGGCCCGGTCCTTACGGCTTTCGCCCATACCAACAATCCCGCCACTACAGACATTAATTCCCGCTTCACGAACATAGCTTAAAGTATCAAGACGATCCTGATACGTGCGGGTGGAAATAATTTCCCCGTAAAATTCCGGCGAGGTATCGAGGTTATGGTTGTAATAATCCAGACCGGCTTCTTTCAGACGTTTGGCCTGATGATTTTCCAGCATGCCCAGCGTGACACAGGTTTCCAGCCCCATGTCCTTAACGCCTTCAATCATCGCCACAACCCGATCCACATCACGGTCTTTGAGGTTACGCCAGGCAGCGCCCATACAAAAACGACTGGCGCCGGTGGATTTTGCCTGTGCAGCGGATTCCAGAACTTTATCCAGAGGCAATATCGGTTCAGCTTTTACTGCAGATTCGTGATGCGCACTTTGTGGACAGTAACCACAATCCTCGGCACAACCACCGGTTTTGATGCTTAACAGCGTACTGATTTGCACCGCATTGGCATCAAAATTCTGCCGGTGAATAGTTTGAGCTTTGTACATCAGATCCGCAAATGGCAAATCAAACAAGGCTTCAATTTCCGCCTGCTGCCAGTCATGGCGAAGCGGCGCGGTCTTTTCTGCTATATTTTCAGTCATGGGCTTCTTCATCAGATTTAATGGATTAATAACATGATGGCCAGAAACTTTAGTGCCGTAGTGACGCATCGTTTGGCAGAATTATACAGCAAACTGTTGCCGATTCCCTGCTTCCTCTGTGGGGAGTTTAGTCAGCAGGAAGCTCTTTGCAAAGCGTGTATTGAGGACTTGCCCTGGCTTGAACAATGTTGTCAGCGGTGTGCTTTGCCACTTAATGAAAACGGAATTTGCGGCCAGTGTCTGATACAACCACCGCCACAACACGCCAGTTTGGCCTTATTTCGTTATGAAACTCCTATCAATCATTGTATTGCCGCTTTTAAATTTCATCAGCAATTGGTATTTACCCAACTCTTTGCCAGGCTAATGGCGGAAAAACTTCAGCAACAAGATAATGCGTTACCCGAGGTACTGATTCCTGTTCCATTACATCCAAGTCGTTTGCGCAGGCGCGGATACAATCAGTCCGCTCAGTTGGCAGATATACTTGCCCGTCAACTCAATCTTAAGGTAGATAAAACCAGTCTTATCCGCCAGCGAAATACCGTTCCTCAAATCGGTATGAGCGGAAAAGAACGCAAACGCAATGTAAAACGGGCATTTACACTCTGTAAAAAATTGCCCTACAAACAGGTTGCATTGATTGATGATGTATATACCACGGGGCATACAGTAGCCGAAGCCTGTCGCTGCTTACAGCAAAATGGCGTCGAGACTGTAGAAGTATGGACAATTGCTCGTGCAATACGCCATTATTAGACCCCATCACACTTATTTCAGTGCTCAAGGCTGTTGCATGCCTCAAAAAGACGTGACGACGCTTCAAGATCGATTGGATGATCTGATTCGTATTGCCAAAAGTAATGAGCGAAAACAGCTCAACTTTCAGCAATATGAATTAAGCTTGCTCAACAGCAGCGGTTTAGAGCCGTTACTGAAACTGATCCTGGAAGAACATAAACATCGTTTTCAACTGACGGCCGTGACGTTGATGCTGCATGATCCGGAATACGAATTTCAGCGGTTACTGGAATCACTCACGGAAACTGAACAATGGCACAAACATTTATTATTTACTGAATCGGTAAAGCGCCTGGAACAGTTTTTCAGTTTACGCCGCATTCCCAGACTGACCAGTTTTTCACCTCATCAACATCAACAACTGTTCCCTGCTTACAATGAGCTAGGTTCTGTCGCGCTATTACCGTTAATTCGGCAGAATCAATTAATTGGCAGTCTCAACCTAGGTAGCCGTAATCCCAACAGATTTCAATCCAATATCGGTACACAGTTCCTGCAGCATCTGGCTGCAGTAGTATCAGCATGTATTGAAAATGCCCGGCTACATGAAGAAGTCAAGCTGGTAGGTTTACGGGACCCGCTTACTGGAATCAACAATCGGCGTTTTTTTGATCAACGCATCATGGAAGAATTCAGCCGGGCTAATCGAAATACCACCCCTTTGTCCTGTTTATTTGTCGATCTGGACTATTTTAAACGTATCAATGACAATCATGGCCATCAAACAGGCGATCAGGTCCTCAAACAGGTAGCCCAACTGCTCAATGACAGTTTACGCCAAGGGGATGTACTAGCACGTTATGGGGGGGAAGAATTTGTGGTTTTATTGGCCGATGCGACCTCTTCGGTGGCGGCAGATATTGCTGAACGCATGCGAAAAACGGTTGCTGAAACCCATTTCACTTCATCAACAGGCAAGACATTGCAGGTTACCTTGTCGGTGGGGGTGTCAACTGTTGGGCCGGGCAGTAAAATGACGGTCAAACGATTGTTACAATCGGCTGACCAGGCTGTGTACGGTGCAAAACTATCTGGCCGTAATCAAGTAAAGATCAGTGCTGAAGTCTGAACTTTGAAGCCTTATATGGATCTTGTGAGCATCGTTAAATGAGGGCTCGGTGAATCAACTGAAAGCTTTTTCAGCTGCTTTTTTGCATGCATTGAAAAACCTGCTGCCTATCGTCGTCGTTGTAGTTATTTTTCAAGCCTTTGTTTTGCAAAATATCCCTCAGGACACTTTGTCGATTAGTCTTGGACTATTTACAGTCGCTATCGGTGTTGCCTTATTTCTGCGCGGCCTCGAACTCAGTATTTTTCCGGTTGGCAAAAGTCTTTCCAATCAATTTACCCGACGTGGTTCATTGTCGATTCTGCTCGCGTTTGGTTTTGCATTAGGCTTTTCGGCGGTGATTGCCGAACCGGCGTTAATTGCCGTAGCCGAACAAGCTCAAGAGATCAGTGAAGGACGAATAGATGCATTGATCCTGCGCTTTTTGGTGGCCGTTTCTGTTGGCTTTGTGGTTGCCCTCGGGGTATTTCGAATCCTGTTTGGTTACCCGCTACACTGGTTCATGATTATTGGTTACCTAATTGTCGTGGTCATCACATTTTTCACACCGGCTGAAATCGTCGGCCTGGCTTATGATTCAGGCGGCGTGACAACCAATATCGTGACTGTCCCATTGATAGCAGCCTTAGGCATTGGTTTAGCCTCATCCATTCGTGGCCGTAACCCACTTATTGATGGCTTTGGCATTGTAGCCATGGCCGTGATGGTACCGATGATAACAGTGCAGCTGTATGGGATTGTCGTGTTTAGGGGTAGTGAAACTGCTCCGGAAGCTGACCTTAGTATTGACACTGCGCAACAAGAAGCAATCTCGGGCCCGATGACCATGCTGATGGATTTGTTGGGGATGATGGGAGATGTACTCCCTATCATTATCACTATCCTGTTTTTCCAGTACCTAGTGTTAAAACGACCGTTAACGAACCCACGCAAAGTGATTTTGGGTTTTGCCATGGTCTTATTCGGGTTGTATGCGTTTGTTGTCGGTTTAAAAATGGGGTTATTCCCCATCGGCAGCAGCATGGCTGAACAACTGATAAAAAATCAGCATATTGTCTATGTCTATCTGTTTGCTTTTGCCATTGGTTTTGCGACAACCATGGCGGAACCCGCCTTGATTGCTATCGGTCAACAAGCAGAAGAAGCTGCTTCGGGAAGGATAAATGGTAACGTCATCCGGCTGCTGGTGGCAGTGGGTGTGGCAGTAGGCATCACTATCGGTGTACATCGTATTATCTCCGGCGACTCAATTCATCACTACATTATCGGCGGGTATTTAATCGTTATCGTACTCACCTTAATCGCCCCCAAATATATTGTGCCACTGGCATATGACTTAGGTGGTGTGACAACCTCAGAAGTCACCGTGCCCTTGGTGACGGCACTGGGTATTGGCCTTGCAACCCATATTGAAGGCCGCAACATTCTGATGGATGGCTTTGGCTTAATTGCCTTTGCCTCAATCTTTCCAATCATAACGGTCATGCTCTATGCTATTGCGATGCATTTCATGACGACTTTGCAAAAGGTAAACCGATGAAATTTTCTGTTCTTGTTGCCATTGTTCCCGAAGAAAATGAACAGGCTGCGATTGATACCGCCAAAGATCTCGGTGCCGGTGGCATAACCGTCATGTCAGCCCGGGGAATCAGTAATAACGTCAAAAAAACCTTTTTTGGTCTGAGTTACGATGGCAGTCAAAGTGTGTTGCTGATGGTATTGGAAAAAGGCTTGTCATTACAGGTGCTCAAAGCCATTCAAAAAATTCTGATGCCGGATAATCAGGAGTCCAAAGGTCTGGTATTTACTCTGCCACTGGATCATCTAGCGGGTATCGATACCTCTCAGGTTGAACAATTCCAGCAACATTTACGAGATTCTTTCTAACCCTCAAGGATGCCGCCAATGCGATTAGTTAAAGATGTCATGATTACCGATGTAGTCACCATTTCACCCTTTGCCAAAATGCGTGAAGCGTTGAACCTGATGAAACGCCATAAAATCAAATCCTTGGTCGTGGATAAGCAGAATCAACATGATGCCTATGGGTTGATTACCTACTCAGATATTTTGAAAACGGTTATTGCTGAAGAAGGCGATATTGATTTGCTGAATGTCTATGACATCTGCGCCAAACCCGTTATAGCCGTTGGGGAAGAATTAGCGATTCAACATGTCGCCAAGTTGATGACAACGCATCGGGTGAAACGGCTTCTGGTGGTTCATAACAATGATTTGGTTGGTATGGTAGCGATGAACGACATCATGGAACAATTGTTAAGCGAAATTGAATAAAGCTTAATCCAATACCTTGATGGCGCTGGGATGCTGCACAAACAGACTGTATTGCTTCCCTCGTTTGGACATCCAGCCATGGACTTCCAGAGATTTATTCAAATACGACTCCAATGGCGGAAACAGGTCCTGCTGTTCTTTCGCTATCCTCAAACTGGCTTTGTCATTAACCTTTAATACCCAATAATCCCTGGTCTGTGCGCGTGATTCAGCGGTTAACAGCCATCGTTGCCAGCCACGATAGGCTGTTTCAGTGATAGTAGTGATCTTACGAGGCTGATAATGTTTATCTCCCCAAATACCCTGCTGTTGGTTTATTGCCTGTTGTTGGGCGGCAATCAATTGCTCTGCATACTGCAGATTGGGTGGTTTTAGACTCAGTGCTGCCAGCCCCTTCTGTAGCAATTTTTCATTAATAAAGTCACCGTCCGGTGTCCAGGCATACGCTAGCAACCGATCATAACGATCGCGTTTCTCGATATCGTACTGTAAATAGACCTGGTTTTCTGATAACTGATTTTTTAACCAATCTCTCGCTTCAATGCCTCCTGGTTCGGCTTCGCGATAACGAGAACTGATTTCCGGGGTATTTATACCGAGTAATCTGACCCGCTGATTATTTTCCAGTATCAATGTATCGCCGTCATAGACCCGTTTAACATTAAATAAATAGCGATTGGAACTGGGGGTTAACTCAATCGTTTCCGCTGCTGGATCAGCAGGTTGATCAGAAAATATCTGCAGTCCATGGTCATCTGTCCACTGATAAATTTCTGTGGCGCTTACTGTACCAATTAGCCAAAACAGTAAAATAAAAGCAGATAAATATCTTGTCATCTCAGCTCAGGCTGTAATGCAAAACGATGCTGATAAAAATAACCGCACCCACCCAATTATTATTCAGAAAAGCTTTTAAACAAGCATGGCGTTCACGATCTTTACTAAGCCATAACTGGTAAACAAATAAAACTGCAGCGATTGCTAAACCAATATAAAACAGCATTCCAAACTGCAACTGCCATCCAATTAACAACAGGATCAACAGATACCCGAGTTGTAACAGGCCTTGTATCAATAAATCCTTCTGTCCAAACAGAATGGCTGTGGATTTCACACCAGCTTGCAGATCATCCTCACGATCAGCCATGGCATAGAAAGTGTCATACATTATTGTCCAGATAATATTGGCCACAAACAACCACCAGACAATGGCCGGTAATGCATTGGTCTGGGCTGCAAACGCCATCGGAATTGCCCAGCCAAATGCCATGCCTAATACCAGCTGCGGCAGATAGGTAAAGCGTTTCATAAACGGATAAATCGCGGCCAGCATTACCGCCACCAGCGATAGCGCTATCGTGAATGGATTGAGCAACAACACCAGCATAAACGCGATTAAAGCTAATACCACAAACGTCAGTACTGCCTGTTTTGCCGTTAATACGCCGGTTGCCAGCGGACGGTTTTCAGTACGCCACACCTGCCCATCAATATGCCTGTCGGCAAAATCATTAATTGCGCAGCCCGCCGCACGCATCAACACAACACCTGCAATAAAAATCAGCAGGATCTTAATATCCGGCAGGCCCCCAGCTGCAATCCATAACGCCGTCAAGGTGGGCCAGAGCAACAGTAAAATACCGATTGGCCGATTCATTCGGGTTAATTGCCAGTAAGGTCGTAGTTGTGTGGCTAGATTTGTCATCAAGACCAGTCCTGATTCGGTAAAAAAATTTCACAGACCAACAAACTATTATCAGCAAAATAAAAACATGAACGTCTTGCCCACATTATTGAACTTTCGTTGAGTTCATTACTGCTGTGTTTTGCCAGTTCAAACAGGCTTTGTCCTGAACGCAGACTGGCGACTTCCAGGGGGCCGCGTTTAATTGCCGGATCAGTAAACAGGATTTCACCCAGAGAGCGATTACCCAGATGATGAATATGCAGGTGAGCCTGCAATGCCTGATAACTTACACGTGGCACAATGGTGCGGGCAAATACCCGTGCCTGATCACCATCGCGCAATATTACTTCACGGCAATAGGCATGTTCGTATAACGGTTGCTCAAGCTTCAAAGCTTCTTCTGGCAGAGGTTTCTGCCAACCGGTTTGCTGCAGATCCACTTTGAATTGCTGCTGACTGGTCTGTTGCAGCCGCAGCGTTAACGATCCTTTGTCCGTTAACCATCCAGCCAGTTCGGCTGGTAGTTTTGCAGTTGGCGCGGGATGCCAGTGTGTTTGGCTTTTTAACATTGATTCTGGTGACTCATACTTGTCCGAAGTTCAGTTTGGTACCAAACCAGCGTTGAATTAAGGGTGTGACGTTTTCCGGATAGTGCTTTATTAATGTCTCAGCCGCTTTGCTGACCGCTGGCAATAAATCCTGATCGGCCAGTAAATCAGCCACCCGAAACTGGGGCAAACCGGTTTGCCGTGTTCCCAACACCTCTCCCGGACCACGAATTTCCAAATCGCGCTGGGCAATAACAAATCCGTCATTGCTTTCGCGTAAACAGGCCAGCCGGGCCAGACCATTTTCCGATAGTGGTGGATGATACATCAGTACACAATGACTCTGCACAGTGCCACGCCCTACCCGGCCACGCAATTGATGTAATTGTGCCAGCCCCAGACGTTCGGCATTTTCAATCACCATTAAGCTGGCATTGGGCACGTCCACACCAACTTCAATCACCGTTGTCGCCACCAGCAGATCAATTTCGCCCTGTTTGAACGCCTGCATCACCTGTTCTTTTTCAGCTGACTTCATTCGGCCATGCACCAGTGCAATCCGTAAGTCAGGCAACGCCTGTTGTAATTGCTCAGCAGTATCTTCCGCTGCCTGACATTGTAAATGCTCAGACTCTTCAATCAAGGTGCATACCCAGTAAACCTGGCGTTTTTGCCGACAGGCCACATGAATGCGTTCAATCACTTCCTGTCGACGATTATCAGCCACCACCACGGTGGTCACGGGTTGCCTGCCAGGTGGCAGTTCATCAATTATTGATACATTCAAATCAGCATATGCTGTCATTGCTAATGTTCGTGGAATAGGGGTAGCGGTCATCACCAATTGATGTGGCAGGATATCCACCGCTTTACCTTTGTCGCGTAACGCCATACGCTGATGCACGCCAAACCTGTGCTGCTCATCAATTATTACCAGACCCAAACGATTAAATGTCACTTCATCCTGAAATAACGCATGGGTGCCTACGGCAATATTGATTTCGCCTCCAGCGAGCGCAGCAATAACCTGTCGACGCTGTGCTGTTGTTTGCTTGCCAGCGCACCAGCCGACCTCGATGCCTAAGGGTTCAAGCCAGTTACGAAAGGTCTGATAATGTTGCTCTGCAAGTAATTCGGTGGGCGCCATCATCACTGCCTGATAGCCACTTGATACTGCCATTAATGCTGATAAAGCAGCCACCACGGTTTTACCTGATCCGACATCACCCTGTACCAATCGCTGCATGGGAATGCTTCGTTGCAGATCGTTACGGATCTCTCTGATAACCCGTTGCTGAGCATCTGTTAACGGGAATGGCAGCCGTTGTAAAAAATTTTCACTGAACCTATCAGCTTCAAACATTGGCGCTTTATGTTGCTGAGTGCGATAGCGGATTTGACGCATACTGAGTTGCTGGGCCAACAGTTCTTCAAACGCCAGACGTTTCTGTGCCGGATGTTCACGAGCGATTAACTGACCGACATCACTATCGGGCGGGGGTAAGTGAACATATTTCAAGGCTTGCGTCAGATCAAAATGTGCCACTCTTGGGTCTAACAAGGCTTCCGGCAAATAGGAAGGCATCGTTTGCTGTTCCAGCAATTTGATTGCCTGATTCAACAATTTCCGCCACGATAATTGATGCAAACCTTCTGTTGTCGGATACACCGGCGTTAAGGCTTCATCCACAGCAAATGGCGCCTCACCCTGAATTATCTGATATTCAGGATGCACCATTTCCAGCGCAGATGGACCACTGCGCACTTCGCCAAAGCAACGAATGCGTTGTCCACGAGCGAGTTGCTGTTGCTGGGTTTTGGAAAAATGAAAGAAACGTAATACCAGTGCGCCAGTGCCATCACTGACATGACATAGCAATGAACGACGCCGACCAAACTTGACCTGACTGAGCTGAATTACCCCTTCAATGAGTTTTTCCTGTTGTGGTCGCAAACTGCCAATGGGCATTAATCGGGTGCGGTCCTGGTAACGCAGTGGCAGATGAAACAGGAGATCCTGAATATAGCGGATCCCCAGCTTCTCCAGCTTTTCAGCCAGTTTTTCGCCGACACCTTTCAGTGAGGTGACCGGATCAGTTATGGCCAGTTCAGTCACCTGTTGCGGCCACTAAAATAGTCGAGTTATACGCCCAGATGCAAAATAGCATCCATTTCTACCGGCACATCTTTGGGTAAAGAGGCCACGCCAATCGCTGCACGAGCAGGATAGGGCTGCTGAAAGTAATCCGCCATAATTTCATTGACGGTGCCGAAATGGGCTAAATCAGTGAGATAAATATTCAGTTTAACCACATCCTGCAAACTGCCACCTGATGCAGCAGCAACCGCTGACAAGTTATCAAATACCCGGCGAACCTGAGTAGCGAAATCGCCTTCAATCACTGTCATGGTTTCCGGGACCAGTGGGATTTGACCAGAAAGATAAACAACGTCACCCACTTTTACAGCTTGTGAATAGGTACCAATAGCTTCAGGAGCGTTGCTGGTATGGATAATTTCTCGGGACATAAAAACTCCGGCTATGTCGCCCTGAAGACGACAGATTAAACAAATCAGTTATTAATACGGTTAATGCGTTCAACCATTTCCAGTTGGCGTAAACGACGGATAATGCGTGCCAGATGCTGACGATTAGTGACTTCAATTGTCAGTCGTAGGTTGGTATAGCCACCATCCCGCTCATCAACGATAACATTATCAATATTCGATTCAGCTTCAGAAATCACCGAAGCAATTGTTGCCAACGCACCACGTTGATTACGCAGATGCATCATCAAATCTACAGGGAAATCACGATTGATCTCTTTCGCCCAGGCTACATCCAGCCACTTTTCATTCTGCTCACGTAAATGCGTGGTATTTTTACAGCTTCGCTGATGAATAATGATACCGCGTCCGGCACTGACAAATCCGTGGATCGGATCACCGGGAATCGGATGACAGCAGCGGGCAAAATTGACCACCATGCCTTCAGTTCCGGCAATCAGCAATGCCTGTGGCTCTTTATCGGGGGTTTCTTCCTGTAACAATTTTTGTGCGACCAGTAAGGCAGATATGTTGCCCAGCCCCAAATCGCTCAATAATTCATCAAAGGTTTCCAGCTCATACTCTTTCAACAGCGCAGTAATTCGTTTGGTGGGAATATTTTCCAATGCCGTTGAAAATGCTGTCAGATGTTTGTTCAGCAGGCGCAACCCAAGTTGAATAGCCTCTTCGCCTTGCAGGTGCTTGAGGTAATTACGAATATTAGTCCGCGCTTTTGGCGTTACTACAAAATTAAGCCATGCCGGATTGGGATGCGAGGTCGGCGATGTAATGATCTCAACTGACTGCCCTGTTTCCAGTGGTGAACTCAATGGCACCAGATTACGGCCAACTCTGGCTGCTACGCAACTGTTACCAACATCTGAGTGAACTGCGTAAGCAAAATCCACTGCTGAGGATCCTCTCGGTAAGGTGAGGATCTCTCCTTTAGGCGTTGAAACATAAATCTCATCCGGGAATAAATCGATACGCAGATTTTCCAGAAACTCCATTGAGTCGCCGGAGCTTTTCTGCATTTCCAGAATGCCATGCAACCATTGTCTGGCTTTACGATGCGCCAGCGTATTGCCAGCAACTTCACCGGTTTTATAGAGCCAATGAGCGGCCACACCCGCTTCGGCCAACTGATCCATATCGCGAGAACGGATCTGGACTTCTATCGGAACACCGTAGGGACCGAATAAAACGGTATGCAAGGATTGATAACCATTGGCTTTAGGGATCGCAATATAGTCTTTGAATTTACCCTGCACTGGTTTGTATAAGTTATGTACAACGCCCAGCATTCGATAACAGGCATCCACGTCGTCGACAATAATCCGGAAGGCATAAACATCCATGACTTCAGAAAACGATAGCTGTTTGCTGACCATTTTTTTGTAAATGCTGTAGAGATTTTTCTCGCGGCCTTGAATATCGGCGCTAAGGCCTTCCTGTTCCATTCTATTAAGGATAGAAGCGGTGATTTGGCTGACGATTTCCTTGCGATTGCCCCGCGCTTTACGCACGGCGTCCCCTAACACACGATAACGAATAGGGTAAAGAACGTGAAAACCCAGATCTTCCAGTTCACAGCGCATCAGATTCATTCCCAGACGCTGAGCAATAGGAGCATAGATTTCGAGGGTTTCATGGGCAATGCGGCGGCGTTTTTCCGGTCGCAGATGACCCAGAGTACGCATATTGTGCAGACGGTCAGCAAGCTTGACGATAATAACCCGTATATCTCGGGACATCGCCAGCAGCATTTTTCGCAGATTTTCAGCCTGAGCGTGTTGTCTGGTTTCGAATGCCGCCTGCGCCAGCTTGGTGACACCTTCTACCAGCTCGGCAACGGGTTCACCAAATTCGGCAATCACGTCACGTTTGGACATTTCCGTGTCTTCGATAACGTCATGCAGCAAACCGGCCATAATGCACTCATAATCCATGTGCATCATGGCCAGTACATGTGCTACTGCTAACGGGTGGGTGATATAACGCTCACCACTGCGTCGGGTCTGCCCTTCATGGCATTGCTCAGCAAAATGATAAGCTCGCCGAATCGACTCGACCTGATTGTTTTCTAAATAGTTTGACGTGGCAAAACACAGATCATCTATCGTGAGTTTGGGCTCGGACTCCTGGATGAAATCAAGTTCAGACGCAACAGATGGTTTTGCACTCACGGTAAATTAGATTTCGCTTTGCAGCTCTTCATCGCTGACCATGCTTTCTTCGGCATGTTGACGAGCTGAGGTTTTGGTCAGAATAGTGCGGTCAACCAGACCTGCGGCAATTTCACGCAGTGCCAGAACAGTAGGTTTGTCGTTATCGACCGGCACCATTGGATCATCACCCATGGCTATCTGGCGAGCGCGTTTTGCCGCAACCAGCACTAATTGAAAACGATTATCTACATTTTCGAGGCAATCTTCAACGGTAGTACGTGCCATGTTAATTTGTCCTGTGGTTAAAACCTGTAATTTTACGAGAGATACGCAGCTTAAGCCAGTAAGTCCGCTAACAAGGTGCTGTAATTTGACTGTTGTACGGCGAGTTTGTGCCGACTGGCGACCACAATCGCAGTCAGGCTGGCGAGTGCATGATCAAAGTCATCATTCACAATCAGATAATCAAATTCAACATAATGTGACATTTCACTCTCTGCATCACGCATTCTGCGCGAAATTGTTGCTTCATCATCCTGCCCGCGGCCTCTCAAACGCTGCTCAAGTGCTTGTTTAGAGGGTGGCAATATAAAAATACTGCTGCTGTCGGGAAAGTTTTTTCTGACCTGTTGAGCACCCTGCCAGTCAATTTCCAGAATCACGTCATTGCCGGCATGTAACTGGTGATGCACCGCTGCTGCTGAAGTACCATAACTGTTATCAAATACAGTTGCGGATTCCAGAAACTCTCCTGCATCACGCATCTTGCTGAAGATGTCCTGACTGACAAAAAAGTAATCTTTGCCATCAGCCTCCCCCGCTCTGGCGGTCCTCGTTGTATGGGAAACCGATAATCGAACATGCGGATCCTGCTTGACCAGTGCCCGAACCAGACTGGTTTTCCCCGCACCGGAGGGTGCCGCTACAATAAATAAACTTCCAGACATTTTGATACCTTGCAGGTTGCGCAGTTTTAGTTTTGAAACCAGGATTTTCTTATGAAAACAATACTGGTTTACGCTTTTTTGTGCCAGTTTTTTGTATGGCTAGAATCAGGTTTTACGCGAGCTAACTGTCGTCATATCAAAAACCGTTGTATCTAAATCCTGTTAAAACTTATTGTCTTCTATTTCAAACAAAAATAAATCTCATTACCATTGTAAAGTCGTCAATATTGGAGAGTTTTATGCGTAAAACGGGTATCTTACTAAGTGTTTGGTTGGGCTTGACTGTCTTTCTCGTTTCAGGTTGCGGTGATGAAGCGAAAGAGGATATACAGGAGGTTAATTTGTATTCCGCCCGAATTGAGTCGCTGATTAAACCTTTACTGGATGACTTTACTGAAGAAACCGGTATCAAAGTCAACCTGGTCACCGGTAAAGCAGATGAACTGTTGCAACGTCTGCAGAATGAAGGCCGCAATACTCCCGCCGACATGCTGCTAACCACCGATGCGGGTCGTTTACACCGTGCTATTGAAGAAGACCTGTTACAACCCGTTGAATCTGAAGTTTTGCAGCAACGCATCCCCTCATCGTACCGTCATCCGGAAGGATACTGGTTTGGTTTATCGCTGCGTGCCCGCCCGATTATGTATGTGAAAGATCGCGTCGATCCTGCAGAACTTTCAACCTATGAAGCGCTGGTTGAACCACGCTGGAACAACCGAATCTGTGTACGTTCTTCAAGTAATATCTATAACCAGTCAATGGTTGCATCAATGATTGCGGCCAAAGGTGAAGCTGCAACAGAAGAATGGGCAAAAGGACTGGTCGCTAATTTCGCCCGTTCGCCACAGGGTGGCGATCGGGATCAGATCAGTGCGGCAGCAGCTGGCCAATGCGATATCGTTATTGCCAACACGTATTATCTGGCTGGCATGTTGACCAGTAACGATGCTGATGAAAAAACAGCAGCAGAAAAATTAGCAGTTTTCTGGCCTAATCAGGATGACCGTGGTGTGCATATCAATGTATCCGGAGCAGCCATCATCAAAGATGCCAAACATCGCGACAGTGCGATTGAACTACTGGAGTTTCTGACCAGTGATACTGCTCAGCAATGGTATGCAGAAACCAATGGTGAATATCCAGTTCGGGATGATATTGAAACAGGCGAAGTGCTTGAACAATGGGGAGACTTCCATGCCGATTCACTGGATATGGATAAATTAGGTGAATTTAACGCCGATGCGTTACGGCTGATGGACCGTGCGGGTTGGCAATAAGCAATTGCATGCGTAAAGTTGGCAGTTTTGCCCAATCAACTGCCGACTTTACAATTACATGTCCTTCATAAAGCAATTTCGTCCCTACCCTGCATCCATTTTTGTATTGGCAGTGGTTCTGTCAATGCCGGTGGCAGTGGTTTTGGCGCATGTTTTTGTTCCCAGTGGTGATATCTGGCAGCACCTAAGCAGTACTGTGCTTCCCGACTATATTCGTAATTCACTGCTTTTAATGCTGGGAGTCGCTGTTGGCACTCTGCTTATCGGCGTTACAGCTGCCTGGCTCACTACAATGTGTCAATTTCCCGGTCGCAGTGTGTTCGAGTGGGCCTTGTTGCTGCCAATGGCAATGCCAGCCTATATTATTGCCTATACCTATACCGGCATGCTGGACTTTGCTGGTCCGTTGCAAACCAGCCTGCGTGAATGGTTTGGCTGGCAATACGGAGATTACTGGTTCCCCCAGATCCGTTCGCTAAACGGTGCAGTTGCCATGCTGACTCTGGTGCTTTATCCCTATGTTTATCTGCTTAGCCGTGCGGCGTTTCTGAATCAATCAATCTGCGTGCTTGATGTCAGCCGGACATTAGGCAATGGTCCATGGAAAACGTTCTGGAAAGTAGCGCTTCCGCTGGCTCGTCCAGCAATCATTGCTGGTTTATCATTGGCGTTGATGGAAACTTTAGCCGATTATGGCACCGTACAATTCTTTGGCGTCAGCACCTTTACTACCGGCATTTTCCGCACCTGGTTTGGTATGGGTAGTGCGGCGGTGGCAGCCCAACTCGCCGCTGGACTGATGGTATTTGTATTTGCCTTGATTCTTATCGAACGTTATTCCCGTCGTAAAGCCCGCTATCACCACACCAGTCGTCGTCACCAGGATCTGCGTCGATTCCAACTGACCGGTGGCCGGGCATTTCTGGCATTTCTGTTTTGCCTGCTTATCCTTGGACTGGGATTTTTATTACCAGCATTTCAACTGCTCAGCTGGACCATCCATGTGGCGGATACTGTGATTGATGCAGAGTTTCTAAGATTACTTGTCAACAGCCTGTCCCTTGCCGCGTTTGCTGCCGTACTGGCATTGTTACTGGCGCTGGTTATGGCTTATGCCCAACGACTTCATCCGGGCAAACTGGTCAGTGGTGCTGTCCGGGTGGCAGGAATGGGGTATGCCGTGCCTGGCGCTGTTATTGCCGTTGGTGTGATGATTCCTTTTGCCTGGGTTGATAACACCATTGATGATTTGGCCCGGAGTCAGTTTAATTATTCCACTGGACTGTTATTGAGTGGCACATTGGTCGCGGTCACATTTGCCTATCTGACCCGTTTTCTTGCGGTTTCGTTACAAACCGTTGACAGTGGCTTAACACGCATAACCCATTCGATGGATGAAGCGGGTCGTTCCTTTGGTTTTCGCCCCTTACAGATACTGAGACAGATCCATATCCCGATGTTAAGTGCATCATTGATGACGGCATTGTTACTGGTATTTGTCGATGTATTAAAAGAGCTTCCTGCAACATTGATATTGCGGCCATTTAACTTTAATACCTTAGCGGTAAAAGCCTATGAACTAGCTTCAGATGAACGTTTGGCCGAAGCCGCACCGGCCGCATTGGCTATTGTAATTGCCGGCATTATTCCGGTTATTCTGTTAAGTAAAACCATTACCCGATCCCGCAAGTTAAAATTGGCGATTGATGAAAACTGATAGCACTATGCAACTCCCACAATTACTCGTTGACAATATCAGCATTGGTTATGCTGGCAGGCCGGTCGTAGAAGGTATTTCCTTTCACTTAAAAGACGGTGAAATTGCCTGTTTACTTGGCCCGTCCGGGTGCGGGAAAACCTCGGTTTTGCGTGCTATAGCCGGGTTTGAACCGTTAATGCAGGGCAGCATCGTGTTGCACGGTAAAACCGTCAGCGATGCTGAGTTTTCCCTGCCACCGGAAAAACGCCATGTCGGTATGGTGTTTCAGGACTTTGCCTTGTTCCCTCATCTGACAGTCGCCAAAAATATTGGTTTTGGTTTACAAAAACTGCCGCGGAAACAGCAGCAGCAACGAGTAGATGAATTACTTGAATTAGTTGAATTAACAGGGGCCCAAAACCAGTATCCTCATCAACTTTCCGGTGGACAGCAGCAGCGTGTTGCCCTGGCACGGGCGATGGCACCACGTCCCGATATTCTGTTGCTGGACGAGCCCTTTTCCAGCATGGATTCCGACTTGCGTGAGCAACTTGCCCGAGAAGTACGTCATTTACTGCGTCGTGATGGGGTGACAGCAATCATGGTGACCCATGATCAACATGAAGCCTTTGCCATGGCTGATCAGATTGGTGTGTTGGGTCAGGGAAAATTGCTGCAATGGGGTAATGGTTATGATTTATATCACCGGCCAAGCAATCGGTTTGTTGCTGATTTCATCGGACAAGGTGTGTTGATACCCGGCGACATTATTGCTGATAATAAAATCAGTACAGAACTCGGTATCGTCAGTGGCAAAATGACTTCAGATGCCACTACTGGCCAGCAGGTAAATTTATTACTGCGACCGGATGATATTATCCATGACGATAATAGCCCGTTAAAGGCCAAAATTATTGCCAGAGCCTTTCGTGGAGCGGTTTATCTCTACACATTGAAGTTGCAAAGTGGCCAACAAATACTGTGTCTGGTACAAAGTCACCATCAGCATGAAATCGGCGAATATCTTGGTATAAGGCTGGAAGCTGATCATTTAGCTGTATTTACAGATCAGGTCTAGGGTCTGTTGAGCTTTCATCGCCACCACTGCAGGGGGAGGTGTTATATAGTCCTCTGGGTTGTGGCGATGAAAGCTCAATCAGACCACAGGGAATTTTTCATACACAAAACCGGGAATTAGTACCAAAGTACAATAGGAATGTTTTATACAGCCGCCTATATTGTGAGATGCTATAAAAATAATTCTAAAAATCTCCGGGGGGCTATTTATGAATAATTACATTAAAACGATTTTAGTCGCAGCTCTGACAACTTTTTCATTAACGGTTAATGCCGCCACGTTATCCTTAGCTGGCACAACTTCTTATGATACTAACGGCTTCAAAGGCGAAATATCTCAGCTTCTCAATATCAATGATTTTGTGCCTGGAGCTTCCGAAGGTTTTCATCTTGAAAAACCCAATCCAACGGCTATGAGTGCTGATCATGTGCAAACTGCTTTATCAGCAGCGGGCTCAAGCTTTGTAGTAACGGATTTTTTCAAAATTGAAAATCCTACCACCAATACGTTGGATACCTCATCTTTAAGCTTAGTCTTTTCCGGTTTTTTAATGAAGTATGCAAAAACCACCATTATTGGTCTTTTTGATACACCAATATCCAGTCTGGAATTCCTGACACACGATGGTAAAGACGTTTCACATATTGCCTATTTCACTACTTCGGTTTCAGAAGTGCCTTTACCAGCAGCTTTATGGTTTTTTGCACCTGCATTGCTCGGATTTCTTGGCCTTAGACGTCGCATGAAAAAATGACGATAGCAAGCTCAGTTTTAAAACCCACATCTGTCTAAACACCACAAGTTTACGGCAACGTAATAATTGGGGTAGGCCAACGGGTTAACCGCTCTTGCGCATTGTCGCACTGGCTTAAACTGGGGTAGTGGGTGAAAGTACCTTGCCCGACCAGCAAAGCCATCAACTGTTGTACCAAATATTCATTTGACCATGACACTTCATTTATCACCTTGTTGGTTATTCATGCCATGTATTTTATGTTGTTGAGTGCAGACGCAGTGGTGAGTTAGATGCAAAAAATGGCCAACAAGCTAACCAGGCAAAAGTCTTGTTATGCGGTAGCGCTGGCTAAGCATCTGAATTACATAGTCCAATGCGGAGCTGTTTGGCTGCTTTCAGTCAGTGCAACAAAATCGAGACGCTAAACGTCGTTTGCATTCCGGATTGGGAGTGCCAAACGGTTTTTACTGTGGTAGTGAAGTTGTTTTTAGCGTAAAAAGTGCAAATTCTTGCTTTATACCAGTAGCTATGCTTTACAGGCTTTGGATTTTTGGCGTTTCGATCCAAACACCAAATGAATAGTGGTTTTGGCATATGGGGGTAAACGGTAGGGGAAGTGTATGGAGGAAAGTCGTTAGCTTATATGGCCGTACTTTCAGGAGAGGTTGGCTTCGAGCTGCAATGTGGTCAGGTTGTCATTATCGTTACCAACATATTGGAGGGTGTAGCCCATCGCCTTGTAGCTTTTTTCTCGTTTCTTAAACATGCGTTGCAGCATAGGAAGTGCGCAGTCCACATAGTCGTGAATTGTCACTTGTGTCTTCCCTTCCGCTTCTCGGTGGATCCGACCTGCGTATTGAGCCAAAGTACCTTTCCAGGCGATTGGCATAGCTAAAAACAATGTGTCCAGCCTTGGAAGATCAAATCCCTCTCCCACATACTTACCTGTTGCGACCACTATTTGAGCGGATTGCAGGTGCTTGTCGGCATATTTACGTTCAGCTGCTTTCATTGCACCTTTCAAAACGATTGAGTTAATACCCATGTCGCCAAGTTGTGTGTGGATGTTTTCGGCGTGATCTCTCCTTTCCGTTAGAATTAACGGGTGTCCGCCATTGTGAACACACTGGATGGCGTCTGAGATAATCTTTGACGTGCGGCATTCATTATCGACAAGCCAACGATAGGCATCAGTCACTTTTGGACGTTCATCTGTTTTAACTAACTCGTGAGGCGGTGCATCGTAGAACTGATTGATGATGACTGTCTGAGTAAACTGTTCGTCAGTGCTGCTTTTCACTTTGTAGCGAATTGGCCCGGCTGCCATAAAAATGATTTTTTGATGCCCATCTTGCCTTTCGGGTGTCGCTGTTAGACCCAATACATATTTTGCTCTTACTTCGTTGAGCACCATTTCAAACCTTGGAGCGGATAGGTGATGGCATTCATCGACGATGATATGACCGTAGTCTTGTATTAAGTGTGAAATTGAGTTGTCCTTTTTATTGACCAAGCTTTGGTAAGTAGCAATATCGATAACGCCACTCGGTTTTCTTTTACCACCACCTACACTGCCAATGTTCACATCTGGCAAGAATGTGCGTAATCGCTCGTGCCATTGCTCAAGCAGTTGGCGGCTATGAACAAGGATCAGCGTGTTTACTTTTCGTTTTGCGATCATGCCGATGGCAGTAACTGTTTTTCCAAATGCCGTTGGTGCATGCAATATGCCGAAGTCATGCTTACTCATAGCTGCTACCGCTTCACGCTGGTTTTTTCGCAACGTGAAGGTAGGAGCAAGTTTGATTAATGGTTTGCCTGCTTCGCGCTTATCGTCAAATTGCACAGAGATATTGTGCTCTTGTAACAAAGCAATCGCTTCATCGAGACAGCCTCGCGATAGTGCTAAATAACCGTTTTCAATGCGTGCACAAGAAATAAATCTTGGAATGCCATGAGTGGAAAAGCGTAACGCTTGCGTTTTAAAAAACACAGGATTCGAAAAGCTGGCCAATCGCTTTAGTCCTGCCAGCAGCGGCCCAGGTAACTCACTCATCAAAAAATAGATGTGGTTCGCCAGGGTGATGGTAATGCTTTTCGGCAGGCGCTCTAACTTAATTGGGGGGCTTTTTGCAGTGATTTCCCATGGAGGACGGTTGTCTGCGAGCCCCTGTTCTGACAATAAATGAGTATTTGGTGAAATTGCCGCGATGAGCTCTTCAACACTTGGTTGAGTAAGCGTTTTAAGCTGTGAGAGATACAGCCATTGATCGTCAATGGCATTTAACTCGCTATCAACAAAACAACTACGGCCTGAAAGCCGAGCCTCTTTTTGAAGTGGTAAAGCTATGAGGTTGCCAAATCCGCCCTCAGAAAGAAAGTCTTGGTTCGGAAATAACCTGTCATAAGAGTCAAACGAAAGATTTGGAAATATCTCCATCGCTTTATCAAGTAGCACAACCCCGAGTACCCGTGCTTGGTTGGCAGGGATATTCGTTTCAAAGAATATCCATAAGTGCGCTCCGTTACCTGAGCGCGAGATTTCTATGGCATGAGGAATGCCGAATTCTTGGCATGCTCTGGACATCGCTTTGACTTCTTCTTGCCAACAACCTTTGTCAAAATCGGCAGCCAACAAATAACAAGTATTGTCTTTCAATAACGGATAAAGCCCTACGACTTGATGACCGGCAAGATGGCGATAAATAATCTGTTCGCTTAATTCACTGAATTGCCGATGCGTACACTCCTGAAACTTTATTCGGGGCTTGTTGCATACTCCAGCGATCCACTCGTTGTCACAGGCAACGGAATAGCCACTGCGTCCCTGTTGGTTCTGCCAACGGTTGGCAAAGATATCCTCTCGTCCGCGGAATCGTTGTCTGAAGATGGCAATTTTTTGTTCTGGGGTAAATGTCTGTATCGGACGATCGCTTTGAGCGTTAAGCAAAGAGTTTCTTAATGCGAGAAGCTGTTGCTTTTCGTTTTCAAGCTCAGCTAGCCTGTTATCAATAGCAGATACATCTTGGTAGCGAGCGCCATTCATAACAAGTGGTTCTTAGGGCGAAGAGTTATGAAGCATGAACTTGCGGCGGCTTGATCAGAGACTCAGCTGGAATGCCTAATCCTTCATACAGTCTCCAAATCATTTTGAGCGTGAGTAAACGCTTATGATTAAGGATTTCATAAACACGATTGCTTTTACCAAAAAAAGTTCAAGGTCTTTCACGGTTAAGCCCTTTCGCTCCATTTCGAATTTTATTGCTTCAACCGGATCTGGTAGATCCAATGGAAAATGTTTTGCCTCGTAGGCTCCAATCAATATAACCAGAATATCCAGCTTTTCCCTTTCAACGGCATCTGGTTCTGCCATCATCAGGTTTTCAATTCTTTGACAGGTTAAAAATCTATTCGACGTTTTGAATTTGCTCATTGAGCAGCGGACTAGATCCTAACAAACTCAACGAGTTATCGAAAAGAAACCGTTCAAAAATGCCTGTTTGCCCACCAAACTGCCCACCACTTGCTTATGGCTTTTACTAAATCTTAGTGGAGCTTCTTGGTTATGAGTACGGAAGACAGTGCCGTTTTCACTCTGCTGCTAGAGGTAAAAATAGCAGTTTTGAAAGGCTTTATCGAGTAAATTTTCAATACCCTTTCATCTCATGGATACAATAGTGGCCATTTGGGCTTTTAATCTATAATTATGGACATTACTGTATCCAATAGGTTATTGCGGATGAATTTTACCTTACTTGATGATACCGATGTGAGCCAAGCTTATGCTGCCTATTTGCGTGAGTTACGCCAACGCGCAAAAACTGTCACGAGCGGCATTGGCAGTGCGAAGCTGCATACCTGCGGCCACCATTAAGAAGTTTGAGCTGACTGGGCAAATTTCATTTCGCCAATTGCTGTTGCTTTGGCAGACTCTCGACTCATTGGATAGGCTTTATCAGCTCACACAACCTAACAAAGTGTGCGTCACTATGCCTACTAGCATTAATGAGATGCTAAAAGATGAGTTTTAAACCTATTCAAAAACTCACCGTAACCCGCACGTTAAGCTCAGGTGAGCAGGTAACTGTAGGGGGCTTGGCTCAGAATCGGCAAGGCGTTTTTTTCAGTATGCCAACAGCTATTTGCAGCAGTTTGGCAATGTATCGCCTTTTACTTTGCAAGCCAATACGCAAAAGTACAAGCCGCACCTAAACAACCGCACCAGGGTGTACATGGTGTATTTGGAGATTGTTTGCCCGATGGCTGGGGGATGCTGTTACAAGATCGTATTTTCCGGCAAAAAGGCATTCTGCCTAATCAATTAACGACGACGGATCGACTGGCCTTTGTCGGTGATAAAAGCATGGGAGCGCTGTCTTTTTCTCCGGTGTCTGAGTTTTCGGCCGCGACGCACGCTGACATTGATTTAGCAATCTTGGGCTTAGCAGCGCAAACGCTGTTCGATGCTTCAATGTCAGATTATATAGACGACAACCACGATGAGTTAGATAGGCATACTCAACAGGTGTTGGCGGCATTAGTCGCCGGTGGTAGTTCGGGTGGGGCAAGGCCCAAGGCGCAGATTTATATGCCTACTGGGGAAACTCAGCATTGTCGAACCTTTGCTCAGCCTGGAGATGAGGCTTGGCTGATTAAGTTTACTTCTAAAAATCTAGCGCTCGGGCATGCAGAAGGTTTGTGTGAGGCCGTCTATTTGCAAATGGCTGGGCAAGCCAAGTGCCAACCGCCGATCTGGCAACTTATTGAAGCGCCTCATACAATCGGCGCGTGTGCTTGGTTGGCGCTCAAGCGTTTTGATTATGTCGCTGAACATACCGATTTAGTCAGTCAGCGCAGTTCAGGTCGGTTGCATATGCACAGTGCCTGCGGGCTTTTGGATGCAGACTTTCGAACGCCAAGTTTAGACTATATTGACTTGATCAAAACCAGCCGACAGCCGTGTAAATCTCCAGCTGCTGGGCAATTGCAATTTCGCCGTGCCATTTTTAACCTGCTGTCGTCTAACCAAGACGATCACAGTAAAAACTGGGCGTTTTTGCAAGCGGACGATGGTCAATGTCAGCCCTCGCCTTTTTACGATGTCACCTATAGCCCACATCCATTTAACGAACATGCCACTGCCTTTGGCGGTTATGGTAAAGCTCCGCCAATTAAGGTGATACAAAAACTTGCTGCAAGTGCAGGTTATGGGAGTTGACATGATGCAAGGCAAATCATTGAAGAAGTCGCAGAAGCACTCAGCCAATTTACTTATCTCGCACTGCAACAAGGGATCAGTAATTGCTAAGATACTGGAACAGCGCAAGCAGGAAAATGCAGCGCTTTTTCTACAACAATAAGAAGGGACGACAATGAAGCTCGGCCGAAACGATCCTTGCCATTGTGGCAGCGGTAAAAAATTTAAACGTTGTTGTATGAGCAGCGTCTCCAAGCAACATGCCCAAGTCTTTGATGATGTTGAAGCCACGCTGGCAATGAACCCAAATTTGAGCCTTGATGAACTCAACGCAGCCTTACAGCACAAAGTTCAGGATCGCAATAATCAACCTCATCCCGATTTTTGTGGTGTGACACCAACGCAAATGGCCAATTGGCTTTATGCGCCTTTTGCTGAATTACAGTGGGTGACAATCAGCACACCATATGAGCTATTGGTCAGCCCTGTGATGCGTTATCTAGCACTCATCCTTGATGAGGCCATGGCGCAAGAAGGCTCCTTCAAAGCCACGAGTAAAGGCAACTTACCGGCTAAGTTGGTCAAACAGGCCAGTGAGTTATTGCCTGAGTTTGCCGTTGCTCAATTCGAAAGTAACATAAGTATCAGTGAGTTTGCGGGCAGTAACGAAGACAAATTTAATGCCTTGCACTACACCAGAGTGCTAGCCGAAATTAGTGGCATTATTTATCGACGTAGCGGCCGCTACCATGTGAAAAAATCAGCACAAAAACAGTATCAGGCGTTAGGTATACAGGCATTTTTCAAGCCTATGTTGGAGGCCGCAATCAGCAAATATAACTGGGGCTATTTGGACGGTTTTGAATACGATATCGACTTGCGACCCTTTTGGCTGTTTATGCTGTGGCGCATTCAGAGCCACAACCGTGTGGAACAGCTCGTTGAAGAGGTGATGACGGCTTTCCCCGATTTACTTCAGTCCTTCCCAACGGATGATTACTTCACGCCGGAAAGTAACTTAAGCATGTTAATTGAATCACGGTTTATTGAACGTTTTTTACAGTTTTGGGGATTTGTGACCATTGACGCAAGACGTTATTTAAACGCTGACCCCATCGCCAGAGTGATTCAGGTACAGCCTTTGTTAAAACAAACTTTTCAATTCACCATTAACGCATAAAAAGGTCATCGTGAGCGAATATCAATACTATAAATTCGAGCGTTTGGATGGGTATTTAGATGCTAAAGCGCGCCAAGCACTCAGAACCATTTCAAGCCGTGCTGAGATCAGCGCTACGTCCTTTCAGGTATATTACACCTACAGTGACCTAAAGGCAGAGCCTTTTGAGCTGATGTTAAAATACTTCGATATCGGTTTTTACTATGCCGATTGGGGCTCAATCGATGCTTACATCAAGCTACCAGTGGGAACTCTTCCTGATGCGTTAGTTGGTTTTTCAAGTGATGGGCTTCATGTACACGAAAACGATGAGTGGCAGTTGCTGATTTTTTCCCTTGAGGAGTATTACGAATATTTTGACGATGAACATGCTGACGACTTTTTCCAGCATTTAGCCAGTTTACGCAGCGAGTTAATCCAAGGGAGTTGGCGTCTTGTGTACTTTATGTGGCTCAAAGCGTTTGATTTTAATGACGAAGTTGATCGAGTGCCGTTGATTCAATTCGAGTTTGAGCACCTTAGTGAAGAGTTGCAGGCCTTTGCAGCGCTGTATGATATTCCTTTAGCATTGGTTAAGGCACTCGCCATGGTGCTGAACGAACAACCAAGTCACCAAGCCAAACAAGCCCAGTTTCAGTTTGATGCGTGGCTCCATAATCTCTCGGAAGCAGAGAAAGACATGCTATTACGCACGCTGTTTGAACAAGGCCAGCTAACCCGTCACCAAGCCTTAGCGATGACTCGAAAAGATTCTGCCAACAAAGACGAAACCTATCAGTATTGGTTAACCCCCGACGTGATCTCCCCTTTCATCGAACAAGCGCAAAGCCAATTACAGCAAGAGCAAGCCGCAGCACTAGCAAAGAAACTGGCTATCGAAAAAGCGGCAAAAGAGAAGATGTTGGCGGATATCTACAATCAGCGTGAGCGCTGCTGGCAGCAAGCACAAGAGCAAGCGGATCGAACTTGCGCCAGTGGTTACGATACGGCATCACGCTATTTGCATCAGCTGAACGAAGCCTATCAGTTTAAAGGGGTTCGCCCTGCTTTTGAACAGCGTTTTAAACGCTTTATTGTGGCTAATAGTAGCCGTAAAGCGCTGTTAAACCGGTTAAGTGATTTGCTCTAAGCGATGAGACTATAGATCGGTCATAGAGTGATAGAAAAAACTCGCTCAGCATGGATTACCTGAAAGGTTGAATGACAACCTAAAGGTCTACAGATTGTTACCCATAAAGTAACTTTGTGTAGACCTCGGGATTCTAGGCAACGCTCTTTTACCATCTCTGTGGTAAATACTGCGTGAAATACAAAGGCATCACGATATTGGTTTGTTCTAACGCTGATGAGACTTGTGTGCCAGTTAACTTAAAGGTTTTACTTGGTGCGCATTTTTCAATGTAGGATGCCAACGATTTGGCTCTTGTACGTTTGCCACTTTTTACTTCAACAGGGATGATATCGCCTTTATCGGTTGCCAAAATAAATTCGATTTCGGCACGGGCGTCATTCCATGAATAGCTTGGCTCAACGCCAAGAGCAGTGAGCTCTTGTTGCACAAAGTTTTCAGCCACATAGCCTTTGTACTCATAGTTTTGTTGCTTAATCTCTTTATAACTGCTGCCTAGCATATGATTGAGCAGGCCCACATCAAACATAAACAGCTTAACCATATTTTCTTTTTTATAAGCCGCCAGAGGTGATTTAGGCAATCCTTCAACAGGGTAGTTTGGCAAGGCTAAGCGGCAGCAGTTAAGCCAATGGATCGCGGTTTCAAAATCGCTATAACGAGATTTACGCTCATGCACATGCTTAAATTTAAAGCGTTTAACGGACTCATCGCTGACAAGTGATAGCTGCGCTGGAATGCTATTAAACACCGATTCAATCAGTGTGGCATCGACCTTGCCCGCGTACTTGCCAAAATCGCGGCGATAACCTTCAACTAAATCGGCATGAATTTTTGTGACTTTTTCAACCCGATCTAAAATACTTGAATCTTTAAACTGATACCAAGCAGAAACGGCTTCCGGCATACCACCGGTAAAAAAGTAGTCTGTTAGTTTATCCATCAATTTAGTGTGCACTGCCGGTGTGCTTGCTTGACTATCAAACGCTTTGATCAGCGCTTGCTCGTTTGATGCATAAATAAATTCTTGAAAGGTCAGTGGTCGTAAATTGTATTGTTCTACCTTACCCACAGGAAAGGTGTTGAGCAAACCAATGTTTGAGCCGCTGGCTGCAACAAAATAGGACGTTGCTTTTTCAGCAAAATACTTTAGTGATGTAACGGCACGTTCACATTCGCCAATTTCATCTAATATCAGCAGATCGGTTTCTGGGTTGAACACCTGATTGGTCAAAAGCTCAATGTTCATTAATAGTTCGTCAGGTGACAGTGAGCCATCGAACGCTTCTTTGTAGGTGGGATTTTCAAGAAAGTCGATACGCAGGATGTTGGTAAAAGTGTTACCAAACAACTCTTGCAACAGATAGGTTTTACCTGTTTGTCTTGCGCCATCGATCAATAATGGCTTGCGCACAGGTTGTTTTTTCCATGCAATTAAGGCGTTGAGTAAGTTACGCTGCATTGTCCTTTACCGCCAATTAAGATTGTTAACGGCCTATACTATAACCCAACTTACACTTTTACGCGCAGAAAAGTGCGGTTCTTTGCATTTTTACGCGCATAGAAGTGTTATAAGCAGTCCCTCAGCAGATCTCTTTCTTCTTTGCGGATACCAGCTTGTTGAGCAAGGTTTTCCTATTTTGAGACGGCCTAGTTCTACTCGAATGCGACGTTTTTATTTTTTATTCAGCAATTGGATGTCTTGCAGTTTTCTTCCCAGCTCGTCATCAAGGGCGACTTTGGTTAGGTCATCTAACAAGCCGAGGACTGCTAATACATTAACGTAGTGACCAAGTGAAACAGAAGGATCGCCTTTTGATATTTTGCGCAGCGTCGGCTTAGAGAGCCCTGTTCTGCTATGTATCATTTCATGAGTAATACCACGTCGCTTCATCGCCAATATTAAGTTTTCGCCCAAGGTGTTTAGCACCTTCCTTTGCCTAGATAGCGTCGTCAGGAAACATTGAGCCAGAGCACCAAGCATCTGATCTGCACGGCAGCCAAAAAGGACGCCAGATTCTTGGCGTAGCGCGTCGCAATGCCGCGCCAACGCTTGAGATGCAGAAAGGCATTTTCAACCAGGTGGCGCTGCCGGTAGAGATGTCTGTCGAATTCACGTTGCGTCTTCCTGTTCTTTCGCGGCGGGATGACCGCTTGCATCCCCCGGTTTTTTGCTTTCTCAACAATGGCATCGCTGTCGTAACCCTTGTCGGCTATCAAGTGCTGTGCCTCAAGGCCATCAATCAATGCATCAGCTTGAGAGCAATCCGCTCGGGTAGCCTCTGTAGCAATAATTCGGACCGGCATACCATGCGCATCCACGGCCAGGTGTACCTTGGTGTTGAGCCCCCTTTTGTGCGGCTCATCCCCTGATTGCCGCCTCGTGCGCCCGCCGCATGAGGATGAACCTTGCAGTGACTGGCATCAATCATCAGCCACTCATAGTCGGGCTCATCAATTAGGCATTCCAGCAGCGCCTCCCATACCCCCCGATCTCGCCAGCGACAGAAGCGCCGGTGGGTGTTCTTCCAATCTCCGTAACTGGCGGGCAGGTCTCGCCAGGGCGCTCCAGTGCGCAGTATCCAGAACACCGCGTCAATGAACTGCCGGTTGTTGTGCGCAATGCCGCCCCATTGGCCGCGCTGCCCCGGGAGGTGCGGCTCCAGCAGTGCCCAGGTTGCATCCGAAATGTCATGTCGTCGCGCGCTCTCCACCATCGAAAATACCTCGCCCAGATTGATTTGAGGGCAATTATAACAAATCTCGTGACGACATTGCCTAAGAAGTCGTTAAAATTTGCTCACCATTGCCCACCAATGTTTGTTTATCGATTGGTTCGATAGTTGAGTGATTGAACAATCTGCAAGCAGCACGATAAGTGGAGATGGCATAAGGCGGTGGTGAGATAGATGCAAAAATCTGCTCACCAGATATCTTGACTTTTTGCTTATTGAGTCAAAAAAACAGGTCTTGCCCACCATTTTGCCCACCACTTAAACAGCAACTGGTAACGGACATCTGCAAACCAATTTGGACGGGAAAAATAAAAAAGCCCTGTATTTACAAGCAAGTAACAGGGCTTTTAAGACATTCTTGGACGGGTAAAAAAACTATTCGATGTTTTGGATCTGCTCTCGCATCTGTTCGATCAATACTTTCAGATCAACTGAATAACGTGTGGTGTCCGTATCAATGGATTTGGAGCCCAGAGTATTGGCTTCTCGATTAAGCTCTTGCATCAGAAAGTCGAGTCTACGGCCAACAGGCTCATCACGTTGCAGTACGCGTTTGACTTCGTCCACATGACTTTGCAAGCGATCCAGCTCCTCTGCCACATCACTTTTCTGTGCGATCAATACAATCTCCTGTTCCAGGCGTTCCGGTTCCAGTGTGACTTCAAGCTCGGAGGCCTTTTGCACCAGGCGATGCCGTTGTTGTTCAAGGATCTCCGGCATACGCTGTTTGACTGCTTCAGCAATCTGCAGAATATCATTGCAACGCTGGTCAATCATTTCCGCCAGCGCTTGCCCTTCCCTTTCTCTGCCGCGAATAAAGTCTGTCAACGTCGTATCAAGAGTATTCATGGCAAGTTGTTTAAGTGCCGTTAAATCCATTTGTTCACTATCGGCTACACCCGGCCACTGCAACAGTCGCAATGGATCAATCGGTAGGGCCTGATTGGCCATTTGCGTCAGTTGATCACATGCGTTGATAATCGATTGCGCCAGATTTTCGTTGATGTTTAGTGCTGTTTGCTGCTGAGAAGGCTGATAGCGCAGGCTGGCTTCAATTTTGCCACGTGCCATACGTTCGGCAAAAGTTTTGCGGATGTCCATTTCCAAAGGTCGAAATGATTCTTCCAGTCGCAGTGCGAGTTCTAAATAACGGTGATTAACCGATCGGACTTCCCAAATCAGGGTACCGATTTCAGTAACTTGCTCATGGCGGGCAAAGGCGGTCATGCTTCGTATCACAATGGTTTTCCTATAGCTATTAAGCATCCATATTAACGAAAACCGCAGGTAAAAAGCACGCGAGAATTGAGAGGCATCAGTATAATCATTGTATTTTAAGTAAAGGATAGAGCAAATGCGTCCAAGTGGCCGACAACCTGATCAACTTCGTGAGATCACCATCACCCGCAATTACACAAAACATGCGGAAGGTTCTGTATTGGTCGAGTTTGGTGACACAAAAGTGCTCTGTACGGCTTCAGTAGAAGAACGTATTCCGCCATTTTTACGGGGGATGGGCGAAGGATGGATTACGGCTGAATATGGCATGCTGCCACGTTCTACCGGTTCACGCATGCAACGTGAATCCAGTCGCGGCAAACAAGGCGGTCGCACCATGGAAATCCAGCGATTGATTGGCCGTTCTTTACGTGCAGCAATTGATTTAAAAGCACTGGGGGAACGCACAATTACCATCGATTGCGATGTTATTCAGGCTGATGGCGGTACACGTACTGCCTCTATTACTGGTGCCTTTGTAGCGCTACAGGATGCTATCACTTACCTGATTAAAAAGCGTAAAATCAAAAAAAGCCCGTTACATGGTCAGGTCGCTTCTGTTTCGGTTGGCATTCATAATGGTACAGCCGTGTTGGATCTGGATTATGCCGAAGATTCCACAGCTGAAACCGATATGAATGTTGTGATGAATGATGCAGGCGCATATATTGAGTTACAAGGCACTGCAGAAGGGCATGCTTTTAGATCGGATGAATTGCAATCGATGTTGGATTTAGCGGCTATTGGGATTGAACAATTGATGATCAAACAACGCGAGGCATTGGCAGACTGATGTCTAAAATCGTTCTGGCCAGCGGTAATATCGGAAAACTAAGGGAGTTATCACAGATTCTGGGTCCCCTTGGTCTGGAGATTATTCCTCAAACCGATTTAAATGTCCCTGAGGCCGAGGAAACAGGCCTTAGTTTTGTTGAAAATGCGATCATCAAAGCACGTAACGCGTCTTTATTCACGGGTTTGCCGGCTATCGCGGATGACTCAGGAATAGAAGTCGATGCCTTGCATGGTGCGCCAGGTATTTACTCTTCACGCTATGCAGGTCCCGAGGCCTCCGATACAGACAATATTCAGGCTTTGCTTGATGCCATGAAAGACATACCGGAAACGGAACGTACAGCACGATTTCAATGTGTGGTGGTATTCATACGTCATGCTAAAGATCCGACGCCACTGATTTGCCAAGGAGACTGGCAGGGGCAAATCCTGCAACTACCGCTCGGCGATGGAGGGTTTGGTTATGACCCGGTATTTTGGGTTGCCGAAACAGATTGTACTGCCGCAGAGCTTTCTCCAGAACAGAAGCATGCTATCAGTCATCGTGGCAAAGCCATGCGACGGTTCATGGAAGAATTTAAATATACCCGTCATCTACCCTAACGGTTAATTGTCATCTACCCTAACGGTTAATTAATGTTCAATTGGTTAAAAGCGAAAGCGAAGGTCATCGAGCTTTGCTAATTCATCCTCTTCAGTCTTATGCCCCTATGTTTAACTTCGCAGCTTTGCCACCGCTGAGCGTGTATATCCACGTGCCATGGTGCGTGCGTAAATGTCCTTATTGTGATTTTAATTCACATCAGGTTGGAGACGAGATTCCTGAAAAAGCCTATATCGATGCATTAATTCGGGATCTGGAACAGGATCTACCCTTGGTTTGGGGACGCACTATTCAAACTATTTTTATCGGTGGAGGCACCCCCAGCCTGTTCAGTGCAGAAGCATATGACCATTTATTTTCCGCTTTACGCGCATTACTGCCTATCCGGGCGGATGCCGAAATCACTTTGGAAGCAAATCCAGGCACCTTTGAGACCGCACGTTTTACAGACTATCGTGCCGTAGGTATTAATCGCTTATCGATTGGCATACAAAGCTTTAATGGTGCTTCATTAACCGCCTTAGGCCGAATTCATGATGGGAAGCAAGCCATTCGAGCAGCGGAAATTGCTCATCAGGCTGGGTTTGAGAATTTCAATCTGGATCTGATGTTCGGTTTGCCCAAGCAAACGGCAGAACTCGCCAGAAAAGATGTGGAAACAGCCATCGCACTCGAACCAACGCATATTTCGTATTACCAGCTAACCATTGAACCGAATACGTTTTTTCATCAATCTCCGCCCCAATTACCAGATGATGAACCAATTGATAATTGGCAGATTGCTAATCAGCAACGACTGGCCAAAGCCGGTTACCTGCAGTATGAAGTTTCTGCCTATGCAAAAAAAGGTTGTCAGAGTCGCCACAATCTCAACTACTGGCAGTTTGGTGATTATTTGGGTATTGGGGCCGGAGCTCATGGCAAACTCTCCAGTGCAGCAAGCCAGTCAATTGAGCGATTAGTTAAACAAAAACAGCCACAAGCTTATCTGGATAAGGTCAACACTCCACAACGTATTATGAAACAGGAACCGGTTGGCATTAATGAAATCGGTTTTGAGTTTATGCTTAACGCCCTTCGCTTAACAGATGGTTTTGCAACATCTTTATTTATGCAGCATTGTGGCTTGCCACTGGCGACTATTAAAAAACCATTAGCTGAAGCCGAAAAACGTGGTTTGATTGATTATTCAGTCAAATGGATTCGCCCAACCGAGCTAGGTCAACGCTATTTAAACAGTCTGATTGAACTTTTTTTGCCGCAATAATATGCTGGCGCAGGTCGTTAAGGGAGTTACTACTATGTTGAAACGCCATCTGCTGGCAGCTGGATTGATTTTATTCATGGCCATGCCATTACAGGCTGAGGTCTTATCAATTGCCAAACCGACTTATGACACCCCCAACAGTGAGTCAGGAGTAATTCGTCCCATTCAAGGCATGACGATGCAACAGGTTGAAAAGAAGTTTGGACAGCCTGTCCAGCAATATGCGCCAAAAGGCACACCTGCTATTACTCGCTGGCAATATCCACAATTTGATGTGTATTTTGAAAATCAGCTGGTCATTCATTCAGTGGTTCAGCATGAACCAGAATAGCAAGGGGAAATAAATTACTTTTCGATTAGAAAACGCCGTTTTGCCCACTCCGGTAACGTTCCCACTCTGGCGTGATGCAGTGCTTCCATTTCAATCACAATCAAAATCAAAACACTGATCAGTGTCGGCAAAAAGCTCAGCCCGCCAACTAAGGCAAAAGCGGCTTCTTTCATCAGTCCCAAATAGGTATAACTTAACCAGCCCAAAACCGCCACAGTAACCACAAATGATAAAATAATGGTGAAGAAAAAACTCCACCGTCGGGCAATTTGCCAGTGAACATACACAAACTCATTACCCTCGCGTTTGATCCGACTGGAACGGACAAACGTATAACCTAGAAATATAAAAGAAAACAACGGCACCAACACGATAAACTCAAAATAGCTCTTACCTGTTGCTGCAATCGCAGTAAATAACAATATATGATTCACAATCAGATTCGTTAAAAAAATATCATGCGGCATTCTAGCGGCTGTTTTTTCATGATCCTGTGGAGCCATCATTTCAGTCATAATTATCTGGCCAAGTTGTTGATAATCGCATCACGTACTGAGTCCAATGTAGCATCAACAGTAATCACAGGTGAACTACTTTGTTTGATCGCAATGTCCGGATCTTTCAGGCCGTGACCTGTCAACGTACACACAACGGTACTGCCTTCAGGAATCTTGCCGGACTGAATATCACGTAATGCCCCAGCAACGGAAGTTGCTGAAGCTGGCTCACAGAAAATACCTTCCTTTTCTGCCAGTAATTTCTGGGCAGCCAATATTTCTTCATCAGAGCACTCATCAAACCAACCCTGTGATTCTTCTTTCACTTTCCAGGCCATATCCCAGCTTTGTGGATGACCAATACGAATCGCGGTAGCCACTGTTTCAGGATCATCAACCATCGCACCACGCATAAACGGTGCACTGCCATTAGCCTGATAACCCACCATTTTGGGGCGGTTACCCACAATTGCACCACCAGCATATTTACAATTGCCATGACAGTACGCGCAGGCTTCAGTGACATGATCACCACTGGCTGAGGAATACTCACAGTAGCCAATCCAGTGTGCGGTGATATTACCAGCGTTACCGACTGGCAAGCAGTGATAATCCGGCGCACGACCTAACTCTTCAATGATCTCAAACGCAGCAGTTTTCTGACCTTGCAAACGATAAGGATTAATCGAATTTACAATGGTGACTGGTGCATGCTCTGCAACATCTTTAACCAGTTGCATGCCTTCATCAAAATTGCCTTTGATTTGGATAACCACTGCGTTGTGCATCATGGCCTGAGCTAATTTACCCTGGGCAATTTTGCCATCAGGAATAATAACAAAAGCAGTGATACCAGCACGTGCAGCATAGGCAGCCGCTGCTGCTGAGGTATTACCAGTAGAAGCACAAATAATGGCTTTACTTCCCTCTTCCACAGCTTTGGTCACTGCCATGGTCATACCACGATCTTTGAAAGAACCCGTAGGATTCAATCCTTCATATTTGACGTAGATATCAACATCTTTGCCAATTAATTTGGGGATATTGTTCAATTTCAATAATGGTGTATTACCTTCACCAAGACTGATCAGTCTGGTGTCATCATTGACCGGCAAACGGTCACGATAGCGGTCAATCAGGCCGGTATAACGTGGACGAAATGGCATAAGTAGTTCCTCTCTAATTCTTTAACGGGCGTTTTTCAGCCCAGCGATTCCATGCGGATACGCATGATCGCGTGTTTGACAGTATCCAATGCTTCGATTTGGGCAATCGCTTCATCCATATTTTTTTCAACCACCGGCTGGGTCAGCATAATGATAGGTACTGTGCCCTCTTCTTCTTCCGGTTGTTTTTGCAGGATCGCTTCAATATTAATGTCCTGCTCACTAAAAATACGTGTAATGTCAGCTAACACACCTGGTTTATCTTCTGTATTGATCCGCAAATAATAAGAGGTAACCACCTCCGACATAGACAAAATCGGTGTATCTTTTAACGAATCAGGTTGAAACGCCAGATGTGGCACCCGATTTTCCGGGTCAGTGGTCAGCGCACGAACAATATCAACAATATCGGCAACTACCGCAGACGCAGTCGGTTCAGCCCCCGCGCCAGCACCGTAATATAACGTTGGGCCAACCGCATCACCTTTCACTACAACGGCATTCATCACACCATTTACATTGGCGATAAGACGGCGTTTTGGAATTAATGTCGGGTGAACGCGTAGTTCAACACCTTGTGATGTTTTCTTGGCAATGCCTAGATGTTTGATGTGATACCCCAGTTCTTCAGCGTACTGCACATCTTCCTGAGAAATTTTGCTGATGCCTTCGGTGTAGGCTTTATAAAACTGTAATGGAATACCAAATGCTATCGACGCCATGATGGTCAATTTGTGTGCTGCATCAATGCCTTCCACATCAAATGTCGGATCAGCTTCTGCATAACCCAAAGCCTGTGCTTCAGCCAGAACATCGGCAAAGTTACGGCCTTTATCTCGCATTTCAGTCAAGATAAAGTTACCTGTGCCGTTAATAATACCTGCCAGCCACTCAATACGGTTAGCAGCAAGACCTTCACGGATAGCTTTAATAATCGGGATGCCACCAGCAACAGCAGCTTCAAAAGCGATAGTGACGCCTTTTTCCTGCGCCTTGGCAAATAGCTCGTTGCCATGCATGGCGATTAATGCTTTGTTGGCAGTGACGACGTGTTTACCGTTTTCAATTGCCTGCATCACTAAATCACGGGCGATACCGGTACCACCAATTAATTCGACAATGATTTGAATTTCAGGGTCATTCACCACTGAAAACGCATCATCCGTTAAATCAATAGCGTTCAAGTCACAGGTTTTAGGTGAATCCAGATTTTTATCCGCTGCGCGCAGAATTTCAATTCCACGGCCAGCACGACGGCTTATTTCTTTTGAGTTTCGCTTTAAAACACTGACAGTACCACTACCAACAGTGCCTAAGCCAAGAATACCAATTTTGACTGATTGCACTTTTGCCCCCTAACGTTTTTTCATCATGTCGCGGATACCGCGGATAGCCTGCCGGGTACGGTGCTGATTTTCAATCAGTCCGAAACGTACATAATCATCGCCATATTCCCCAAAACCGATGCCTGGCGATACGGCGACTTTAGCTTCTTTAAGTAATTTTTTACTGAACTCCAATGACCCCATTTCACGAAATTGTTCTGGTATCTTGGCCCAGACGAACATGGTCGCTTTCGGCTTTTCCACTGGCCAGCCAATCGAATTCAACCCGTCACATAATACGTCACGACGCTGTTTATAGGTTTCGACGATTTCTGCCACACACTCCTGTGGACCATCCAGAGCCGTAATGGCTGCCACCTGAATCGGCGTAAACATGCCGTAATCCAGATAAGATTTCATACGTGCCAATGCCGCAACTAATGTTGGATTGCCTGACATGAAGCCTACGCGCCAGCCTGGCATATTGTAGGTTTTGGATAAGGTATAAAACTCAACCGCAACGTCTTTTGCGCCAGGGATTTGCAAAATTGAAGGCGCTTTATAGCCATCAAAGGTGATCTCACCATACGCCAAATCATGAATAACCCAAATCTGATGCTCTTTGGCAAAATCAACAACCCGTTGGAAGAATTCCAGATCTACGCACTGAGTGGTTGGATTGCCTGGGAAATTCAGTACCAGCATTTTGGGTTTTGGCCAGGAATCTTTAACCGACTTTTCCAGCTCGGCAAAAAAATCAACATCCGGTGTTAGCGGAACATGACGAATATCCGCGCCAGCAATGACAAAACCGTATGGATGAATCGGATAAGCCGGGTTTGGCACTAATACCGCATCACCTGGGCCCACCGTTGCCAGCGCCAAATGCGCCAGACCTTCTTTTGAACCAATGGTGACGATGGTTTCGGAATCAGGGTCCAGTGTCACATCATATTTACGCTGATACCAGTCACAAATCGCTTTTCGCAGACGTGGAATACCTCTGGAAACAGAATATCGGTGGGTATCAGGACGCTGGGCTGCTTCGACGAGTTTTTCAACAATGTGCGCTGGTGCCGGTTTATCCGGATTCCCCATGCCAAAGTCGATAATATCTTCGCCGCGCGCACGCGCTTTTGCCTTCAAATCATTTACAATGTTGAAAACGTATGGCGGAAGACGCTTTATTCTGGGAAATTCGTCGTTCAACTGAGCACCTGCTATTAGCTAAAACGGTTGGCAAACCAAGCAAAATAACTGAAAATCATTCACACTTCAAATTGATTTAATACAGTGGATTAATATGAGTCAACAAGACCAATTGTACACGACGATCATTAATGATCTCCAAAAAGGAAAACTGGTACTACCCACACTGCCTGAGGTTGCCCTCAAGGTTCGTGAAGTTGCCAATAATCCGGATGTTTCTGCAGCACAGCTTGCTGAGGTCATTACGACCGATGCAGCCTTAACTGCTCGTCTGATTAAAGTCGCAAACAGTCCGCTTTACCGAGGCCGAGTTGAGGTCGAATCGGTTCAGACGGCTGTTTCTCGACTGGGTATTTCTATGGTTCGCAACCTGGTGACCAGTTTGGTGATGGAACAGATGTTCCGTCCGACCAATAAAAAGCTGGAAAAACGTATGCGAGACCTGTGGCAACACAGTATCGAAGTTGCTGCCGCAAGTCAGGTCATTGCTTCCAAGCAGCCTCATATTGCAAACGATGAAGCAATGCTTGCAGGCTTGATACATGAAATAGGTGCGCTGCCTATCCTGATGAAGGCTGCCGACACTCCTGAGCTACTGGATGATACTCGCCGGCTGGATACGCTGATTGACAACCTCTACCCCAAAATTGGCGAAGCTATTTTGCGCAGTTGGGATTTTCCGGAAAATCTCGTTACTGTTGCCGCAGAACATGCCAATCTGAATCGTAATAGCCAAAATGGTCCCGATCTGACAGACGTGGTACAGGTTGCTAACCTGCAAAGCTATTTCAACACTAATAAAGCGCTGGCCCCCAATACCCGAGATAAAGTTCTCGCTTTCCGTAAGCTTGGCATTGACACTGGCATCAGTGTGGTGGAGCTGGATGAAAATAGTGAAGAATATGCCGCAGCTCTAGCGCTTTTCCAGAATATATAACAATTGAAATTATTCAAAAAAATGAAGGCTATCTTCTCGTCGCATAACCTTTTTATTGACCAACTAATTAGGATTTATTCCCTCCAAGCATAATCCATTAGCTTTATACGGCTACCCACCATCAAAACACCTTCTTTTTGGAGTAAATACTTCTGCTTCTGGTATGACTCACTTTCTGGCGGGAAAGAAATTTTGCCTTTGGCATTAATCACCCGATGCCATGGCAACGTGGAATCATCCGGCAATTTTTTCAACGTGCTTCCCACATACCGCGCATAGCCAGGATAACCGCATAGCTTAGCTACCTGACCATAGGTCATGACTTTGCCAGGAGGAATAGCCGCAACCACTTGCCAGATAATTTGATCCAGGTTGTGCCTGTTTTTCATGATTGCCCCTGCAGCAACTGTAAAAAATGCATAACCGCTTGATTCAGCCTGTTAACATTCATCAGCTCACTCTGTTTCTGAAAAAAACAGCTTTATTCTGCCACCAGCACTTCAGATTTATGAAAGGCACTTGCATCAACTGCCAGCACGTTAAGCAGTTTGGGCAGCAATTGGTTCATGGTGTCGATTAATTGCCAGGGCGGATTAATCACTATCATGCCGGAAGAGGTCATCCCACGTTCATCCGAATCAGCTGTAATGGCGAGCTCAAAGCGTTGAATGTTTTTAATACCACTGTTAATAAACTGTTTTTCCAGCCGCAGAATTCTGCTGCGCTCTACTACCGGATACCAGATTGCATAAGTACCGGTTGGGAATTTTGCATAAGCTTTTTCGACGGTCTGAAACACTAAATCGTAATCAGATTTGATTTCATAAGATGGATCAATCAGCACCAGCCCACGTCTTGATACAGGCGGTAATAACGACAACAGGCCTTTTAAACCATCTTCACGCATAACCCGAGCCCGCTTTACCTTCTGGGTGTTTTGCAATAGCAGACCCGCATCATCCGGATGTAACTCATATAACCAGGCACGATCCTGATGTCGTATACAGTGCAAAGCAATAAATGGGGAACCGGGATAATATTCCAGCGCTTTTGTGGTATTCACCGCATCAATTACAGCAAAATATGTAGCCAATTCCGGCCAGTCAGAACGGGTTAATTTAGCAATACCATCTTGATATTCCTGAAGTTTTTCCGCATGCACTGAAGCCAGATGATAAAGCCCCGCACCAGCATGGGTGTCTATGTAATCAAAGGCTTTATCTTTTTTACCAAGGTGCTGCAAAATTTCAATCAGCACGATATGTTTAAGTACATCGGCAAAATTGCCAGCATGAAATGAGTGGCGGTAGCTTAGCAAGTTAAATCCTGATGAGTGGGAAGAGTCAATTAAGTAGCTGCAAATTACGCTTAGCTGGCTAGTTTAGCAAAACAAATTTCTTAAGCATTCATTCAGTCCGTTGACCTTCCTTACCATCCAGCAAATTCATAACAAACTCTATCTCACCACAATGGCAACTGCCTTTGTGGTGAGGCTCAATTTGGGTAATGCCTATTTAAGTGATTATTAAGCTTTAGTAACTTTTAAGGTTTTAGCTATCTGGAGCATGATACCGCGATAACCAATGTGCATAAGGAGCAGGTAATACCCAGGCAGGATCGTCAAATTTTAAAATTTTAGCAGCATGGTACGGCCAATGCGGATTGGCTAAATGAGCACGTCCCACCATCACTAAATCCATTTGTTGATCAGTAATAACCTGGTTCACCGTGTTTGGTTCATCAATTCCCCAGGCAGACGCGACTGGAATGTCAGCTTCAAGACGCACGCGTTCCGCAATGGGTGCTAACAAAGCCGGTCCCCAGGGAATATTCGCATCGGGAGTAGAAAACCCCATACTGACGCTGAGCATATCCAGACCGGATTGTTTAAATTGTTGGGTCAAATGAATTGACTCACTTAATGTTTCTTCATCACGACCATCATATTCAATCACTCCAAAGCGGGCGGTTAATGGCAGATTTTCCGGCCAGACTTCGCGCACGGCCTGTAACGTTTCCAATAAGAATCGGCTACGACCGGCCAAATCGCCACCATATTGATCGTCACGTTGATTGGAATGTACTGAAAAAAAGCTTTGTGCCAGATAGCCATGAGCAAAATGCAGTTCCAGCCATTCAAATCCAGCTTTTTTGGCGCGCTTGGCAGCAGCCACAAAGTCAGCCTTAACCCGTTCAATATCTTCAAGCGTCATAGCCTGAGGTACTTTCGGCAAATTGGCACCAAATGCCACAGCAGATGGCGCGATGGTTTGCCAACTTTGTGGGTCACTGTCAGCAAGATGATCATCGCCTTCCCAAGGACGATTAGCGCTGGCTTTACGACCAGCATGTGCAATCTGAATACCGGCACAGGCACCGGCTTTTTTAATGGCCGAAGCAATTTTTGCCATGCCTTCAGCCTGGGCGTCATTCCAAATGCCAGTGCATCCTGGGGTAATTCTTCCTTCAGGGCTGACTGCCGTCGCTTCCACAATCACCAGCCCCGCACCACCGCGTGCTAATTGCGTGTAATGCGCCAGATGCCAATCATTGGTATGGCCATCATCTGCGCTGTATTGGCACATTGGTGGAACCGCAATACGATTGCGTAACGTCACATCTTTCAGTGAAAACTCAGTAAACAATGCTGTCATATGGTGTCTCTTACTTAAAGAATAAAATTCGAAAAATTTCTGAAGCTAGATTTTGAGAAGTTAGAAATCGGATAACTATTTAGAAAGCGCTTTTAATAACCCCACCATCTACACGAACAGCTGCACCCGTGGTTGCTGATGCTAATGGACTGGAGAGATAACAGACCATCGAGGCAACTTCATCGGTGGTGGCAAAACGTTTAATCAGAGAAGTCGGTCTGACGTGTTCAAAAAAGTCTTTTTCAAATGCTTCGATGCTTTGGCCTTCTTTAACGGCCAGCTCGTTGACAAAGGTTTCGACACCGCGTGAACTGGTCGGCCCCGGCAATACAGAATTAACGGTGATATTAGTACCGGCAACCTGTTCAGCCAGACCACGAGCAATAGCAATCTGCGCAGCTTTGGTCATACCGTAATGAATCATTTCATGGGGGATCTGCACCCCGCTTTCACTGGAGATGAAAATCACCCGACCCCAGTTTTGTTGTTTCATAGCGGGCAGATACGCTCTCGTTAAACGCACGCCACTGAGCACATTTACATCAAAAAAACGTCGCCAGTCTTCATCCGCTATTTCTTCAAACGGCACAGGCTCGAAGATACCCAGATTATTAATCAGAATATCGACTTCGGGGAACTGCTTTGTCAGTTTCTCGGCTTCAGCCGCTACCGAAAGATCCCCTGCAAATCCATCTACGTTACCTTTAGCTGTAGATTTCAGGGAGTCAATAGCCTGTTTAACTGAGGCTTCAGAACGACCGTTGACGATAACATTCGCTCCTTCATCGGCCAGTGCTTTGGCAATGGAAAAACCAATGCCCGCTGTACTGCCACTTATAAAAGCTGTTTTATTGTTCAGTTGCAGATCCATAAAATCTCCTTCCAATCGTCAGTTAACAGATTCATCATGACGACATGATTACTTTGAGAGGCGTTCTAATGTAGCGCTTAACGATGCCGCGGATACTTCCCCCATATGGCTGTCAACCAGAGTGCCCTGTTGATCAAAATACAGCGTCACTGGCAACCCATAGGCATCAAATGTATCGGCGACTTTGCCGGTTTTATCAAGCAGCACGTGTTCAAATGTCAGCTTATTATCAGCCAGAAAGTCATTAACTTTTGCAGCGGACTCTTGTTGATTAAGCATGACAAAGCGGATATCAGGATACTGTTGTGCTGACTTTTCAAAGGCAGGCATTTCACGTTGACAAGGTGGGCACCAACTTGCCCATAAATTCACCACGGTAATGTTATTTTCAGCAACTTGAACCAGCGAAATCTGCTCGCCGTCCAATTGTTCCAAAGCAATGTCGGGTATTGAAAGCTGTTCACGTCCGACATTCATTAATAAGGACGTTACCGAGAAAAACAGCAAAATCGAGAAGGCTCCACCGAACAAGGCGATACGTTGCTGTGGCAGGCGTTTGATTTGCCATAACAGAAACAGTGCCATTGCTATCGTGCCGGACACCCAGTCCACCCCCCGATCGCGAAAATCGAGCATCTGCCAGAAAGAGTCGTATTGATCGGCAAATTTAATGACAAACACGATGCGTCCGATGACCAGACCGAATAACAGCATCATTAATAACGGATCGGTGACCGAGCCTGCTTTTTTTCTGGCCAGAACAGAGGCCACCAATATTCCCAAAAGAGCACAGCCAAACAACAATAACGGCTCGAGAGGTAAAGCAAAGGGTCCGAGATTAATCGACATCACTGTTCAAACAGCTTGTCGATATCATCACGCATCGGCATGCCTTCAATCAGCCGCACATGACCTTTTTCATCCTTATAAACGCTGGTCGGCGTTGCCATAAACCCCAGCTGTTCCATCAGCTGATTATTTTTCTCTACCAGCAACTCTCCGTTAGTTAACGCCGCTTCATTCAAATCGGCTGATGTTTCATCAGCATGTTGAATATGCTGTTGCAAAGCCTGTTCTGGCGAATCAGCCCCTAAAATAGCAGCCGCTTTTTTGATACTGTCTTCCTGCAGGATACCCACTATGATGTGACGCAACTGCACCTCGCCTTTAACAATATAGGGATCGGCCATTTCACGTAAACGCTGGCAATAGGGGCAATAGGGATCAGTAAAGGTATAAATGATTTTCTGGGCAGTCTCCTGACCATCCTGAATCCATCTAGCCTGTTCCAGTTTTTGCCAGACCTTTTCATTCTGCGGAGCACTAATCAGCTCATACATGGCCTGCTCGCCCAGATCCTCACCCTCGGCATTAATCAGGTTTCCAATCACCGCATATTTTTTATCTTCTGTCAGATAAATACTCAGCGGCTGCCCTTCTATACTTGCGGCATAACCTGTTAAACCCGCAGGGGTTTCAAAGCTGTCAATGATGGTCACTCCCTGTTGTTTGATGTAGCTGATGACTTCAGGTTCCTGTTGTTCGGCTAGCGCAAAATAGCTGCCAAATCCGAGAACCAATAACACTACAGGGACGATTATTTTCTTCATTAATAACTCCGGAAGGGGTGTACGTTGAGAATGTAACTCAGACGGATTAAGTGGGGATTAATAGAGCAGATGACAATCTTTAAATTAAAAATGCTCTGCATTTATTTATCCATCGTTATTTGAACTTCTCACAACAACACATCCTTTGAAGACTTATGGTAAAAGGTAAAGCGTTCACTTTCTTCAGGTAACATGCTGTTTATGAGCAAACAATGGCTTCCACTCTCTCCTCGACATCAGGTCATTCTGGCTGGGATCTGTGCTTTGATTTTAACCGTCGGTATTGCCCGTTTTGCCTACACGCCTTTTTTGCCCATCATGTTAAATGAAACCTCACTGGATACATTAAGCGGAGGTTGGCTGGCTACATTTAATTACATTGGTTATTTGTCAGGTGTGGTGTTGATCTCATTTTTAACCAGCCTCAAAACCAAATTTCTGTTTTACCGAATCAACCTGATTCTGGCGGTGTTAAGCACCGTATTAATGGTCGTTACCACTGATATGGTTTTATGGAGCATTTTGCGGTTTATTGGTGGGCTGAGCAGTACTGCCGGAATAATTCTGGCAGCAGGATTTGTGATGGGCTGGCTGAAACAAAATGGTTACAAATCGGCATTAGGTATCCATTTTTCCGGTTTGGGGTTCGGTATTGCGATTCCCGGACTCGTCATTGTTTTGATAACACCCTATTTCAATTGGGCTGAGCAATGGCTGATTATGGGAGTTTTCGGTATTTTGTTTTTCCTGCCCGCCTGGTATCTGATGCCAGCACCTGCAACACAACAGGCTCCCACTGCTGATTTTGCAGCGCCCAACAATAAATGGATGCGGTTAATGATTGCTGCTTACGCCTGTGCAGGGGTGGGTTATGTGATTAGCGCGACATTTATCGTAGCGATTCTTGAAGGAATGCCCAGCTTGTCGGGACACAGCAATCTTATCTGGGTGATGCTGGGTGTTGCGGCCATCCCATCCTGCATTATCTGGGACAAAGTGGCTGAGCGCATTGGTGAGACAAGGGCCATCATCGCCGCTTATTCGATTATATTGCTTTCTATCCTGATTCCCTTATTCAGTGAATCCTTGCTGTTTAACGTAATTGGCGCGTTGTTATTTGGTGCCACCTTTGCCGGAATTGTCAGCCTGATGCTGGTCTATGTCGGCCATAAATTTCCTCATAACCCCGCCAAAGCCATGGCAAAACTAACGATAAGTTATGGTATTGCTCAACTTATCGCCCCTGCTTTGGCGGGTTATTTATCCACGCTGACCGGGAATTATCTTTCAGCATTGTGGATGGCAGCAGCGGTTATGGTCACCGGCATTTTCTTTGTCTGGCGGATCCAACAATTTGAAGAAAATACCCAGCTCAAATCAGCAAACCTGTGATTTGAATAACAGCTTCCATGCTGACCTCCATGAGACCTATTCTTCCTTCAGGATCAGCCGGGTTCCATCAGGTCGCTCCAGCGTTTTATCATCAATGCGTTTAAAAGTGAGGTTGATATCACCGGAAGTCACTACCTCATCGCTATCGACCTCATACGTAAAACTGTATGAGCCGGGTACCCCACCAATCAACTGTCCCTGACCATCCGCATTAAACTCATAGCCGGTGCCATATTGTGAATCGACATAGGCGCCTTCCTGAAAGTCAGCACCACAGGCAGAGAGTGTTATTGCTAATAGCAAAGGAATCGTCTGAGACCAACGCACAAAATTGATAGAGCCTAATAAATTTTTTTCGATTTTCATAACGCTACCTCGAATTATTACCGGTTGAAAACGACAAATTAGTCTTTCTTGCCCGAAGAAAATCGCTCACGGATCGGTTTAAATGCCAGAATGGCTTCCTCTTTTAAATTATTGGCACTGATGCTACGGCCCAGTCGATAGCTGTTAAAGCCGATGTAATACAATGCGAGCTGCACCAGGGCTGCCAGTAGAAACAGTGCACTACCCATCGTCAGGATAATGACTAGTGTTGAGGCAAGATAAATCATGCTGAGCATAGCCAAATGATTTTTATCCAGGCTGGTTAACAATTGTGAATAGACAAAATACCCCAGCACGGCCAATACAAAGCCCATTAAAGCGGTTACTGCCAAAGGCGGCAGTAACAAGCCTCCACCAGCGCCAATCAGAAAAAGCATATAGCTGTAGTGGGTGTATTTTTCTTTGGCAATCAATCCCAATATCTTGCCATCACGCAGGTGCTCGCCAGCCATACTCTCAAGAGGATGTGTCTGATTTATCTGGCTGTTTAAAGCAAAAAATACAATCACTCCAACCAGTATCATGATGATGCCAAGCCAGAAGACGACAGGACTATAAGAAGGCCCATCGCTTAAAAACGCCGCCCCCTGACAAATCGGTGGCGAAGAATAAACGCACGCCATCATCTGCATAACGAGATCCTTATCACCATACTGAGTTATCGTATCCAGGGTGGATGCATAAGCCACAAAAAACCACACCAATGATAGCAATAGGAAGGCAATACCCATCAACATCAGAATCAGACTGAGCTTTCTTAGATCCATCTACCGAATGCCTTTTCAAAGGTCGGAAAAAATATGTCCAAACAAACAGTATTGGGGAAATGGGAAACTATTCGATTACGTTCGTGCACAGAACGCCAACTATGGAAACAAAATGCAGCGTTAGGAAGCATACCAATCAGGCTGTAGTATTGGGCAAAAAAGCGATAAGCATCACTCGCATCCTGTAAACATTTTTGTGAAATATTTCACAATTTTCTTGTTGTCGCAAGCTTTATTTATTTTGCAATATTTCCAGCCAGAACAGGGCTTTAAACACCAGGATAGAGTGACCATCCAGAAACTTGAGAAGAGATCGTCATATCGATCATTATAGTGAATTAATTACCCCTGATAACTTTAAGGTTGAACGAACGTTGGCGAATCTTATTTTGCGTGCCTGACGTTATTTGACTGAAACTGAATTATGGCCGAAATGGCTTGCTGCTTATCCAATGAAACGGGAAATGGATGACAAAGTGACGCTGATATTTAATCCTTCTCTGAGCTTTGCAACAGACCCTAATGGAATAGTTTGAAATCATGGAATGAGCCCATTTTTCATAGATTTAATCAGGTTCATTTCCCCAGGCACGCGCCATAATCAGATAGCTGAAAGAAGCAGACCAGGTAATCATCATAAATCCCGCTAATGCTTCTGTACCTGCAAGGAATCAAATATGGCCGGTAGCGGCTAAATCGCCCCAACCAACCGTGGTATAGGTCGCCGCAGAGAAGTAAACGCTATCTAACAGGCTAATATGATCATAGCCACTGATGGCCCCATACCCTGTTTGACTCAATAAGCCCCAAAAGGCCACGCCAAATAACCAGATTTCAATGATATGCGCAAACAATAAAGCAAACATCGTGGCCAAAATTATCGGCCGGTGACGATGCTTTGCCGTCTTGGATGGATGAGTCGGGCACCACCGGTTTAATTGTTGAATGACCTCATAATGAAAAACCACAACCAGTCCAACCACCAGAGTGGTCACTAACACGGTAACAACCTGAGCATCCGTTAGTAATTCCAGCAATGGAGATCTCCTGCAATTGAATAAATACGATGTGATAAACGCTTTCAATCGCTGTTGAAAACAACTTTTGGTTATAGAACGTTAACGGTTTTTAGACAGACTCTCAAACTTCTGACAATATTTAATCAGACAAATTGTCCAGCAGCGTGGCCCGAAGCCCAGGCCCATTGGAAATTGTGCCCGCCCAAATGACCGGTAACATCGACCACCTCTCCAATAAAATACAATCCCGGATGATTCTTGCACTCCATCGTTTTGGAAGATAATGCATCAGTATCAATCCCCCCCAAAGTCACTTCGGCCGTTCGATAACCTTCCGTGCCGGATGGCTTCACCGTCCAGGGCTGGCACTGTGACACAATATGTTCAATATCTGTATCGGAAAGCTGACCGAGCGGTTTATCTTCAACCCACTGTTCACACCAAAGCTGGGCTACCCGACGGGTCAGTTTTTCGGCAAGAATGGTTTTCAGTGCTGTTTTGGATTTTTCAACCCGCATTTCAGCTAAATATCCAGCCAGTTCAATTCCAGGAAACATATCAATTTTCAGCGGTTCGCCAGGTTGCCAATAGCTTGATGCCTGTAATATCGCAGGGCCGCTCAAACCTCGGTGAGTAAACAGAATATTCTCGTGAAATGAATTTTGGTTAGCTTCTGTGATGGTATCCAATGAAATACCACTAAGCTCGGCAAGCGGTTTGAGTTTATGATCATCCAACACCACAGGGACCAACCCTGCCCGTGTGGGCAACACCGAAATATCAAGCTTTCTGGCTAATTCAAAACCAAAGCCGGTTGCTCCCATTTTGGGAATCGACAAACTTCCAGTTGCGATCACCACCGATTCACACTGTAATTTACCCTGAGGGGTTTCCAGCAATTTTTGACCACCGGTTTCAACCACCTGGACCGATGTATCTGTGATAATTTTCACACCAGCTGATGCACACTCCGCCAGCAACATCTGTACGATTTGTTTCGATGACTCATCACAAAACAACTGACCCAGTTTTTTCTCGTGATAGGCAATCTGATGTTTCTCGACCAATTCAATAAAATGCCAGGGGGTATAACGGCTCAATGCCGATTTAACGAAGTGAGGATTGTTGCAAATGAAATTTTCCGGGGCGGAATACATATTGGTGAAGTTACAGCGTCCGCCACCAGACATCAGGATCTTCTTGCCTACTTTATTGGCATGATCAGTTACCAGCACACGTCGGCCACGCTGACCAGCAGCAATAGCGCACATCAATCCAGCCGCACCGGCACCGATGATGATCACATCATATTCGTTGGAAGCTTTATTTTGAGTCGTCATGTGTGGGCATTTTACGCAAAAATGTCCCATCTGACCGATAAGTTGAGATGCAAAGACAACGGTTAAAAATCAGGTGGAGATTACTTTTCCAATAACACGATCAATCCAATTTAATTCGCGCAACGGCAGATCGGCAGAATGACGATAGCCTTTGATAAGCGCTTCGATCAAATCAGAATGATTTTCCCAATCTTGTGGATAGCGAAAAAAATGTCGCCAGTTTCGACGCCTCGCCCAGCGGCTTAAAGACCACGAATGAATACGCATATCCAGAATATCGATAAGGCCAAAATCCATCCCATTTACAATAATGTTACCTGGATGAATTGAACGAAAATATACGCCTCGTCGCTGCACTCTCGCCAAAAACACGCCTAGGCGATACATCAAATTGGCATCAGCTTCACTGGATTTAACAATGTCCCGTAAGGTACGGCCGGGTAAGGGTGAATAAATAGCTACCGTGTGGGATCCGCCTATAATGCGATGTAAAGAACTCACTTGCAGGGTCGGAATATCAAGTCGTGCCAGATGATAAGCATTGCGAGCAAATTTAACGGCTGCTGGCGCAAGTAACTCTCTAGTTAGAAAACGCTTGCGGTAAAAAAATTTTAAGTATTGTCCTTCAGGCAGAACTGCCACTTTAATGCCTTTTTTATCCTTTTCAATCACAGTCGCGTTTTCCATTAGTGAGGCTAAATGTTCACGAGAAAGCGGACGAATATTAAGCATTAATGTTTTCCATAACAGTGTTCAAATTCTTAGGGCGGGTTTATCTTTCATACCCACCACGGATGCAGGCTATTTTTTGTGGTCGACAAGGCGGAAAGCGCACGATTTTACCATCCTACTCCAGCCCCTGTTGAACAAAAGCTTCTAATTTTACTATTTTAAAGGAACCCGCGGCCAGATATCCCCTGTCTGTAACATATATTCAAGATAATGATGCCCATATTTTTCAAGCCCATCCTCTTCTTCCCGCGGTACTCTCAAGTAATAAACAAGTACGAAGGTTATTAAACCGGCCATGCCGGCCAACCAATTCTGCGTTAACATTAACTGCGCTAAAACCAAGACTAAAAGCGCAGAATAAAATGGATAACGTATAAATCGATAAATGCCCCGACGAGCAAAATGTCTCTGTTTATTGGGAGCAATATAATCACCCGTAGCTCTGTACAACAACCATATGCCCAAGCTTCCAATAAAAAGACCTGACCAAGCGAGTTCATTATAGTATCGCAAATCTGCAAATTCCAGCCATGGCAACGTGGCATCAATCAGTGGAAGGCCAACCATACTAATCAAGGTAATAACTGTCAGCGCAACTATTTCATTATCCCACTGATGCACATTTCGTATGCGCCACTTCCCAGCGTTGGAAAGCAATGCCAGAGCTGCACCAGCAATGAGGACTAGCAGTGTTAATTCAGCAAATTTATCCGTCATTCAATTACCTTTGTTCAAGCCACTAAATATCAAGCAGATTTGTATGGACAGCAGATAGAGTGTTGGTAGCCAAAACCTACTAAAAGTTCATGGCAAAATTATGACAGCGGTAATTTTCCTGCTCCTAAAATCATAGTTCATCTCTGCTTTTTCTAGTAATACTTCAAAAACCATGAAAATATCCTGTAAATTTCGAACTATATGGTTTTTAATCTGTTTGAATAGTTGAGAATGTGAAGCCATACCTTTAATGACCAGAATACATTACAAATTTTTCAGTTCATCACATTGGCGATTTTGCATAGTATTTTTGCCAATGTTTGCCATGCTTTCCGGTTGTGGAACGGCCCCCAAACTTTCGACCAAATCACCAGACAGAGCGCACATTTCTCAACCTGCAGCTGATACTCAATATTATGATGAAATTCAGGCTATGTTGCTGCTTTATCAACAGCATAACGAATGGCACGGCACACCTTATCGTATGGGAGGCATAAGTCGCTCCGGTATCGATTGTTCTGCCTTTGTACAAGTCACTTTTCGAGATCTGTTTGGTATTGATTTACCCAGAAGTACCGACCAGCAATTTCGTACCGGGCGAAAGATAACCAGGGCTGAATTACGTTCCGGTGATCTGGTGTTTTTCCGTAATGGACGTCATGTCGGTATTTATCTGGAAGGCCATAAATTTTTACATGCATCGACCACCCGGGGCGTCATGATTTCCAGCCTTAAAAATACCTATTGGTCTCGGCATTTCTGGCAAGCAGTCAGTGTAAAACGTTGATATCAAAAATAGAACGTCATAAGAGAATCATTTTCACCCTGGCTGGAAGAATTGTTTTTCAAGTTTTGACCCTGAACTTAACTCATTAAAAGATGGCCTTAATAACATCGCTTTAATCAGTGATTCTCTATCTTAAAGAGGAGGATGGCTCATGGGGCAAGTGATTATTTTATTTGTGAGCTGGATGATAATACATCCGGCACAAGCCGTTATTTTTGGCGAACCGACACCGGTTCAACAGGTATCTACCGGCCAGTTAATAGTTGATCAGCTGAAATGGTATGGCGGCACCAACAGCCTTGTCACACAGCAGGATGAGTGCAGTTCGGTTGTGGTGGGAACCCAGCCACTAACCATTATCACCGTTGCTCATTGTCTGCGTGATGCAAAAATCACCCCTCAAACCCGCATCCCCGTTGTTAAACTCTTTTTAGGTAAACCGGTACCAGCATTACGTGCAGCACTCTATAACCGCTTTAATGAAGTGAAACAGAACCTTGCCAGTGATTTAGCTGTACTGGTGTTTGATGGTGATGCACCGGAGGGAATTCACGCCTTACCGGTGCTCAATTCAATAAATGAAACGTCCGTTTTATTATGTGGTTATGGACGTGGGGATTCCGATCCGAATCTAGAACAACCAAGCTGTGCAGACAAAAAATTATTGTCAGCTGAAGATGACTTCTATTTGTTTGTACCGGAAATCTATGAGCAGTTAGATCCATTGTTACATCTGCAGTTTCGAGCTCAGTTTTTGGCAAAACGAGCCATGATCCGCTCAACTTCTGCCTTGTTGGCCGTAAGCCGTGTAGAAAATGATCGGTATCAATTCCAATTGCCCATGCCTACTCTTGGCGATTCGGGGGGGCCATGGCTGGTTAAAGGTCACAATGGAGAACAAGGTGTCATTGCTGTCACCAGTTTTATTGAAACCTTTTACCGAAAAAATAAACAATGGCCATTCTTTAACGAACATCCAGCACCACTGAGTGATTTCCCCTATGCCGCGTATGGAGTAAGACTGGATACAGCAGAAGCACAAGCGTTATTCAAACGAGCACGACTGGAAGGAGCAGATATCACCATTATGGATTAATCAACAACACTATCCGTTCAGGCTGCAGATGCTGAAATCGGGCCAGCAGCACAATTTATTACCCCCTAAATATAATTGTTGGGTCATTGTCGATTTTCATACATTTCAAAGCCCGAAAGGATAAGTATCCGGCATACCCTGCATCGCTTCAAAATCCAATGGTGTGACGGCCTTAGTCTGATCAAACCAGATATATTCATCAAACTGTTTACCGAGGCGTGCTTGAAAATAATGGCTGGCTAACTCGCTTTGAGGTCGGTAAATCACGCCAATAGCGCGTTCAGGATGCTCTTCTTCTAAGCGTTGACGTAATATTTTGGATCCCGGTTGACGCATGCCCAGCATAAAGGCAGGAATCTTCGTGTCATGACAAACACGCTCCCAACTGCCTTGCATTGAAGGACGAATGGTTTTAACCTGCATTGGTTCACCCCAGTTATCAGCAGCAGCCACAGTGCCCCCGTGCGTTCCAAAACCGATCAGGTAAGCTTCGTCGCCAAATTTACTACGGCATAACTGCCCTACATTATGCTCGCCTCGTGCGGGCATTGAGGTAGCGCGTGCATCTCCAATATGGGAGTTATGTTCCCATACCACTATTTTTGCCGGTCGATCGGTATTTTGTGACTTAAAATCCAATAGTGAGCAGAGAGTGTCAAACATATGGCTGTCGCGCATATTCCACGAAGTGATATAGCCTTTATACATACTCCGATAGTAGGCTTCAGCATTGGCTACCAGACGTGCATTCTGCATTGCATCAAGATAACTCTCTCCATCGTTTGCGACATACTCTGTCTGTTTTTCCATCAGCTCCATCAGCATATCCACCACTGAATCTTCACATCTTTCATATTCGCCTGATGTAGCTGCACGACCATATGTGGCAGGATCAGATTGCCATGGTGTTAAACAGCCATAGCGTTCGCGGGCTATCTCTGCTGCCTCTGGGTCGACGTCTTCCAGATAGTTAATTACTTCATCAATCGACGAAAACATGCTGTAGAGATCGAGCCCGTAAAATCCCACTTTTAAGTTGGGTCTGGCCTGCATGCCATTATGTCGCCGCAACCATTCGACAAACTCCTGCATCTCCGTATTGCGCCACATCCAGGTCGGAAAACGGGTAAAAGCACGCCATTCAGAAGGTGGCGTAGTCAGTTCTCGAACATATTGATCAATGCGTGCGGCATCGGGCCAGTCAGCTTCAACCGCAACCATGTTAAAACCTTTATTTTCAATCAACTCCTGTGTGAGTCTGGCTCGAAAACGGTAAAATTCAGAAGTGCCATGGGTTGCCTCACCTAACAGCACGACACGTGCATCACCAATTCGGTCAAGTAACGGGGTGAGGTCAACCGTTTCAATTGAATCAATTGGCTGTGCTGCTTCGGCTATCAAAGTTGCGGTGTCTGCCGATTTATTATGCTCCGCAGATTGCTGTGATTTACTGGATGAGAAGGAGTTTTCTATTGAAATGCTGTGGCTATCTGATTGTTCGTGCCAGCCCTCCTCGCCCAACAAGGGCACAAAGTGCACTCGGGTGATGATCTCCTCATCAAACTGGTCTTCATCTATCCGGGTTACCTGAAGTAACCGTTGATAATGACGATTGCCGATCGGAATCACCAGACGACCACCAATTTTTAGCTGTTGTTTTAAGGTAGAAGGAATTTCAGGTCCCCCTGCCGATACCAGAATGGCATCATAAGGCGCTTGCTGGGCATAGCCGAGTGTGCCATCCCCACTCATAATTTCAATATTATGATAGCCCAGATTATCCAGAACCATTTTAGAACGCTCGGCGAGTGCCGTGATTCGCTCAATACCAAATACCTGATCAGCTATTTGGGCGATAATTGCCGCTGCATAACCGCTCCCGGCACCTATTTCCAGCACCTTTTCTCCACCTTTCAGATTGAGTGCTTCGACCATTAGACCGACAATATACGGTTGGGATATAGTCTGACCTTCAATCAGTGGTAAGGCCGAGCCCTCGTAAGCAAATTCCCACATATCCTCTGAAAGAAATTTCTCTCGTGGAACTGTTCTCATCGCTTCAAGCACTGTGTCTGATTTCAGATTTCTGTTCATTAACTGGTTGCGAACCATTTGATGTCGTGAATGCTGATAATCGGATAAATGATCTATAGAAGCCATAATGCTTACCTCCTTTCCAAACGTGGTATGAGATAAAAGCCTGGGCGAGTAACACGGAGAATAAGCTGCCAAACAAGTTTGTTTTTGCAGATTTCTGTCTGGTTAAATTAATCAAACTGAATGAACGGATTAATACCAGAATATTTCATCGGAAAGGTGTTGGAGAGTAGTGCGGCAGTGAGTTATCCGCGTATATTGGGATAACAGAACAGTGTTAATCAACAAATTGATGCACTTAAGTTAACTGTAACAGCTATGCCGTTATGATCCAAACATAAATATTGGTCGTAAAATCACCTCGGCTATTGCGCTATAACCTGGTCACAGGCAAGATTCACGTATGTAGCAGCATAAAATTATCATGCCCAGCCATGTAAACTCACAAGGAATCCAGACTTTGAAAAACTCCATTTTTCTTTACAGTATATTTGTTAGTTTAACGTTTCTCTCAGCACCGATTTTTGCAGAGACACCTAATTTGCAACCAGGTCTGTGGAGCTATACCAGCACCACTAACATTGAGGGGCCAATGAATATGCCAGCCCAAACTAACAGCAATCAGGAATGTCTGACACAAGCGAAACTGGATGAAGGCATGGGAGCAATGAACCTTCACGAAAGTTGCAACGTGACAAAGGCAGATATCAAAACTGACCGGGTAGATTATGCTGCATCCTGCAGTATTGAAGGCATGACAACTCTGTTTGAAGGCTATGCCACGTTTCATGGAAATCGTCTGGAAGGCAAAATGAGCAGTGATATGAACACACCTCTTGGACCGATGAAAATGAATACCGAATATCAGGGCGAACGAGTGGGCGATTGTTAAACCGTCTGCACTTTAACAAGAGCAAATAAAATTAACACCAGATTACGAGGCTAAGAATGACAATGGGGATTATTTATTATCTGACTTTTCTCGGCTTGTTTATCATTTTGCTCACGTTGCTGATTCAATGGTTTGTTGCCAGTAAAACCAAAGCTTCACAGACTGGTGCTATTCCAGGCAAAATTCCGGAAAACCTCAGCCATGAATCCTTTGTGTTCAGAGCACATCGTACATTTATGAACTCACTGGAAAATCTGCCACTGATGCTTGGCACGACTTTTATGGCGGTTCTTATCGGGGCCAATAGCTTTTGGACGGGTATTTTCGTCTGGATATTTGCCATCGCCCGAATTATTCACATGGTCCTTTATTACGCAATTGCCACAGAACAAAACCCCAGTCCCAGAACCTGGTTTTTCATGATTGGCCTGTTAGCGAATGTTGCCTTACTGGGGTTATGCGGTATAACACTGCTGAGTTAGTCTGATGGTCATCAAAGCGTTTCGAGACAACAGTCCCAAACTTGGTCAACGGGTCTGGATTGATGATACAGCCTCACTGATTGGTGATATTGAAATTGGCGATGACAGCTCAGTCTGGCCACTGGTATCGATTCGTGGCGATATGCATCGTATCAGGATAGGTGCTCGAACCAGTATTCAGGATAATTCCTGTCTGCATATTACCCACGCCAGTGAGTTTAATCCCGAAGGTCATCCGCTTATTATCGGCAATGATGTCACCATCGGTCATATGGTGATGCTGCATGGCTGCACAATTGGTGATCAGGTTCTGGTGGGTATGTCTTCCACCATTCTGGATGGAGCAGTCATTGAAGATCAGGTGGTGATTGGAGCGGGTTCTTTGGTGCCTCCCGGTAAAAAACTCGAATCAGGTTATCTGTATCTCGGCTCACCGGTTAAGCAAGTTCGGCCACTAACTGAGGCCGAACTGAATTATTTTAACTATGCCTGCCAGAATTATGTGAAGTTGAAAAACGAATATCTAAGTAACAGTAACTAAGCTGCCAGTTGTTTAAGGCGTTCGCTGATCTGTTCCTTCTTGGTTAAAAGTTTCTGGGTATCTGCTGATTCGAATTCCACAATAGCGATGGATGCCAGAGGAAAATTATCTGCCAACTCATCATTCAGCATGGCCTCTGCAGCATATCTAGCCATATTGACCACTGCTGCCAACTGACCTGCTTCCTTATCAGTCGAAGGTGTTTCAAGATGCTGGATGGTTTCAATAACCAAAGCCGGCATACGCCATCGAATAACGATCATCTGCGAAACTGACAGCCAATATTTTTCTTCCAACTGATGGACAATTTCATCATCTAAAAGCAACGTTCGTTGTGCGGCAACATCAATCAGGGTTTGCAATACCGCTGGGCGGCCAATTGAATGAATCAATCCGGCCAGAAAAGCGACTTCAACATTCACATTACAATGACTGGCAATCTCCTTAGCCCAAAGTGATGTCGCCAATGCCTGACGCCAAATTGCTTCAGCATAGTTTTCATAGCCAGGAGTATTGAATAATTTGGCATTGAGTACGGCACTAATGGCGATTTCACTGATAGTGGTCATACCCAGTCGGGCAATGGCCTGTTGTAGTGAGGTTAGATTGGCCATCGGTGTATAAGCTGCCGAGTTGGCGATACGCATCACATGACCGGCCAGTGAGGGATCACTTTGAATTAACTGGGCCATTTGACTAGCATCTGACTCTTTATCATTGGCCAGCATAAAAGCTTTATTCGCAATTTCCGGCAGGATAGGAACCTCTACAAATCCTTCCACGATTGATTGCTTTAAGAGATTTTCCAATTCCGTTTCGCTGTGTTGACTATCTTTTTGCATTTCTCTATCCATCGGTGATTAATATCTATTGTTATGTTTGTATTAATACAACTTTTCATCATTCAGACTGCTTAGCAATAAATATTTGCTAGAGTCCTGAGGACATAGATAAATCCTGCCATGTATTGACCATTCCCAAAGTAGCACCATCATTTCTCTACGTCTATTCTAACGTTGTAAACTGCTGAATTCAGTCTTACAACGACCATCTCAAATAGTCATTCAGAATGTGATCACAAAACGTTCAGAGAGATACCACTACCCCCGCTGATGGTCATCCTTGATCAACGATACCGAATCATGGCGCCAAGGATTTTCCTGAAATTATCGCTAAAACAAAAAAATTGGTGATAAAACACATTTTTTTCACATATAAGCTATATACAATGCACTCAAAAATAAACACAAGAAAGGTATTAAGCTTTGAATAAACGCATTGCCTCAACTGATCTCCGACTGGGCATGTATATACAAAAACTGGGTGGTTCATGGTTAAAGCATCCGTTTTTACGTAGTAGCTTTTTATTAACTGATGCCGATGATATTAAAAGTATTGTTGAATCAGGCATCGAAGATGTCTGGATCAATGAGGAAAAAGGCGAAGCTTTACAAAGTAAAGAAGCCTTAACACCACCAAAAACTGAAGAACCCTCAGGCACTCCTGTTGTAACATCCCAATCCACTGAAGATAAGTCCGGCATTGAATTTTCAATGGAAGACAATATCAATCGCGCACGTAGACTCCTTAATGATGCTAAACCACAGGTTTTGGCCATGTATAAAGATGCCCGGCTCGGTAAAGCAATTGATCCGCAAGCAACCTTACCGCTGGTGAATGAAATTGATTTAATGGTGCAGCGAAACTCCGCAGCCATACTCAGTGTAGCTCGCCTGAAAACCCATGATGACTATACTTATATGCATTCATTGGCTGTGTGTGCATTGATGATATCGCTGGCGCGCCAGTTAGAGATGGATGAAGAACAGGTTAAGCTGGCTGGAGTAGGTGGATTAATGCACGATCTTGGCAAATCCCTTATGCCATTGGAAGTGCTGAACAAACCCGGAAAGCTATCCGACGCAGAATACGACATCATGAAAAAGCATCCAGCTGCAGGGGCAAAGTTATTGGAAAAGTCTGGTGCAGCGCCAGAGGTCATTGATATTGCCCTGCATCATCACGAAAAAATCAACGGTTTGGGATACCCAAATCGGATGAATGGTAAAGAAATATCACTGTTTTCCCGTATGGCCGCCATTTGTGATGTCTATGATGCCGTTACCTCTGAACGCGCTTATAAACAAGCCTGGGATCCGGCTGGCACAATTCGGGAAATGGCAAAATGGGAAGGTCATTTTGATAAACAAATTTTCAATATTTTTGTAAAGATGGTGGGCATTTATCCCGTTGGCTCCTTAGTGCGTCTCGCCTCCCAGAGGTTGGCCGTAGTGATTGAACCCGGCATAGACTCATTGATTAAACCAAAAGTAAAAGCTTTTTTTTCGCTACGTTCAAAGGCCCCGATTCCGATGCAAACCATCGATCTAGCCCTACCAAGCTGCAAAGAGAAAATTGACGGCCCTGAAGATCCAACAAAATGGAATTTCAAACAACTCGATTCGTTATGGCAGTAACTTGTTATCCCTTACATTTCACTAGATAGTGTCGTCACGAAACATTGAGGCAGAGCACCAAGCATCTGATCTGCACGGCAGCCAAAAAGGACGCCAGATTCCTGGCGTAGCGCGTCGCAATGTCGCGCCAACGCTTGAAATGCAGAAAGGCATTTTCAACCAGGTGGCGCTGCCGGTAGAGATGTCTGTCGTATTCACGTTGCGTCTTCCTGTTCTTTCGCGGCGGGATGACCGCTTGCATCCCCCGGTTTTTTGCTTTCTCAACAATGGCATCGCTGTCGTAACCCTTGTCGGCAACCAAGTGCTGTGCCTCAAGGCCATCAATCAATGCGTCAGCTTGAGAGCAATCCGCTCGGGTAGCCTCTGTAGCAATAATTCGGACCGGCATACCATGCGCATCCACGGCCAGGTGTACCTTGGTGTTGAGCCCCCTTTTGTGCGGCTCATCCCCTGATTGCCGCCTCGTGCGCCCGCCGCATGAGGATGAACCTTGCAGTGACTGGCATCAATCATCAGCCACTCATAGTCGGGCTCATCAATTAGGCATTCCAGCAGCGCCTCCCATACCCCCCGATCTCGCCAGCGACAGAAGCGCCGATGGGTGTTCTTCCAATCTCCGTAACTGGCGGGCAGGTCTCGCCAGGGCGCTCCCGTGCGCAGTATCCAGAACACCGCGTCAATGAACTGCCGGTTGTTGTGCGCAATGCCGCCCCATTGGCCGCGCTGTCCCGGGAGGTGCGGCTCCAGCAGTGCCCAGGTTGCATCCGAAATGTCATGTCGTCGCGTGCTCTCCACCATCGAAAATACCTCGCCCAGATTGATTTGAGGGCAATTATAACAAATCCCGTGACGACAGTATCTAAGCCAAAAACAGATCCCCCCACCATTACTTTGATTAGACTTTTACCTTATAACCGGTTTTAAAAATCCACCAGATAAACACCATAAACATAATCAGAAAAGCGGAAATCATCACCAGGCTCAACGTCATGCTTACATCTGCCGTGCCATAAAAACTCCAGCGAAATCCGCTGACCAGATAGACCACAGGATTAAATAAGGTCACTTTCTGCCAGAACTCCGGCAACATACTGATTGAATAAAATGTACCGCCCAAAAAGGCCAGCGGTGTGACCACCATCAACGGAATAACCTGTAATTTTTCAAAACCATCGGCCACAACGCCCAGGATAAAGCCCAACATACTGAAGGTAACGCAGGTCAATACAAGAAATAGCATCATCCACAACGGATGCAGAATCGAATAATCCACAAATAATTTGGCGGTGAGCAAAATTAACATTGCCAGAATAATCGATTTGGTCGCCGCCGCACCGACATAGCCGACTACAATTTCAAATGCCGACACGGGTGCGGACAACACTTCGTAAATAGCGCCGGACCACTTGGGCATATAAATGCCAAATGACGCATTTGAGGTTGATTCGGTTAACACCATCAACATGATCAAGCCCGGAATAATAAAAGCGCCATAACTCACGCCGCCGATTTCGGTCATTGCTGAACCAATTGCTGAACCAAATACGATGAAATAAAGCGAGGTAGATAACACCGGCGAAGCAATACTTTGCAATGGTGTCCGCCAGCTGCGGTGAAGTTCGGATAAATAAATGGCTTTAATCGCATACCAATTCATTTTGAATCCTCCACCAGACTGACAAAGATTTGTTCCAGCGTGCTTTGTTTGGTTTGCACATCATTCAGCTCAATACCAGAACGATGAATCGCCGCCAGCACCTCCGTCACATGATTAGTTGGTTGATTATCAACATAGTCATAGGTCAAGGTTTTACCATCCTCAGAAATCTCCATCACAAAGGCTTTCAGTTCTTCGGGTAGCTGTGTAATCGGTTGGTGTAACTGCAGAATAAGTTGCTTTCGGCCCAGTTTTTTCATTAAATCCTGCTTGTTTTCCACCAGCAGAATCTCACCATGATTAATGATGCCAATCCGATCGGCGATTTCTTCGGCTTCTTCAATGTAATGCGTAGTAAGGATAATAGTGGTGCCTCGCTGGCGTAACTTTTCCACCAGACGCCACATATCACGACGTAATTCAACATCCACACCAGCGGTCGGTTCATCGAGAAATAACACTTCCGGCTCATGTGCCAGAGCTTTGGCAATCAACACACGACGTTTCATGCCGCCGGAAAGAAATTGAATTTTGGCATGGCGTTTATCCCATAAAGACAAAGCCTTGAGAATCTCTTCCAGATAGGCGTCATCGCGCGGCTTGCCAAACACGCCACGACTGAACACCATGGTATTCCAGACAAAGGCAAACACATCTATGGCTAATTCTTGTGGCACCAAACCAATTTGTTTGCGGGCTTGCCGATAGTCTTTGACCACGTCATAACCGCCAACCAACACTTGCCCTTCGTCCACATTGACCAGGCCACAAATAATGCTGATCAGGGTGGTTTTACCTGCGCCATTCGGGCCTAACAGGGCAAATATTTCACCACGTTTGATTTGCAGATTGACCTGCTTTAAAGCATGAAATCCGGAAGGATATTTTTTACTCAGATTGCGCACATCAATGATGTGATTTTCCATCACTTGCGTTTCCTTCACTACGTTTTGTAAAGACATAGTCGTTATAGAGTGTAATTTTTCGACAAGGTTTGAAACCGAATGCATTTAAACATAAAACAGCAGTCAAATAACTCAATTACGCCAATGCGACAAAATCGTTGCACTTTGGCATCGCCATGTTAAAACAGTGTTAACGGCCGGAAGATTAAGGGTTACGGTTGCTGAGCGGGCAATGCGGTTGCAGGGGCAGGTTGCATCGCCGCCTCATCAAAATTGTCACCAATGTTGAAAGTAATTGTACTGATTTTATCTAACGCATTTCCAGCCGGATCCTGCTGCAGAACAATTGATCTGAATAAGGCATAGTGATGCGTATCTGACACCGACTTGATACCATCTGAATGCGGCTCAAAACCCCATTCGACACCTCCAGTCCATGTGCATACTACCGCCTCTTCGTAATTGGCAATGGTGGTTTCAACACATGGCTGACCAGCGACTTCTCTCAGTTTCCCGGTCGTTATTTTGTCCTGCCGCGCCGGAGAGCGTAACAACAAACTGGCATCCATGTTGGTTAGTGGTGCAATATCATAAGGCTGATTATCATTCAGATTGATCCCTGTCAGTCCCTCCGCATCTATCATGACATGACGACCACTACTGATCAGCTGAAAGTGGCAATGCGGTTGCTGTTGTGGTTCTTCCAACTGAAAATCCCAAGATTCCAGTCGGTAGGCCGTTCTGCTTTCATCAATCCAGCGTTGCAGACGAATAGTGCCCAGTTGTGACAGTTCAGTATCAGTCAATGCCTGGATCGAAACGCCCTCTTCCTGGCAGATATTTAGTAAATCGGCATACAACTCCCTGCGGTTTTCAGCGGTAGCAGGGGTAATAATCTGATCGATATATATATTCGGCATGGCTGTCGGCTGCTCAATCACTTCTGATGTAGTTGTATCTTCAACAGATGGCTCCAAATCTGAATCAGGCGCCTCTTCAAACTTGGTCAGCATGACGACTCCCACCACAAAAAGGATGAGTAACAATAAAAGATAAAATGTAAGTGGATTTCGATTCGGCATCGATAAACTTTTTAGTTACTGACCAAAACAATAAATTCCATGCTACTCATTTAAATCGTTATACGCTTTCGCCATTCACCCGACAAAACCTGTTAAATAATGCCCGGTTGGCCTTATTTATCCTCACAATCAACGAATTCATAGCCAGTGGCAGCGTCAAGATCTATCAGTTCAGATACTTCCTGGAAGCCAATATTTCTCGCCGTAACCAGATCTGTCTCAGCTATCTGATGAATCAGGATAGTACCTGTCCCCATCCCACAAGCTGCTGGATAGGCGACACCGGTTCTTCGACCACAATGTGTTTCAGTCACCTCAATATTTTCTGCTGCTAATTTCGCTGCGCTGTCGGCAGGTGTGATTCCAGTAGTTTCACATTGCTGTGCATTGCGGCTCTCATAAACCATTACCGGCTCACCAGCGTTACAACCACTAAGCAAAACCAATGTAGTGAAAAAAGATAAATAACCTGAGCTGCGCATAAGAAAAGAGGAACTAAAAGCCTGAGCCACGATCGAATCGTTTGACCAAAAACGAGAAACGAAAGGGCTCAAGTATGTACAATTTAGAGAAAATGTATTGCGAAGTCGATGATTTTTGCCAAAGATTTATCCCGGCCTGGCAACACCAGCAGATAGCAGCCGGAGATAAATGCCGGAACAAGCCTGGCAAGTTGTCGGAAAGTGAAGTCATCACTATTCTGATTTTATTTCACCAGCTCCGCTTCAGAGACTTCAAGACCTTTTATACACACTATGCCCGGAAGCACTTGAAGCAAGCTTTCCCCCAACTGGTTAGCTATACCCGCATGTTGAAACTGCTGCAAAGTGTGCTGGTTCCCCTGTGTGCCTTTATGACACAACGTTACGGCAAACCAACCGGCATCGCCTTTGTTGATTCAACCAAACTGGCGGTATGCCACAACATTCGCATTCCTCGAAACCGTGTCTTTAGCGGTGTTGCAGAGCGAGGCAAGGGCACCATGGGCTGGTTTTATGGCTTCAAGCTACACCTGTTAGTGAACGAACAAGGTGAAATACTTTCAGTAAAAATCACAACGGCCAATATTGATGACCGCAAGCCCATACCGGACATGGTCAAACAGCTATGGGGCACCTTGTATGGCGATAAAGGTTATCTGTCTCAAACACTTAAAGAGTCATTAGCCGAACAAGGCATTAAGCTGGTCACCGGCATTCGCAAGAATATGAAACCGCAACTGATGACGTTATGGGACCGGTTGATGTTGAGAAAACGCTATGTGATTGAAACAATATTTGACCAATTGAAGAATATTTCTCAAATCGAACACTCACGGCACCGCAGCCCTGTCAGCTTTATGGTCCACCTCATGGCTGGATTGGTGGCTTATACCTTCCAACCCAAGAAGCCTTCTATCAAGTTGAACAGGAATGAAAAGGGCGCGCTTATGCAGATCTGAGGTTAAATATATTCTCATGGTCAAACCTTAAAGTTATTCGCCCAAGACAAGGTAAATAATCTTTGAAATGATCGTATGGATGAAACTGAATAGTACAACGATTTTGGCGACGGTGAGAATTCATCTGAAAAGTCTGAGGTGATGAACTCAAGGTTTTAAAATAACTGAAACCTGCCCTGCTTTCCTGAATGCTGTGTTGCTAATTAGTGCATAAAAAAACGAGCTGGGATATAAATCAGTTATGACTACAGACCGTTAAACGGTTGTAAAAGCCATAATTAAAACTGACTCAAAGGCTGTGTCAGAATAAGAAAGGGTAAGCGAAAGCTTACCCTTTGTTTTGCAGTTGTTCAGAGGCCTGAACGTAATTGTCGAAATTCTGAATATAGTCATCCATATTCAATTCCAACATCCGTCGATATTCATTAACAAAAAAATCGACGGTTTCATCTCGTGCATCTGCCATATCCCTGGCATTAGTCCAGCCAGAGGCACTAAACCAAGCACTATATCTGGCCAATCCATACATAAATGATGCACTAACTTCACCGGCCTCTACACTTTTCTCCATTTGCTCATTAGCCAGTTTGATAAAAGCATCCGCTCTATCAAAAAAGGCCTTATCTCTCTCACTCATAAAGGTTTCGCTTTTTTATTTTCAAGTTGGGCAATCAACCAGTAAAAACCTGCAGAATAAACCTCCATCACTGCTGATGAATACGGAACAAAACATAATAAATCACAGGAAAACATCATTTATTGTTTTTTAGCCATTTGGCTAACCGGTTTTACTCATGATAGGTTCTTGAACATCCATAAACGCATAGCTGAGATCTGCCTATCAAACGCAGACTCGACTCATCCCTTGTTGGAATACTATTAGATGAACAAAACCACAGATGCAGAATTAAAGCGATCGGTCCCCGCCCCGCTTCTTGCCTTATATGGTCTGGGAACCATATTGGGCGCTGGAATTTATGTATTGATAGGCGAGATTGCCGGTGAAGCCGTAATCTATGCCCCGCTCACTTTTTTACTTGCATCCATAGTAGCGGCGTTTACTGCCTTTTCCTTTGCTGAACTGGCTGTTCGGCTACCCAGAAGTGGTGGTCCGGTTGCCTATGTAAGCGAGGCTTTCGGCTGCAGATGGCTTTCAATAATTACAGGCTGGATGATAGCCGCCACTGGGATTGTTTCAGCAGCCACTATCACTACAGGTTTTGCGGGATATTTTCAGATTTTTCTCTCCTGGCCGGATCTTCCACTGATGATTGGCCTGGTTCTGTTGCTGGGCAGTATTGCGGCTGTTGGCATGAAAGGAACGGCATGGTTTATGGGCATCACCACTGTTGCAGGTGTGTCGGGGTTAATCATCATACTGATGGTAACTGCTGGTAATTTTTCAGAATTGCCAGGTCGACTTTCTGAAGCACAACCTTTATCCAGCAGCTCTGCTTTGAGTGGCATTGTTCTGGGGGCTTTTCTCGCTTTTTATGCCTATATAGGTTTTGAAGACATTGTTCACGTCTCCGAAGAAGCCAAAAATGTCAGTAAAGCCATGCCTTTGGCCATTTTGTTTGCCTTGATTGTCTCTTTATTCTTTTATATTACCGTCTCGATGGGCGCAGTACTGACTTTATCTGCTGAAGCACTTGCTGATTCTAAAGCACCATTGGTTGATGTCATGAAAGCAGAAGGTTATTCAGGAAATATTCTGGGCGCACTTTCGTTATTTATTATAGTTAATGGTGCCCTGGCTCAGATAGTGATGGCTTCAAGAGTGTTTCATGATATGGGCAGGCATCTCAATGGGGTGCCCAAATGGCTGTCACAAATCAACCGGCGTACCCATACGCCATTAATGGCAACATTAGTCTGCGTCCTTATTATTATCGCGCTAGTGATCTTTTTCCCGACGGAAAGACTAGCCCAAGCCACATCATTTATCATATTGATGGTTTTTGCATTATCCAATATTGCACTGATTCGTCTTAAAAAAAATAGTCCAGTCCATAATGGTTTCAGCGTTCCATTATGGATACCTTATACAGGCACCACTCTTTGTATTCTAATGATCGCAGGTCATTTTTTTGTTTCTGCTTCATCGCATTAGATAAGGGCGTTTATTGTGCATGAGATCTTCCTAAATAACGGCTATTGCTGCAGCGGTGAATGTACGAAATCACTGACGAATATGGTACCTTTCAGCCATCAATAATGAGTACCAGACATGTCACGAAAAAAAGCTGCCCGCCATAAGTCAATTATTGATGAACTGACAATTCATCCATCAAAGCGCGTTAGTGAATTAGCCTCGGCATTAAACGTGACCACAGAAACCATTCGGCGTGACCTCGAAGAACTCGCACAACAAAAGCTGATCAGCCGCACTTATGGTGGAGCGTTATTGCGTCAGGCGGTTGAACCGGTGCTCAATGAACGCCATAAGGCCAACCTGGCTGAACGGGCTGCCATTGGTAAAAAAGCGGCTCCACTGCTGAAAGATGCCAAGGTATTAATGATAGGTTCAGGGGTAACCACGGTTGAAGTTGCCAAGCGTATTGTCTATGAAATGAGCAATATTACGGTTATTACCCATTCTTTTGGGGTAGCTAGGGTTTTGTCATTTAATCCGACAATTAAGGTCATTATGGCGCCAGGCGTTTATCATGCCGAAGAAAGCGCTACCCATGGTTCGGTGACTTGTCAGTTTCTGACAAATTACACCGCAGACTGGGCGATTTTGGGGGCCAGTGGTCTGGCCCCTACCGGACCATCAGATGCGTTAGTTGATGCGGCAGATGTCTATCAACAGATGATTCGGCAAAGCACACACAATATGATTGTCGCTGATCACAGCAAATTCGATCGCATGGCCACGGCAAGGTATGCAAAATGGAATGAAATTGACCATTTAATTACTGATCAAAAACCCAGTGGGCCACTTAAAAAAGCTTTATCCAGTGAACAGGTGCAGATTACTGAAGCGCCGCTCCAATAATTGCTGTTACTTACGTATATTGAACCTGCTGGGAAAACGCCTCTAAAAAGAAGTCCGCTTCAAATTGCGTCAGTGTTAACAATGGCCTTAGTTTCAAGGTGGCGCCAAACCTACCTGCAGCACCAATCAAAACGCCAGCCGCTTTTAAACCATTAATCACCTGTTTGGTTTTGAGCGGATCCGGGATGTGTTTATTTTCTTGTTTGCCGATAGTGATTCCCAGAAACAGTCCCTGCCCTCTCACCTCGTTAACGTAAGCGGATTGTTTAGCAATAGAGTTCAACTGAGTTTTTAAATAAAGCCCCATTTTCAGCGCATTTGCTTACAGATTATCCTGCTTGATAGTGTCGAGGACTGCCTGTCCAGCAGCAGCGGCAACTGGATTACCACCAAAGGTATTGAAATAACCGACATCAGCACAAAATCTGTCCAGATAGTCTGATTTTGTTGCGACAGCCGCCATTGGAAATCCATTACCCATCGGCTTTCCCATCGTCACAATATCCGGTGTTACCCCATGGAAATCACCCCCCCAAAAAGTCTCACCCATTCTGGCAAACCAGGCTGTACCTCATCGGCGATAAATACGCCACCTGCGTTATGCACGGCATCCACGGTTTTTTTGAGAAAACCTCTTGGCTCGGTATAGATACCGTCTGATGAAAAAATGGTATCGACTAATAAAGCCGCGACTCTAAATCCCCGTTCCCATAAAAGCTCAATAACTTCAGTGACTTTTGCAGCAAAGCCTGCCTCAATATCGTCACCATATTCCCCAACAGATGGGGCCGGTATTGCCACAACATGATCCGGCAACCAGCCCTGTTTGATAATTGATGGTGACACCTCGGTGACCAAACTGGTATTCCCGTGATAAGCATCTTCAGTAACAATAAAACCCTCGCCACCGGAAGCCTGTTTTGCCAGACGCATTGCCAGATCATTGGCCTCACTGCCCGAGCAGGTCATTACAATTTTGGTAATAGAATCAGGCAAAGTGGTCTTTAACAATTCAAGATAATCATCGACCACCGAGACCAGATAGCGGGTATGTACATTTAGCGTAGCAATTTGCTTTGAGACGTCCTCAACCACATTGGGATGACAATGCCCCAGACAAGGCACATTATTATAAAATCAAAATAGCGCTTACCATCGGCAGCCTGCATCCAGGCTCCCTGTGCCGAAACCATTTCAATAGGATCACACCGAGGCAGCCCCGCAGCCCCCAGATTATTTAAACGCCTTGTCACATTTTGCTGATGTTCGCCCTGATTGGCTTCAAAGGCATTCATATCCAGAATACGTTTTTCAGTTAAGCCATTACTTTCTTCGGTCTGTTGCTGCAGATATTGTTTTGCCCGCTCAATAGTGCCGAAGGTGAATTGTTCAAAACCGGCTTCAGCAGCGGTTTCTGTTTCCGGGTGACTTGCCACCCAGGCGGTCAGCAACAATCTCCGAAACATCACAAACGTTGAAATCATCGCTTCATCTTCGGCTGAAAGCGGCGCTATCGATTTATAACCACGCACCCAGGCACGTTGCAAATCCGGCAATAAAGGCGAGGTTTCCAGAAAGGACACTACTGAAGCAAAGTCATAAATAAACCAGCTAAACCCGCAAGCATCAAAATCAATCACACTTAGCTGTTTATCATCGACCAGCAAATTCGCTAAACGCAGATCGGCGTGCACCAGACCAAAGCGATCAGGGCTTTCACCATAGTGATGTAATTTTGCTTCCAATACTTCACATAACTGCTCTAATATTGCCTGGCCCGCTGGATCCAGCCCCGGTGCATCACGCCAGTCTCCATTTGCTTCAAAAGCGCTGTCAAAATTCCATTTTTTACGGGTAAAACCTTCCGGTAAAGACCATTGTCTTGCCTGTTGATGCAATCTGGCCGAGGTTGCACCCAATATCTCAAAACCCTCTATCATTGATTCATCTTCATTAGGTTGTTTACCCGGCATAAACTCGAAAGCCACCACGTAACGTTCCACGCCATCATCACTGAATGAAGCCACCATTGAACCATCATGACGAGTTAACGGTTCCGGTGTATTAAGCAGAGCTTGCTCCCGTAGCGATTGAATCCAGCTTAATTCGGAAAGAATTTCATTTTTGGAATGATATTCAGGGTGATGTACACGAATAATAAAACGTTGATCCTTTTCTTCATCGGTCACCATAAAGGTGGCATTTTCAGAAACCGTCAGCAGCGAGATATTGGCGGTTTCATTGATATTCCAATGCCCTAGTGATTTTTCGACCTCCCCAGTCAATTGCTGCAGATAATCGTCGTTATATAAACCGGTCATAACGCAAACCCAGATAAACAGTAGTGAAATAATTTATAACGTCAAAATGTCCGACTTGCAATATTTTTGTTGCAAAGAAAAAGATTTATGCTAAAAATACGGTTAACTTATTAACCTGAACTCGGGATAAGAAAATGAACTAAGTGCCTGCTTACGGATCAGATCTTTCGAGCAAGAATAATTTGATCACAAAGGTAAGCAGGCATGGACAAGTTAGTTGAAATTTTCTGTGACGTCGATGATTTTTGTCGTGTGTTTATTCCAGAATGGGAAAAAACGCTACTCCAATCGGGGCAACGTCAACGACGACGTCAGGGGCGAATGACGCCAGCGGAGATCATGACCATCATTATCGAGTTTCATCGCTCCAACTATCGCAAATTCAAAAGCTTTTATCTGCATCATGTGGCAAGACACCTACGCGATGCCTTCCCCGAACTGCTCAGCTACACCCGGTTTTTAGAGGTCATGCCAGGCGTACTGATGCCACTGTGTGCGTACTTCACGCATCTGAAAGGCTCGGCAACGGGGATAGCCTTTGTCGATTCCACCAGCATCAAGGTTTGCCACAACCTGCGGATCCCACGCCACAAGGTCTTTGACGGTGTGGCCACCCGGGGCAAGAGCACTATGGGCTGGTTTTACGGCTTTAAGCTACATCTGCTTATCAATCATCGCGGTGATATTCTGGATACCAAGCTCACACCGGCTAACGTCGATGACCGTGAACCCGTTCCAACAATGGTCAAAGGCTTGTTCGGTAAGCTCTATGCCGACAAGGGCTATATCAGTCAGGCGCTCTCCGGAAAGCTCTATGACCAGGGCATTGAACTCATCACCAATGTTCGTAAAAACATGAAACCGAAGCTATTATCACTCTGGGACAGGATATTACTCAAAAAGCGTTTCATCATTGAAACCATCAACGATCAGTTGAAGAATATCTCTCAAATCGAGCATTCCCGGCACAGAAGCCTGCATGGCTTCATGTTGAACCTCATGGGTGGGCTTATCGCCTATTGCCTGAAAGAAGATAAACCCTCCATCATGCTCTCTGAACAAGATATGAACTCACTTCACAGGCTCGCTTTGACGTCTGCTTAAACCGATCTCAGGTTAAGTAAACATAATCCCGTTTAAACGTCTTCACAAACGCCTCAGCCATGCCGTTACTTTCAGGGCTTCTGACAGGGGTTGTGCATACCTTAAAGCCCAGTGATTTCGCGAACTGCCGAGTGTCATCGGCAATATAGCAACTCCCATTATCGGTCAGCCACTCCACCTGGCGAGGTAGCTCTTGAACATCACCAAACCGCTTTTCGATACTCTCGACCAATACGTCCTGCACCATCAAAGCGTTAATGCCAGTGGTGGTGGCAACATAACTCATGACTTCAGGGTCGCAGCCGTCGAGACTAAACACTACTCGGACTTTTTCTTTATTCCAACAGCCGATCTCAAAACCATCTGAGCACCAACGTGTGTTGGAGTGAAGGGTAATAACCTTGCCTTCATGCGCTCGATTATCACCAACACGACCAGTATGCTTCGCTAACAGCAATTTATTCAGTCGCATGATGCGGTAAATCCGTTTGGGATTCACCCTGCTTAAAGGATGTTCGTCTATTTTCAACTGGCGATTTAAATGCGCCGTGATACGTCGATAGCCATTGGTTGCACGTTTGTCACATAACGCCTCAATCAGTGGCAACAGCATGGCATCCTCTGATTTGCTGTAACGTGCCGGACGACCTGCTTGTCGACCATTAATCCGTTGGTAAAGGTTAGAGCGCGACACACCCAATGCACTTACGACTCTGATGAGAGGGAATCGTCCGGTGGCAACAATGGCATGCGCGATATTAACTTTTTTGACTGGGCTATCTCCAGCGCCTCTTTCAAAATTTCCGTTTCCATGGTTTTGCGGCCAAGCAGTTGCTCAAGTTGCTTCACTTTTTTCTGCAACGCTTTGTGCTCAGCTGAGCTGACCACCTCATCACCAGATTGAATTGCCGACATGCCACCGTCTTGCATGAGTTTCTTCCACTTAAACAATAAACTTGGGGTGATGCCGTTTTGTCTGGCCACCAGTGACACCGAATACCCTGGCTGCATACTCATGGCAACAAATTTGGCTTTCTCCTGCGGAGTATAGCGACGACGACGCTGTTCGCCAGTAAAAATTTCAATACGTTCCATAGACACTCCTTAAAGATAGGTCTAAGCCTATCGCTTAATAATTGAGTGTCCGTTTTAAAATGGGGCTATTACATCTGGCTACCAACAGTCTCTTACTTATCGTTTACATTTGCTTTTCTGGCAGGAGCTAAGTTTTTGTCAGTATTATCTTCGTAATCGAAAGTCTTTGGATCATCAGTACCCTGGGTTCTTCCCTGCTCAGAACCTTGAATATAGGTCTTCTGACCTTCTTTATTTTGCTCAGCTTTTCTATCAGGGGTTAAATTTTTTGATCATTGTCTACGGTTTCGTTAGCAAAAACTGTAGTGGTTCAGCAGGAATCTATGCCTCGCTAACTTTTTTACTCGCGTCCATAGAGACGGGATTAACCGCTTTTCCTTTGCTGAACTGGCTATGCGGCTAAACCAGAAGTGGAGGCCCGACAGCCGATGTAAATACCGCTTGCCACTCCAGATGGCTTTCAATAATTAGTGGATGGATGATTGCGCTCGCCGACATTGTTCCAGCGGACACTATCACTACAGGTTTTGTGAGATATTTACAGATTTTTTCATGGCCGGATCTCCCACTAATGATTCGCCTATAGCTTGTTGATCAGGATCAATAAATGATCTTGTTTTGCACGGTAGAAATATATGTTTGATTATAATTTAGTTTTTTCTGGATAACATCCAATGAATACGCCTGAGTTACTTTTGCCCGCAGGAAGTATCCAACACATGCATTATGCCTTTGCTTTTGGGGCTGATGCAGTGTACGCGGGTCAGCCTCGATATAGCCTGCGTGTTCGGAACAACGCTTTTCACAAATTAGATATTCTGCAACAAGGTATTCAGGAAGCGCATCAACTGGGCAAACAGTTTTTTGTCGCCAGTAATTTGATGCCACACAATGCAAAAATCAAAACCTATATAAATGACATGGAAGCCGTTATAGCCATGCAGCCAGATGCACTCATTATGGCCGATCCTGGTTTAATAATGATGGTGAGAGAACGTTGGCCGGAAATGCCGATTCACTTGTCTGTTCAGGCAAACACCGTTAATTTTCAAGCTGTGCGATTCTGGCAATCATTAGGCTTAAGCCGGGTGATCTTATCAAGGGAATTGTCATTGGATGAGATTGAAGAAATTCGTCAACTATGTCCGGATATTGAACTTGAAGTATTTGTTCATGGAGCGTTGTGTATTGCCTATTCCGGTCGATGTCTGTTATCCGGATATTTTAATCATCGAGATCCCAACCAAGGTACCTGTACCAATGCGTGTCGATGGGATTACAAGACCTATCCCAGCGATCAGCAGGATGATTCCCCTAAAAAAATTGATTTCAATGCTTTATCAGCCATGCAAAAGCATCAACTTTCAGACTGTGGAGGTCAAGAAAGACACCCTCTTGCGGATAATATTTATCTTATCGAAGAAGCAAATCGTCCTGGCGAATTAATGCCCATTTTTGAGGATGAACATGGTACCTACATCATGAACTCAAAAGATCTACGTGCCATTCAACATATTGAACGATTATGCAAAATTGGTGTGGATTGCCTAAAGATCGAAGGACGAACTAAATCAATTTATTACGTCGCCCGAACAGCACAAATTTATCGTCAAGCTATTGATGATTCAATTGCTGGTCGTGCTTTTGATCCACGATTAATAGGTCAGCTTGATAATCTTTCCAATCGCGGTTACACCGATGGCTTTTATCAGCGCCATCCAACTCAGGAACAGCAAAACTACCTGCATGGTTATTCCAGTAATCTTCGTCAACAATATGTTGGAGAAGTTGTTGGTTTTGATGCCACAAACAAACAACTCAAAATTGATGTTCGCAATCAGTTTAGTGTTGGTGATACGTTAGAAATGATTACCCCATCCGGTAATATCAATTTTAACCTGTCTGTGATGTTCGATCTGCAAGGTCAGCCAATAACAAGAGCACCCGGTAGTGGCCATACCATTTCGCTTCCCTGGGAACTACCTTGGCAAGGGCCAGGATTATTGGCCAAACAATTAACAGCAAATAAATAAGAAATTTTCCACCTAGATAGTGTCGTCACGAAATATTGAGCCAGAGCACCAAACATCTGATCTGCACGGCAGCCAAAAAGGACGCCAGATTCTTGGCATAGCGCGTCGCAATGCCGCGCCAACGCTTGAGATGCAGAAAGGCATTTTCAACCAGGTGGCGCTGCCGGTAGAGATGTCTGTCGTATTCACGTTGCGTCTTCCTGTTCTTTCGCGGCGGGATGACCGCTTGCATACCCCGGTTTTTCGCTTTCTCAACAATGGCATCGCTGTCGTAACCCTTGTCGGCAATCAAGTGCTGTGCTTCAAGGCCATCAATCAATGCGTCAGCTTGAGAGCAATCCGCTCGGGTAGCCTCTGTAGCAATAATTCGGACCGGCATACCATGCGCATCCACGGCCAGGTGTACCTTGGTGTTGAGCCCCCTTTTGTGCGGCTCATCCCCTGATTGCCGCCTCGTGCGCCCGCCGCATGAGGATGAACCTTGCAGTGACTGGCATCAATCATCAGCCACTCATAGTCGGGCTCATCAATTAGGCATTCCAGCAGCACCTCCCATACCCCCCGATCTCGCCAGCGACAGAAGCGCCGGTGGGTGTTCTTCCAATCTCCGTAACTGGCGGGCAGGTCTCGCCAGGGCGCTCCCGTGCGCAGTATCCAGAACACCGCGTCAATGAACTGCCGGTTGTTGTGCGCAATGCCGCCCCATTGGCCGCGCTGTCCCGGGAGGTGCGGCTCCAGCAGTGCCCAGGTTGCATCCGAAATGTCATGTCGTCGCGTGCTCTCCATCATCGAAAATACCTCGCCCAGATTGATTTGAGGGCAATTATAACAAATCCCGTGACGACAGTATCTAGCAGCCTGTCGGACTTGCACCTGACAAGCGTTATTTAAAGTTGTCTTGTTCGCTTGGCTTCCCGAGTTTGACCGTTAGTGATCATCAGAGACCCCAGATTGGCCTCTATGGCACTTTGAGGTACTCCAGATAAGGCCTTTGGGCGGGTGAAAAGGCCCTCACTGCGCCATTTTCAACACGCTCATCCGCTTCACATTCCACGCCAGCGTGGCTAACGTCCACTCGCCCGCCACCTTCTCCAGCCTCCTCATCGAGAACTGTCTCAAGCCCATCACATGTTTGATAATTCAAAACACGGGCTCCATCGCTTGTTTTCGCAGTGCATACAGTGCTCATCCGGACTGGGGTGTTCACTGGTGTTTCATCTGTGTCACCGGGTCGTCCGAGGCAGGCGCCGGATCATCGGGTTCGAACCGATCAAACACGGATAAGTGGTGTTGATCACGCACCACCGCCAGTGACGGCCGGATGTTTTTCTCCCTGCATACCTGGACATTGGCTTTGCTGAAGTCCAACAGATCCGTAACGGTGCCGAGGGTCTACCGTTTGGCCTGTTTTTGCTGGTAGTCAGCCTACTCCTGTTCAAAGCGCTCTTGCGCTCGTGCCTCAATCGCCCGCTTCGCTTCAGCCAGTGCTTCCCGCCGGGATCCAAGCCGGGCGATCTCAGCGGGGATATCCATACCTTCAACGATCTGCCGCCCCAGCTTGGGCGGCAAGTTCGCTCACAAAAATTAATCAACCCACATTGGCAGCCACATGATGATGAACGCCAGCTAATAATTCCGTTCCATCTTGTCGTAGCGCGTTGCAATCCCCGAAAATGCTTGATTCTGGCAAAGGCATTCCTGATATCGACTTGGTGTTTTATGTAAAAGCCCGACATTTATTTACAGGGAGTTGATGTGTGCCTAGAGCGCATAAGCGGTTATCGTTAACCTACTTTGATGAAGTGCCTCCATGCTCTTCATCCTTCGGACGCCTGGCGGCGTCCATTATCGCTTATCTCCATGGACGGAGTGTATGCAAAGCAATGTCTGGAACATTGCATGTCCTGGCGATAATGTCACATGGGGTGTTCCCATGCTCAGGCAGGATTAAAGCCAACCTTCAAGACAAAAAAATACCCGGGCCTTTATGAGGACCGGGTATCGTTTTATATTAAAGCCTGGCAGTGACCTACTTTATCAGCCACCTCCCTGTGGCTGACCCTTCGGGCTCGCTTCGCTCATGCAAAAACGCTTATCTCCATGGATGGAGTGTATGCAGAAGCAATGCTGGGAGCATTGCCTGTCCTGGCGTTTTTGTCACTCCGTTCAAGTAGGTCACACTATCTAAACTTCAAATAATAAAAAAGGCCACCCTGAAGAAGTAGTTTGTGCATTGACCTACTTTGACTGAGCCCATCCATGGGCTCAGCCCTTCGGGCGCCTGACGGCGTCCAAAAACACTCCCGGTGTTTTTGTTTTCCCGATTCAAGACAGAACAATTCCAAACCTCAATACAAAAAAAAGAGCCCATCCGATTGGATGAGCTCTTTTTTTGTATTAAAGCCTGGCAGTGACCTACTTTCACATGGGAACTCCCACACTATCATCGGCGCTGAGCTGTTTCACTTCTGTGTTCGGGATGGGAACAGGTGGTGCCAACTCGCTATGGCCGCCAGGCATAACTGGCTGCTTACTTTTCGGGTAAGCTAATTCGGGAAGTAAAGTATTGGTTCTTATGCGCGCCCAACTTACTTGGGGTTATATGGTCAAGCCTCACGGGCAATTAGTATTGGTTAGCTTCATACATTACTGCACTTCCACACCCAACCTATCAACGTAGTGGTCTTCTACGGCCCTTCAGGGACTTAAAGTCCAGGGAAATCTAATCTTGAGGGGGGCTTCCCGCTTAGATGCTTTCAGCGGTTATCCCGTCCGTACATAGCTACCGGGCAATGCCATTGGCATGACAACCCGAACACCAGGGGTACGTCCACTCCGGTCCTCTCGTACTAGGAGCAGCTCCTCTCAAATTTCCAACGCCCACGGCAGATAGGGACCGAACTGTCTCACGACGTTCTAAACCCAGCTCGCGTACCACTTTAAATGGCGAACAGCCATACCCTTGGGACCGGCTACAGCCCCAGGATGTGATGAGCCGACATCGAGGTGCCAAACACCGCCGTCGATGTGAACTCTTGGGCGGTATCAGCCTGTTATCCCCGGAGTACCTTTTATCCGTTGAGCGATGGCCCTTCCATTCAGAACCACCGGATCACTATGACCTACTTTCGTACCTGCTCGACGTGTCTGTCTCGCAGTCAAGCACACTTTTGCCATTGCACTAACCGTATGATGTCCGACCATACTTAGTGTACCTTCGTGCTCCTCCGTTACTCTTTGGGAGGAGACCGCCCCAGTCAAACTACCCACCATACACTGTCCCTATTCCCGATAAGGGAACGAGGTTAGAACTCCAAACATACCAGGCTGGTATTTCAAGGTTGGCTCCACGCAAACTGGCGTTCACGCTTCGATGCCTCCCAGCTATCCTACACAAGTAGGTTCAAAGTTCAGTGCAAAGCTGTAGTAAAGGTTCACGGGGTCTTTCCGTCTAGCCGCGGGTATACGGCATCTTAACCGCAATTTCAATTTCACTGAGTCTCGGGTGGAGACAGTGTGGCCATCGTTACGCCATTCGTGCAGGTCGGAACTTACCCGACAAGGAATTTCGCTACCTTAGGACCGTTATAGTTACGGCCGCCGTTTACCGGGGCTTCGATCAAGAGCTTCTTCCGAAGAATAACCCCATCAATTAACCTTCCGGCACCGGGCAGGCGTCACACCCTATACGTCCACTTTCGTGTTTGCAGAGTGCTGTGTTTTTAATAAACAGTCGCAGCCACCAGTTCACTGCAACCCTCTTCAGCTCCACGAGCAAGTCGCTTCACCTAACAAGGGCACACCTTCTCCCGAAGTTACGGTGCTATTTTGCCTAGTTCCTTCACCCGAGTTCTCTCAAGCGCCTTAGAATTCTCATCCCATCCACCTGTGTCGGTTTGGGGTACGGTCGTTTGTTACCTGAAGCTTAGAGACTTTTCCTGGAAGCCTGGTATCAGTTACTTCGTCTCCATTGAGACTCGTCATCATGCCTCAGCTTAGCGCTACGGATTTTCCTATAGCACACGCCTACACACTTAAACCAACATATCCAACAGTTGGCTAACCTAACCTTCTCCGTCATCCCATCGCAGTAACAACCGGTACAGGAATATTAACCTGTTTTCCATCGACTACGCATTTCTGCCTCGCCTTAGGGACCGACTCACCCTGCTCCGATTAGCGTTGAGCAGGAAACCTTGGATTTTCGGCGAGGGGGCCTCTCACCCCCTTTATCGTTACTCATGTCAGCATTCGCACTTGTGATATCTCCAGCAAGCTTCTCAACTCACCTTCACAGACTTACACAACGCTCCTCTACCATGCCGTGCATCTTTAAACCAACTCGTTTTAGCGCTTTCTCCACCCCTACCAACTTAACGTTCGGGAGGGCTTGGTCGCTTTCAGCGACAAGCGTAAATCAGTTTAAAGATGCACGGCATCCATAGCTTCGGTATATGGCTTAAGCCCCGGTACATCTTCCGCGCAGGCCGACTCGACTAGTGAGCTATTACGCTTTCTTTAAAGGGTGGCTGCTTCTAAGCCAACCTCCTAGCTGTCTGTGCCTTCCCACCTCGTTTTCCACTGAGCCATAATTTTGGGACCTTAGCTGATGGTCTGGGTTGTTTCCCTTTCCACGACGGACGTTATCACCCGCCGTGTGTCTCCCATGATTGCACTTCTCGGTATTCGGAGTTTGCATGGGGTTGGTAAGTCGGGATGACCCCCTAGCCCAAACAGTGCTCTACCCCCAAGAGTGAGTCATGAGGCGCTACCTAAATAGCTTTCGAGGAGAACCAGCTATCTCCTGGCTTGATTAGCCTTTCACTCCGATCCACAGTTCATCCCCGCATTTTTCAACATACGTGGGTTCGGCCCTCCAGTTAGTGTTACCCAACCTTCAGCCTGACCATGGATAGATCGCCAGGTTTCGGGTCTAATCCATGCAACTAGTCGCCCTATTAAGACTCGGTTTCCCTTCGCCTCCCCTATTCGGTTAAGCTCGCTACATAAATTAAGTCGCTGACCCATTATACAAAAGGTACGCAGTCACCCCATCACTAAGCTACCTCTGTTTGTTTTGGAGTTGGGCTCGCTCTCGCTCGCCACCTCAAAACCGCCTCTTTACTCTCTAACGTAAATTGACTGCTTGTTTTGGGGTTGGGCTCGCTCTCGCTCGCCACCTCAAAACCGCCTCTTTACTCTCTAACGTAAATTGACTGCTTGTTTTGGGGTTGGGCTCGCTCTCGCTCGCCACCTCAAAACCGCCTCTTTACTCTCTAACGTAAATTGACTGCTTGTTTTGGGGTTGGGCTCGCTCTCGCTCGCCACCTCAAAATCAAAGGTATTTTCGTTTCCCACCACTAAAGCAGCTTAGTGATGGGGCTCCTACTGCTTGTACGCACACGGTTTCAGGTTCTATTTCACTCCCCTAAACGGGGTTCTTTTCGCCTTTCCCTCACGGTACTAGTTCACTATCGGTCGATAAGGAGTATTTAGCCTTGGAGGATGGTCCCCCCATGTTCAGACAAGGTTTCTCGTGCCCCGCCCTACTTGTCGCAAGCTTAGTACCTTTAACGCCTTTTCGTGTACGGGGCTATCACCCTGTATCGCCAAGCTTTCCAGCTCGTTCCACTAAAACGTTAAATATTACTTGCAGGCTGTTTCCCGTTCGCTCGCCGCTACTAGGGAAATCTCGGTTGATTTCTTTTCCTCCGGCTACTTAGATGTTTCAGTTCGCCGGGTTCGCTTCATTAAGCTATGTATTCACTTAATGATACATACCCAAGGGTATGTGGGTTGCCCCATTCGGAGATCGCAGGCTCAAAGCTCGTTTATCAGCTCCCCTACGCTTTTCGCAGATTACTACGTCCTTCATCGCCTCTTATCGCCAAGGCATCCACCATGTGCGCTTATTCACTTGACCATATAACCCGAAATAAATTGAGTTATATGTATTTGCTACATAAGTTTCTTTACGTGCATTATTGCCGTGTCTCACGACAACACAATAATGCGCCTTGTTTACTTTACTTCCCGTTTTGTTAAAGAGCAGTGTATTAAACACTTTATAATCAACTTAAACTCAAGTTCACTATGAAGTATTCATTCACCAGACAGAGATTGGTGGAGCTACGCGGGATCGAACCGCGGACCTCCTGCGTGCAAGGCAGTCACCCCTCCGGGCCCCAGCCTCCGCTGCGCTTCGGCGTTCGCAAGCTGCGAAGCAGTGCTTCGGTCTTGCTCACCCCAGCTGAGCTACTTGCTATTATTCCCATTTGGTGGAGCTACGCGGGATCGAACCGCGGACCTCCTGCGTGCAAGGCAGGCGCTCTCCCAGCTGAGCTATAGCCCCAGGGTTGGGTTTTCCGGGTTACCACTTACCCCTGATTTCAAGGGCTTTTTCTCAGCTTGTTCGGTTTTGCTGGTGAAGCTGCCTTTCGGCAGTGAGCCAGCAAAAGCGGGCAAGATGAGGAAAAGTGGTGGGTCTGGGAAGATTTGAACTTCCGACCTCACCCTTATCAGGGGTGCGCTCTAACCAACTGAGCTACAGACCCAGATCTCTGTCTGTT
>NC_017857.3:2905000-3135000 GCF_000260985.4 Methylophaga nitratireducenticrescens
TTCAGTACGTTGAATCAAATCACCTACGTAATAAATATTTTCGGCTTTCAAACAATTTGCCGAACGAACTGTCAGATCCAAATCATCAATTGCCTGCAATAAAGCTGGATCAATCGGCGGCTGTTTTGGTTCTGATGCTGCTTCTTCAATGACAGTAAAATCTACAAAAGATGTTAGCTGATCACTCAAGATAGTTGCTGCGTATTTAATCGCGTCTTCAGCATCTAACGTTCCATTGGTTTCAACATCAAGGATCAGTTTATCCAAGTCAGTACGGTTTTCGACACGGGCACTTTCTACCGCATAAGTAACCAAACGTACAGGACTGAAAGATGCATCAAGATGTAACTGTCCAATTGCACGGTCTTCATCTTCACCTAAAGCTCTGGTATTGGCAGCAGAATAACCACGGCCTTTAACAACCTTAAATGTTACAGAAAGACTGCCACCAGTCAGATTAGCAATGACATGTTCCGGGTTGGTTACCACAACATTGTGCGGCAACTGAATATCAGCAGCAGTTACAGGGCCAACACCTTCTTTATTCAAGCTTAAAACAGCTTCAGTAGCATCATGCAGCTGAACTGCAATACCTTTCATATTTAAAAGGATGTCTAAAACATCTTCCTGAACGCCAGTAATTGCTGAGTATTCATGCACAACACCGTCGATTTGTGCTTCAACAACAGCAGCGCCTTCCATTGAGGAAAGCAGGATTCTGCGCAATGCATTACCTAGCGTATGTCCAAAACCACGTTCAAGCGGCTCCAGAACCAGACGTGTACGTGTGTCACTAAACTTCTGGATATCGACGATCCTTGGTTTAAGAAATTGACTCGTATAAGTCGTCATGCAAATTCCTCTAATAAATCCTTAACGGATTTAGTTATGTCTATTTCGAGTAAAGCTCTACAACCAGGTTTTCTGAAAGTTCGGCCGGCAATTCATCACGTTCAGGAGCGCGTTTGAACACACCTGACAGCGCTTGCGTATTTACTTCAATCCATTCAGGAAAACCTAACTGCTCTGCTACTGACATAGCATTAACAATGCGTTCTTGTTTTTTAGCTTTCTCACGGATTTCAACTACATCACCTTCTTGAACTTGATAAGAAGCGATGTTGGTGACACGTCCATTAACCATGATTGCTTTGTGAGAAACCAATTGTCTGGATTCAGCACGTGTTGATCCAAAGCCCATTCTATAAACAACATTATCAAGTCTTTGCTCAAGAAAGTTCAGCAGGTTTACACCAGTTGCACCTTTCTTCTGATCAGCAAGTTTGTAGTAGTTACGAAATTGCTTTTCAAGTACGCCATACATACGACGAATACGTTGTTTCGCACGCAACTGGACAGCATAGTCTGATTCCCGACCACGTCTTGCACCATGTTGACCTGGCTTTTGTTCAACCTTGCACTTGCTTTCAAGAGGGTTACCTCTGCTTTTCAGAAAAAGGTCTGTACCTTCTCTGCGGCTTAATTTGCAAGTTGGGCCACGATATTTTCCCATTTGTGATACTCCAAAAACCTGTTAAACGCGACGACGCTTAGGAGGACGGCAACCATTATGTGGAATGGGCGTCACGTCTGTAATATTAGTAATTTTGAACCCTAAGTTATTAAGGGCACGGACTGCAGATTCGCGTCCTGGACCTGGACCTTTAATTTCTACATCCAGATTCTTCATACCGAACTCTTTCACAACTTCGCCAGCCTTTTCAGCAGCGACCTGTGCAGCAAACGGGGTACTTTTACGAGAACCACGGAAACCACAACCGCCGGCAGTTGCCCAAGAGAGCGCATTACCCTGGCGATCTGAAATCGTTATGATCGTATTATTGAATGATGCGTGAACGTGTGCGACACCGTCGACCACATTCTTCTTAACGCGTTTGCGTTGTCGTGCTGATGTATTTGCCATCGAAGCCTCTTACCTTACTTAATCATACGGCGAGGACCTTTACGAGTCCTTGCGTTAGTTTTAGTTCTCTGCCCACGAACTGGCAGACCTCTGCGGTGGCGAACACCACGGTAGCAACCTAAGTCTTTAAGACGTTTAATATCCATTGAGACTTCACGACGCAAATCACCTTCAACAACAAATTTAGCCACTTCAGTACGAAGTGCCTCAACTTCCTGTTCGTTTAAATCACGAATTTTTGCGTCAGGCGCAACACCTGCAGCCTCACATATTTTCTCAGAGCGAGTCCGACCAATGCCGTAAATCGAAGTGAGTGCGATTACTGTGTGCTTTTGCACAGGAACATTTATACCAGCTATACGAGCCATTCAATTACCCTAAATTTCTCAGGAGTGAACAGTGAATTGTAACATACAAAACTACAGTTCAACAACAATCACAAAACAGCCAAGTTATCCTTGACGTTGCTTATGTCGAGCTTCTTTACATATAACGCGAAGAACCCCGTTTCTTTTAACGATCTTGCAATTACGGCAAATCTTTTTTACTGATGCCTGAACTTTCATTAGATTTTCTCCAGCAAACTATTTTGTAAAGCTAGCGCAAAAACCCGCCAGCTCCATTATTATTCTTGTTTGATTTACGCATCAAACTTTCATACTGCTGCGACATCATGTGTGATTGGACTTGCGATACAAAATCCATAGTCACTACAACGATGATAAGCAAAGAGGTACCACCGAAATAGAAAGGTACACTCCAGTAAAGTATGAGAAACTCCGGCAATAAACAGACTGCCGTAATATAAACAGCACCAGCTAATGTTAATCGACCCATTACGGTATCGATATAACGCGAAGTTTGCTCACCAGGTCTAATTCCTGGAATAAAAGCACCAGACTTCTGCAAATTTTCTGCTGTTTCTTTAGGGTTGAAAACCAACGCCGTATAAAAGAAGCAGAAAAAGATAATCGCTAATGCATAAGCCATTACATACATAGGTTGGCCTGGTGACATTAATGTAGAAATATCACTTAACCAGCTCATGCCTTCTGACGAACCAAACCAGCCAGCAATTGTTGCAGGAAACAATATAATGCTTGATGCAAAAATCGGTGGTATTACACCCGCCATATTCAATTTCAACGGTAAATGGGTAACTTGACCCGCCATCATTTTCCGACCTTGTTGACGCTTCGCATAATGGATGGGAATACGTCTCTGGGCACGCTCAACAAATACAACAAAAGCAGTTACAGCAAGAGCCATCACTAATAAAGCTATCACCAGGAATGGTGCAAGCTGACCAGTTCTCGCGAGCTCTAACGTCCCACCAATTGCAGCTGGAAGACCAGCAACAATACCGGCAAAAATGATTATAGAAATACCGTTACCAATTCCACGTTCAGTAATCTGCTCGCCTAACCACATCAGGAACATTGTTCCTGTAACCAATGTAATCACAGCAGTGACTCTAAATAGCATACCCGGATCAATAACAACTCCCATACCACCGGCCTGCTGACTTTCCAATGCAATCGAAATACCGATTGCCTGAAATGTCGCTAATGCCAAGGTGCCATAACGAGTGTATTGAGTAATCTTGCGTTTACCTGCTGCACCTTCTTTCTTTAGCTGGGCTAACTTGGGGTGAACAACCGTCAAAAGCTGCATAATAATTGATGCAGAAATATAAGGCATGATACCTAAAGCAAATACAGACAACCTTTCCAGTGCGCCACCAGAAAACATGTTAAACATATCGAGGATTGTGCCTCTTTGTTGTTCAAACATGATGGCCAGCGCAGCTGGATCGATACCAGGTACAGGAATAAATGTTCCTAACCGATAAACGAGCAATGCACCCAAAACAAATAGAAGACGACTTTTAAGCTCTCCATATCGTCCTCCGCTCATTAATGCAGCAGCTTGTTGTCTGTTTTTTTCCACAAATATTACTCTTCGACCTTACCACCGGCAGCTTCTACCGCAGCTTTAGCGCCTGCAGTAAGTGCCATACCTTTAATTGTTACTGATTTAGTAAGCTCACCAGAGTTAATTACTTTTACACGTAACGTGTTTTCAGGCACTGCACCAACTGATTTTAATGTCAGCAAATCGATCACATCTGCATCAATAGCAGAGAGCGTATCCAGACGAACTTGAGCAGTTGTTCTGCTCACCCGTGAACTGAAACCAACCTTAGGTAAACGACGCTGTAAAGGCATCTGACCGCCTTCAAAACCACGTTTATGAAAACCACCTGAACGCGCTTTTTGACCTTTATGACCACGGCCACAAGTTTTACCTAAGCCTGAACCAATGCCACGACCAACACGTTTGGCTGATTGCTTTTCACCTTCAGCTGGAGCAATTGTATTTAAGTTCATTTTTATGCTTCCTCAACCTTCAACAGGTAAGAAACACGATTAATCATGCCTCTATTTTCAGGTGTGTCGATGACGACAGCACTACTTCCTGTTTTTCTTAAACCTAAACCTGCAACACAGGCTTTATGTTTTTCAAGTCTGCCAATGGTACTTTTAACCAAAGTGACTTTTAATTTTGCTTGTGAACTCATTTGATTATTCCATGATCTCTTTAACCGACTTACCACGTTTGGCAGCGATAGATTCAGGGTTATTCATGTCAGTAAGACCATTAATCGTGGCACGAACCACATTTAAAGGATTGGTTGAACCAATCGATTTGGCCAGAACATTATGAACACCTACAGCATCAAATACCGCACGCATTGCACCACCGGCAATTACACCCGTACCTTCAGAAGCAGGTTGCATAAATACCTTAGCGGCACCGTGACGTGCAGTCAGAGGGTGGTGCAGGGTATCACCATTAAGCACGACTTTCTTCATATTTTTCCGTGCTTCGTCCATTGCCTTTTGAATTGCAACTGGTACTTCCCGTGCTTTACCTTGTCCGAAGCCAACACGACCATTACCGTCACCAACAATAGTCAATGCGGAAAAACCAAATACTCGACCACCTTTCACTACTTTAGCGACGCGACGAATACCTACTAACTTTTCTATCAAGCCATCTGATGCGGCTTGGCGTTGTTCATTCTGTGCCATGAGTCTTACCTTATATAACTAAAACTGCAAGCCGTTTTCACGTGCTGCATCAGCCAGGGCCTTAACGCGACCGTGATAACTAAAACCGGAACGATCAAAGGCAACTTGTGTAATACCTTCTTTAGCTGCACGTTGTGCAACAGTCTTTCCAACCAATTCGGCTGCAGCTACATTTCCAGTACCTTCAAGTGCTTTTTTCACTTCAGGGTCCAAAGTTGAAGCAGAAGCCACCACTTTAGAACTGTCGTGAGTAAGGACCTGTGCATAGATATGACGCGGTGTTCTGTGAATTGTCAGTCTATAAACTTCCAACTCTCTGATTTTGGCACGCGCTCTTGCAGCTCTGCGTAATCTTGACGATTTTTTATCCATGATTCAGCCTAATTATTTTTTCTTAGCTTCTTTACGAGCAACATATTCATCTGAGTAACGAACGCCTTTACCTTTATATGGTTCAGGTGAACGATAAGCACGAATATCTGCAGCCACTTGTCCGACCGCTTGTTTGTCAGCGCCCGTAACAACAATTTCTGTTTGACTTGGGGTTTCAACTGTAATGCCAGCTGGCACATCATATTGAACAGGATGTGAAAAACCCAAAGTCAGGTCGAGTTTGTTACCTTGTGCTTTTGCACGATAACCCACCCCAACCAATGTAAGCTTCTTTTCAAAACCTTTTGAAACACCATTAACCATATTGTTAATTAATGCTCTAGCAGTTCCGGTAAGGGCAACAGCTTGTTTTGAATTATTTTTTGCGACGGTCTTGAGTGCAGATCCTTCCTGCGACACTTCTACATCGGAATGAAAAGTACGTGATAATGTTCCTTTCGAACCTTTAATCGTTACTTCACTACCGTTGAGAGCAACCTCAACACCAGCGGGTATTTCAACTGGCGCATTTGCAATACGTGACATGTTCTATCTCCTGGAAATAAGGCTTAGCTAACGGCACACAGGACTTCACCGCCCTGACCAAGTGCACGCGCTTTACGATCAGCCATCACACCTCTAGAGGTAGAAACGATAGCAACACCAAGCCCACCAATTACTTGCGGAATATTTCCCGCAGAACGGTAGACTCGAAGGCCTGGACGGCTGATACGGTTGATTTGCTCAATAACCGGTTTGCCTTCAAAATATTTCAGGCTAATACTAAGCAACGGTTTTCCTGCATTTTCATTAACACTGAAATCTGCAACATAACCTTCGTCTTTAAGGACCTGAGCAATACTCATTTTAACCTTAGAAGATGGCATGGTTACATCAACTTTGTTTGCCTGTTGGGCATTGCGAATACGTGTCAACATATCAGCAATAGGGTCAGTCATACTCATTTAATTTAGCTCCACTAAACAGATTGGCATCTACCAACTAGCCATGACTAGGCCAGGGATATCACCATTCATTGCATGTTCGCGCAGTTTGTTTCTTGAAAGACCAAACTTACGGTAATAACCGTGTGGACGACCAGTAATTTCACAACGATTTCTCATACGAACTGCACTTGAATTACGTGGTAACGCATGAAATTTCTTTGCAGCAACTTCACGTTCTTCCATGCTTAATGATGAATTGATCATTTGTTTTTTCAATTCAGCACGTTTTGCAGCGTATTTTTCAACCATTTTTGCTCTTTTAATCTCGCGATTAATCATGCAACGTTTAGCCATAACTTATTCCACCCGGACTTGGTTTATTTTCTAAAAGGAAACTTGAATGCAGCCAATAAAGCACGTGACTCTTCTGCTGTAGATGCAGTAGTCGTGATGGTAATATCCATACCACGTGTTTTATCGATCTTATCAAACTCAATTTCAGGGAAAATGATTTGCTCTTTAATCCCCATACTGTAGTTTCCTTGACCATCAAATGATTTCGGGTTTAATCCACGAAAGTCACGAATTCTCGGAATAGAAATGCTAATCAGACGATCAAGAAAGTCATACATACGCTCACTGCGTAATGTAACTTTACAACCAATCGGCCAGCCTTCACGTACCTTGAAACCTGCTACTGATTTACGGGCTTTCGTAACCACAGCTTTCTGACCGGAAATAGCTTCCATGTCCGAAACTGCATTTTCGAGGACCTTTTTATCAGTCAGCGCTTCACCAACACCCATATTCAAGGTGATTTTGGTAATGCGTGGCACTTCCATTACGGATTTGTAGCCGAACTGCTCTTGCAGTTGCTTGACTACTTCTTCACGATAAAAATCTTTTAATCTGCTCACTTTAATATCCCAACTCTAAGCTCAAGCGCCAACGGTTTCGCCGTTCGACTTGAAGACGCGAACTTTGCGGCCATCTTCGAGAAATTTGAAACCCACTTTATCGCCTTTTCCAGAAGCTGGATTGAGCAAAGCAAGATTCGACTCATGAATTGGCATTTCTTTTTCAACAATACCACCTGTGCGACCTAACGCCGGGTTTGGCTTAGTGTGCTTTTTGACAAGATTGATGCCTTGAACAACAAACTTACCACCTTCGACCCGACGTAGGATTTCGCCTTGTTTGCCACGATCTTTACCCACCGTAACAACAACTTGATCGCCTTTAACTAATCTTTCCATCTTTCAGCGCTCCTACTTAAAGTACTTCCGGTGCCAATGAAATGATCTTCATGAATTTCTCACCACGAAGCTCACGTGTGACCGGGCCGAAAATACGTGTACCAATTGGCTGATGTGCAGCATTCAATAGAACAGCAGCGTTAGTATCGAAACGGATAACCGAACCATCTGGGCGGCGGACTCCTTTACGAGTTCTAACGATGACAGCATTGTGCACATCACCTTTTTTTACTTTTCCACGCGGCGCAGCCTCTTTAATGGTGACTTTAATAACATCACCAATACCGGCATAACGACGGTGTGAACCACCTAAAACTTTGATGCATTCTACTCGTTTAGCACCGCTATTATCGGCCACATCGAGACTGCTTTGCATTTGAATCATGGTCTAAACTCCAAACTGAATAGTTGCTTACTTCGCACGATCAATAATGTCGGCCAGCTTCCAGCACTTCGTCTTAGACAGTGGGCGCGATGAGGCAACACTTACTACGTCACCAATATTGCATTCATTTTTTTCATCATGTACATGCAATTTGGTTGAACGTTTAACATATTTTTTGTAGATAGGATGGGCAACACTACGTTCTACTAAAACAGTAATTGTTTTATCCATCTTGTCACTGACAACACGACCAATTAAAGAACGTGTAGTATTTTCTTGTTCACTCATTTCAGTGCCCTATTTATTCTCAGTCAGTACAGTCTTGATGCGTGCAATGTCACGGCGCACACGTTTAAGTTCAGAATTACGTGTCAATTGGCCGGTAGCGTTTTGCATACGCAAATTAAACTGTTCCTTGTGAAGTTCACCCAGCTCTTTAGCCAGGTCCTCAGCAGATTTTTGTCTAATTTCACTCGCTTTCATTACAGTATCGCCCGAGTTACAAATGTTGTTTTAACAGGAAGTTTAGCTGCAGCAAGACGAAATGCTTCACGAGCAATCTCTTCAGTCACACCTTCCATTTCATAAAGCATGCGGCCTGGTTGTACATTCGCTACCCAGTACTCGACATTACCTTTACCTTTACCTTGGCGAACTTCCAATGGTTTACTTGAAATTGGCTTATCTGGAAATACACGGATCCAGATCTTTCCACCACGCTTGATGTAGCGAGTCATAGCACGACGAGCTGCCTCAATCTGGCGAGCAGTAATACGTCCGCGATCTAATGACTTCAAACCGAACTCACCAAAACTTACTTTGGCGCCACGGTGGGCCAGGCCACGGTTGCGCAGCTTCTGCTGCTTTCTAAATTTCGTTCTTTTTGGCTGTAACATTGGTTATAACCTTATTTTTCTGCAGGTGCGTTTTGTGCCGGAGCATCAAAAACTTCACCTTTAAAAATCCAAACCTTAACACCGATAATACCGTAGGTTGTTTTTGCTTCTGCAGTACCATAATCGATATCAGCACGCAGAGTGTGCAAAGGTACGCGGCCTTCACGGTACCATTCGGTACGGGCAATCTCTGCGCCGTTGAGGCGACCAGCAACATTAATACGAATACCTTCAGCACCAACACGCATAGTGTTAGTAACTGCACGCTTCATAGCACGACGGAACATAATGCGACGTTCAAGCTGTTGCGCAACACTTTCTGCAACCAAGGTTGCATCAAGCTCTGGCTTGCGAATCTCTTCAACGCCAACATTGACAGGAATACCCATGATTTCTGATGCTTCCCGGCGAAGTTTGTCGATATCTTCACCTTTCTTACCAATTACAATCCCTGGACGGGCTGTATGAATGGTAATTTTTGCATTCTTAGCTGGTCTGTCGATTTGAATCTTGCTCACAGAAGCATGTGCAAGTTTCTGCTTAAGATAGTTACGTACCTTCAGATCATTATTCAGCATTTCCGAAAAATTGGCTGAATCTGCATACCAAATTGAATTCCAATTTTTAATTATACCAAGTCTGAAACCAGTTGGGTGAACCTTTTGTCCCATAAGTATTCTCTCTTACTTTTCGTCTACAACCACAGTGATGTGGCTTGTACGTTTAAGAATGCGATTACCACGGCCTTTAGCACGAGGTGACATACGCTTCATAGTCGGACCGTCATCAACCATTACGGCCGAGACGTATAATTCATCGATGTCAGCACCATCGTTGTGTTCAGCATTTGCAATCGCTGAATCCAAAACGCCTTTCATTAAATCAGCAGCTTTTTTAGGGCTGAAGGCTAGAATGTTGATAGCACGTTCAACGGGTAAACCTCTGATTTGATCCGCTACCAAACGCACTTTTTGTGCTGAAATGCGTGCATAGCTGAGTTTAGCTTTTGTAGCCATATCTTAACCTTATCGCTTAGATTTCTTATCAGCGGCATGACCTTTAAAGGTGCGCGTTGGTGAAAACTCACCCAACTTATGCCCTACCATATCTTCTGTGACAAACACAGGTACATGCTGTTTACCATTGTGAACAGCCAGTGTGAGACCAATCATATCCGGGGAGATCATAGAACGACGTGACCAAGTTTTGATCGGACGTTTGTTACTTGCATCTCTCGCTTCCAAGACCTTCTTTTCAAGGTGATGGTCAATAAATGGACCTTTTTTAATTGAACGCGGCATGTGAAATTCCTAGCCTTTTATTTACGATTACGACGACGTACGATCATATTATCCGTACGTTTATTCTTACGAGTCTTGTAGCCTTTAGTCGGCACACCCCATGGTGTAACAGGATGACGACCACCTGATGTGCGGCCTTCACCACCACCATGAGGATGGTCTACCGGGTTCATAACCACACCGCGAACGGTTGGTCGAACACCACGCCAGCGTTTAGCACCCGCTTTACCCAATGAACGTAATGAATGTTCGCCGTTACCGACTTCACCCATTGTTGCTTTACAATCAAGAGGTACCTTGCGTGTTTCTCCGCTACGCAGACGAATAGTCGCGTAACCATTTTCACGTGCGACATATTGAACACTGCTACCAGCACTACGAGCTATCTGAGCGCCTTTGCCAGGTTTCAATTCAACACAATGAACAGTACTACCTAATGGAATAGCTGAAAACTTTAACGTATTACCAGCACGTATTGCTGCGTTATCACCTGATTCCAGACGATCACCTGCAGTAATACCTTTAGGAGCAATAATGTAACGCTTTTCACCATCCGCATAATTCAACAGAGCAATATGCGCTGTACGGTTTGGATCGTATTCAACACGCTCAACAACAGCTGGAATTCCATCTTTGTTGCGTTTGAAATCAACTACACGGTAGCGTTGTTTATGACCACCACCTTGATGGCGGACAGTAATACGACCGGCGTTGTTACGTCCACCATTTTTAGTCTTTTTCTCTACCAAAGGTGCATAAGGTGCACCTTTGTACAGATCTGGAGTACTGACCTGCACCACAAATCTGCGACCTGCTGATGTAGGTTTAGCCTTTTTTAATGCCATTCCTGTTTCCTCACCCGTATTCTGTATTATTCGCCAAGGAAGTTGAGATCAGCACCATCAGCTAATGTCACATAGGCTTTTTTCCAGTCACTGCGTTTACCGAAACTACGGCCTACACGTTTGACTTTGCCTTTAACATTGGCTGTTGATACAGCAGCAACTTTCACATCAAAAAGACTTTCTACAGCTTTTTTGATTTCAGCTTTGTTGGCGTTAGGTAATACTTTCAGTACTACCTGATTATGATCTTCGGCAACACGTGATGCTTTTTCAGCAACCACTGGGCCAAGAATGATTTTGCTTAAGCGCTCTGTATTCATACAAATGACTCCTCAAGCTTGCGAATTGAGTCTTCACTCATTACGACTTTTTCAAAACGCAATAATGCAACTGGATTAACGTGAGCAGCATCTGTCGCGGCAATGTTATACAGATTACGAGATGCAAGCGCCAGATTACCGGCAGCATTTTCGGTTACGATTAAAGCATTGTCGACACCCAGTGATTTAGTCATTGCTAACAAATCTTTTGTTTTAGGTGAATCGAGTTCAACTTTATCTACCACGACTAATGCATCTTTACGGCGCAACTCTGACAAAATGACAGATATCGCATTCCGATACATTTTACGATTGACCTTCTGGCTGTAATCGCGATTTTTTGATGCGAATGTAACACCACCGCTACGCCATAATGGACTGCGGATGGTACCAGCACGTGCACGACCACTACCTTTTTGTGCAAAAGGTTTTCTACCGCCACCGCTCACTTCCGAGCGTGTTTTCTGTGCGTGCGTACCAGCACGTCCACCCGCTAAATAAGCGGTGACAACTTGGTGCACAAGTGACTCATTAAACTCACGATCAAGAAAGGTATCAGAAACAGTGATGTTTCCGGCTTTCTTACCGTTGAATGTTTGTAACTGAAGATCCACGTTAATTCCCCTCAGAATCTTTCTTAGGCTTTCACAGCTGGGCAGACAACGACATTACTGCCGGTCGCACCTGGCACTGAGCCTTTGACCAAAATCAGGTTCCGTTCCGCATCCACTCTGACAACAGAAAGATTTTGCAACGTGCGTTTTTTATCACCCATATGGCCAGCCATTTTTTTACCCTTGAACACACGTCCAGGAGTTTGACATTGACCAATTGAACCCGGCGCTCTATGTGACAAAGAGTTACCGTGTGTTGCATCACCGCCACGGAAACCGTAACGCTTAACAACACCAGCAAAACCTTTACCTTTTGTCAGACCTGAAACATCAATCTTCTGACCAGCTTCAAAAATATCTACTTTAATTTCAGCACCAACGGCAAGATCGTCATGCGAATCCACACGGAACTCACAAACTTTACGGCCTGCTGCTGCCTGAGCCTTGGCAAAATGTCCTGCCTGCGGCTTGGTCACACGTGAAGCTTTACGCTCTCCCACTGTGACTTGAATCGCGTTGTAGCCATCTGTATCGACAGATTTCATCTGACTGATACGGTTTGGTTCTACCTCAATAACAGTAACCGGAGTTGAAACACCATCTTCAGAAAAGATGCGTGTCATACCACGTTTACGTCCGATGAGTCCGATAGTCATGACCCAACCCCTCTTAGTTCAACTTAATCTGGACATCAACGCCAGCGGCGAGATCCAGCTTCATCAGAGCATCAACTGTTTTATCAGTTGGCTCAACAATATCCATAAGACGCTTGTGCGTACGGATTTCGTACTGTTCACGTGCATCTTTGTTTACATGTGGTGAAATCAGCACAGTGAAACGTTCTTTTTTGGTCGGCAATGGAATTGGTCCATTGATACGAGCCCCAGTACGTTTTGCTGTTTCAACGATTTCCTTAGCTGATTGATCAATCAAACGATGATCAAATGATTTCAGCCTAATTCTAATAGTTTGGGTTGCTGCCATTTCTATTACTCAACGATTTTACTGACGACGCCAGCACCAACGGTGCGGCCGCCTTCACGAATAGCAAAACGTAAACCTTCTTCCATCGCAATCGGATTGATTAAAGTTACGTCCATCTTGACGTTATCACCAGGCATAACCATTTCTACACCAGAGGGTAATTCACAGGCACCTGTGACGTCGGTTGTACGGAAATAAAACTGTGGACGGTAACCATTGAAAAATGGTGTGTGACGGCCACCTTCGTCTTTCGACAAAATGTACACTTCCGCTTCAAATTTTGTATGGGGCTTGATAGTGCCCGGGTGCGCCAGTACCTGTCCACGGTCAACGTCTTCACGTTTGGTACCGCGTAACAACACACCAACGTTGTCCCCTGCCTGACCTTGGTCCAGCAGTTTGCGGAACATTTCAACACCTGTACAGGTAGTTTTCTGCGTGTCTTTGATACCAACGATTTCGAGTTCGTCGCCAACTTTGACAATACCACGCTCTACACGACCGGTTACAACCGTACCACGACCAGAGATAGAGAAAACGTCTTCGATAGGCATTAAGAATGCACCATCAATCGCTCGTTTCGGCTCTGGGAAGTATTCGTCCATCGCTTCAGCCAGACGCATAATTGAAGGAGCACCAATTTCGCTGGTATCGCCTTCCAATGCTTTCAGTGCTGAACCAACAATAATTGGGGTGTCATCACCTGGGAAGTCATATGAATCCAATAATTCACGTACTTCCATTTCTACCAGTTCAATCAGCTCAGCATCATCAACCATGTCTGCTTTGTTCAGGTAAACAATGATGTATGGAACGCCAACCTGACGTGACAACAGAATGTGTTCACGTGTTTGTGGCATCGGGCCGTCTGCTGCGTTAACCACCAGAATCGCACCATCCATCTGTGCTGCACCCGTGATCATGTTTTTGACATAGTCAGCATGGCCTGGGCAGTCTACGTGGGCGTAATGACGATTCGCTGTTTCGTATTCTACGTGCGCTGTCGCAATCGTGATGCCGCGCTCTCTTTCTTCCGGTGCGTTATCAATATCCGCGTAATTTTTGAATTCGCCACCTGATGCTTCTGCCATTACTTTGGTAATCGCAGCTGTCAGTGTCGTTTTACCATGGTCAACGTGACCTATGGTGCCCACGTTTACGTGGGGTTTTGTACGTTCAAATTTTGCCTTGGACATCTGTCTACCTCGTTCAACTATGTTTTATTTCGTTTTGTTAATGATTGCTTCAGCCACATTTCCAGGAATTTCACTGTACTTCGCAAACACCATCGAATACGTTGCGCGTCCCTGTGTTGCTGAGCGTAAATCTGTTGCGTAACCGAACATTTCTGCTAATGGCACTTCTGCCTTAATTATTTTTCCGCTTGGCGCATCATCCATACCGTTGACCAAGCCGCGACGGCGATTTAAATCACCCATCACATCTCCCATATAATCTTCGGGAGTAACCACTTCAATATTCATTATCGGTTCAAGTAATGCAGGCGACGCATCAAATGCACCGTTTCTAAAGGCCATCGAGCCAGCAACTTTAAAAGCCATCTCATTTGAATCGACATCATGGTAAGAACCGTCAAACAAAGTTACTTTGACATCTTCCACAGGGTAGCCGGCTATTACACCATTTTTCATCTGCTCTTGTATACCCTTATCTACAGATGAAATGTATTCTTTTGGAACTGTCCCGCCGATCGTGGCATTTTCAAAGGCATATCCACTGCCTGAAGGCATTGGTTCCAAACGTAACCAGACATGACCATATTGGCCACGGCCACCACTTTGGCGCACGAATTTGCCTTCAGCTTCTACTGTTTTACGGATAGTTTCTCTATAAGCAACTTGAGGCGCGCCGACATTCGCATCAACACCAAATTCGCGTTTCATACGATCGATAATAATGTCGAGATGCAGCTCGCCCATTCCGGCAATAATTGTTTGTGCGGATTCTTCATCCGTACGAACACGGAAAGATGGGTCTTCTTTGGCCAACTTACCTAATGCGATAGACATTTTTTCCTGATCAGCCTGTGTTCTAGGTTCGATTGCCACCGAGATAACGGGCTCAGGAAATTCCATTCGCTCAAGTGTAATAATATGATCAGGATGGCAAAGCGTTTCACCAGTTGTTGTATCTTTCAGTCCGATCGCTGCAGCTATATCACCGGCATAGACTTCGGTAATCTCTTCTCGACTGTTGGCATGCATTTGAACCAAACGACCAATACGTTCTTTTTTTCCCTTAACAGGATTAAAAACGGCATCGCCTGATTTCAAAACACCGGAGTAAACACGGAAAAAAGTTAAAGTACCAACAAACGTATCAGTAGCAATTTTAAATGCTAAAGCAGCAAAGGGTTCTTTGTCATCCGCCTGTCTTGTTGCGTATTCTTCTCTTTCAACATCGACCAGTCCTTTAATGGCTGGTACTTCGGTAGGTGAAGGTAAATATTCAACAACCGCATCCAATACAGCTTGAACGCCTTTGTTTTTGAAGGCAGATCCACAAAAAGCCGGAACGATTTCGTTTGCTAGGGCCAGGGATCGAATACCTTGCTTAATCTGTTCGTTAGTAAGCACGCCGGTATCAAGATACTGATTCATTAATTCTTCGTTTGCATCAGCAGCGGCTTCAACCAGCTGTTCACGATATGTCTCGCACTCGGAAAGCATATCGCTTGGAATTTCGCGAGCGTCATAGGTCACACCCATGTCGTCCTGATTCCAATAAATTGCCTGCATACGCACCAAGTCGACAACACCTTCAAAGCGTTCTTCTGCACCAATAGGTAATTGCATAACAACAGGTCGCGAGCCTAAACGTTTCTTAATTTGGTCAACGACACGAAGAAAGTCCGCTCCCTGACGATCCATCTTATTAACAAAAGCCAGACGAGGGACATGATATTTATTTGCTTGACGCCAGACAGTTTCTGACTGAGGCTCTACGCCACCCACTGCACAGAAAACTGCAACGGCACCATCAAGCACACGCAGCGAACGTTCGACTTCGATAGTGAAGTCAACGTGACCTGGTGTATCAATAATATTTATTCGATGTTGGGGAAATTGTTGATCCATACCGGCCCAGAAGCAGGTAGTAGCAGCAGAGGTAATAGTAATACCCCGCTCTTGCTCCTGTTCCATCCAGTCCATAGTAGCAGCACCGTCGTGAACCTCACCAATTTTATGTGAAATACCCGTGTAAAACAGCACGCGCTCTGTCGTTGTGGTTTTACCCGCGTCGATATGCGCCATGATGCCTATATTCCGGTATCTATTAATAGGTGTACTACGTGCCACTATAGCTACTCTTTACGATCAACAATGTTAAAGAACGAAATCTTGCCTGAATCTGGTCAGGCAAGGGGTATTACTTAAAATCTGAAATGTGAGAAAGCTTTGTTAGCTTCTGCCATACGATGAGTATCTTCTTTCTTCTTGACGGCAGTACCTTTGCCTTCATAGGCATCAGACAATTCACCAGCAAGGCGCATACCCATTGATTTTTCGCCACGTTTACGTGCGGCTTCTACCAGCCAACGCATTGCTAAAGCAACACGACGCTCAGCACGAACTTCGACAGGTACTTGGTAAGTTGCACCACCAACGCGACGTGACTTAACCTCGACCATAGGACTGATATTTTCAATTGCTTTCTGGAAAATCTCTAAACCATTACCACCTTTATTTTCGGACACTGAAGCCAGTGCGCCGTAAGTGATTTTTTCAGCAACCGATTTTTTACCATCTTTCATGATGACGTTAATAAACTTTGCCAACCCAATATTTGCATATTTTGGATCTGGCAGAACTTCTCGCTTAGCAACAACCCTTCTTCTTGGCATTTCTATATCCTAAAACTTTAATTTACGCTCAGTGCTTCCCGGGGTTTTAACCTTTAGGACGTTTTGCACCATATTTAGAGCGGCCTTGACGACGTGCAGAAACACCAGAGGTATCCAAAGCACCACGCACAGTGTGATAACGCACACCAGGCAAATCTTTTACACGACCACCACGAATTAATACAACGCTATGCTCTTGCAGATTGTGACCTTCACCACCAATGTATGAAGTCACCTCAAAACCATTAGTTAAACGCACACGAGCGACTTTACGCATCGCTGAGTTTGGTTTCTTAGGTGTTGTTGTGTAAACACGAGTGCAAACACCACGACGTTGAGGACAAGCCTGCAAAGCCGGAACATTATTCTTTTTCTTTTGCTTCAATCTCGGTTTACGAACCAACTGATTAATTGTTGCCATTAATACAACCTTAACAAATATCTATTGATGGTAGCCTGCGATACTAAATCTTCTCGCATTACCATTCCAGTAAAAAGCGGGCATCCAAATTAAGGATGCCCGACAAAGAAGAGGAATTTTACAATGCACTAATGCATTGCGTCAAGGCTTCTTTTAAGAAGCTTCGTTGATTTCTTCCTCACTATTTTCAATCACTTCCGTTACAGGTTCAGTTTTTGGAACCGATCCACCGTGACGGCGACGTTGACGCTCTTTATGATACGCCAGACCGGTACCGGCAGGTATCAATCGACCCACAATTACATTTTCTTTCAACCCACGTAAACTATCACTCTTACCGGTTACTGCGGCATCAGTCAGTACACGTGTTGTTTCCTGGAACGAAGCTGCTGAAATGAAGGAGTCTGTAGCCAATGATGCTTTGGTAATGCCCAACAGCATTGGTGTAAACAGAACACCCAGTTTATCCTGTCCAGCTAATTCATCATTAGCATCAAGTACTCGATCAAATTCAACCTGCTCGCCTTTGAGGAATTTGCTGTCACCGGCAGCATCAATTTCAACTTTACGCAACATCTGTCTAACAATAACCTCAATGTGCTTATCGTTAATCTTAACGCCCTGTAAACGGTAAACTTCCTGTACTTCACTGACCATGTAGTTTGCCAATGCCAGAATTCCTTTCAGTCGCAAGATATCATGCGGATCTTCTGGACCATCAACTATCATTTCACCTTTTTCAATGTGTTCACCTTCAAACACTGAAACATGGCGCCATTTTGGTATCAGCTCTTCGTGTGGATCGCCTTCTTTAGGCGTAATAATCAAACGCTGTTTACCTTTGGTTTCTTTACCAAAACTAATGGTACCGCTGATTTCTGCCATCAATGCAGGATCTTTCGGTTTACGTGCTTCGAACAAGTCAGCAACACGTGGCAGCCCCCCGGTAATATCACGGGTCTTACTGCTTTCCTGAGGAATACGCGCCAGGATATCACCAATCTCAACTTCCATTCCGTCAGTAACACGAACAATTGCACCACCTGGCAGGAAGTATTGAGCCGGAATATCCGTTCCTACAATATTGACGTCATTACCATGGTCATCAACCAACTTAACCATAGGACGCATATCTTTCGCTGCACTACTACGCTGTTTTGGCTCACGAATAATCAAACTGGTCAGGCCAGTGACCTCATCCACTTGCTTATCAACGGTAACACCTTCAACCAGATCGCTTAAACGAACATGACCTTTTACTTCCGTTACAACCGGATGAGTATGTGGATCCCAGGTTGCTACGATTTGTCCTGCATCAACTGCATCATCATCTGCTACAGCAATTTCAGCACCATATGGAATCTTGTAACGTTCACGCTCACGGCCATTTTCATCAATCAGATGCAATTCACCAGAACGGGAAACAGCGATAAATTTACCGGCCGAGTTTTCTACAGCCTTGATGTTGAAGTAACGGATATGACCTTTAAACTTCAGCACAACTGAATTATCTGCAGCGGTACGAGATGCGGCACCACCGATGTGGAAGGTACGCATGGTTAACTGTGTACCTGGTTCACCGATAGATTGTGCAGCAATAACCCCAACAGCTTCACCAACATTAATCTTATGTCCACGACCAAGATCACGACCATAACATGAAGCACATACACCGTAGCGTGATTCACAGGTAATAGCACTGCGAACCATAACTTCGTCAATACCTTCTCGTTCCAGTTTTGTAACAGAGCCTTCATCAATCATATGGCCTGTTTGCAGTACGACTTCGCCTTCACTGTTTAATACGTCTTCAGAAACAACACGACCCAAAACACGTTCACCCAAGGCTTCAACGACATCACCACCTTCGATTATTGGTGTCATGCTAATACCGTTAGAGGTACCACAATCATCTTCGATAACAACCAAGTCCTGCGATACGTCAACCAGACGACGGGTCAGATAACCCGAGTTAGCTGTTTTCAATGCAGTATCGGCAAGACCTTTACGAGCACCATGCGTTGAGATGAAGTACTGTAATACATCGAGGCCTTCACGGAAGTTAGCCGTAATAGGTGTTTCGATGATTGAGCCGTCCGGCTTAGCCATCAGGCCACGCATACCCGCCAACTGACGAATCTGTGCAGCACTACCACGAGCACCTGAATCAGCCATCATGTAGATGGAGTTCATTGATTGTTGCTGAACCTGATTACCTTCGGCATCAAGTACGGTATCGGTACCCAGACCATCCATCATTGCTTTAGCAATTTGATCGTTGGTACGAGACCAGATATCGATGATCTTGTTGTAACGTTCACCATCAGTAACCAAACCAGAAGCATATTGCGTGGCAATTTCTTCCACTTCAGCTTCAGCTTTAGCCAGAATGTTGCCTTTGGCTTCTGGTATCACCATGTCATCTGCACAAACAGACGCACCTGACATAGTGGCCTGGTTAAAGCCCAGATACATCAGTTGATCAGCAAAAATAACGGTATCTTTTAAACCTAAACGACGGTAGCAAGTGTTGATCAGGTCACCAATCGCTTTCTTAGTCATGGTGCGATCAACAACGGCAAAAGGCAGACCTTTTGGCACAATACTAAACAACATTGCACGACCTACAGTTGTTTCAATGCGAATTGTACGGTTCTGTTCGGGTTCTGGCAGCGTGACATCAGTTTCTTCAATACGGACCATCACTTTTGCATGTAATGAGACCGCTTTATTATCATATGCACGTCTCAGTTCGGAGATATCTGCAAAACGACTGCCTTCACCCTTTTCATTCACTAAAGAACGGGTCATGTAATACAGACCCAAAACAACGTCCTGTGATGGGATAATGATTGGTTCGCCATTGGCTGGTGACAAAATATTATTTGTCGCCATCATCAACGAACGTGCTTCCAGTTGTGCCTCTAAAGACAATGGTACGTGAACAGCCATTTGGTCACCGTCAAAGTCGGCGTTATATGCCGCACAGACCAACGGATGCAACTGGATTGCCTTACCTTCAATCAATAATGGTTCGAAAGCCTGGATACCTAAACGATGCAGTGTTGGTGCACGGTTAAGTAACACTGGATGTTCGCGAATAACTTCTTCAAGAATATCCCAAACTTCCGGCCCTTCCCGTTCTACCATTTTTTTGGCAGCTTTAATTGTAGTGGCTTGACCACTACGTTCCAGTTTGCCGTAAATAAATGGTTTAAACAGTTCCAACGCCATTTTTTTCGGCAAGCCACATTGGTGTAGTTTCAGATATGGGCCTACCACGATAACTGAACGACCTGAATAGTCGACACGTTTACCGAGCAAGTTTTGGCGGAAACGGCCCTGCTTACCTTTGATCATATCAGCCAAAGATTTTAATGGCATACGGTTGGTGCCGGTAATCGCACGGCCACGACGACCGTTATCTAGCAATGCATCCACTGATTCCTGCAACATGCGTTTTTCATTACGCACAATGATATCTGGAGCATTCAAATCCAACAGACGCTTCAGACGATTGTTACGGTTTATCACGCGTCGGTACAGATCATTCAGATCTGAAGTCGCAAAACGACCACCATCCAATGGAACCAAAGGACGTAAATCTGGAGGCAATACCGGTAACACTTCCATGACCATCCATTCCGGTTTATTACCTGAATCCAGGAAGGCTTCCATTAATTTCAAACGTTTGGTCAGCTTCTTAATCTTGGTTTCGGAATTGGTGCCTTCGATTTGATCTCGAATGACATCGACCTCTTTAGTCAAATCAATATTTCTTAACAATTCCTGAACCGCTTCGGCCCCCATACGAGCATCAAATTCATCGCCGTATTCTTCGACTGCTTGCATGAACATTTCATCAGAAAGTAATTGGCCTCTTTCCAAAGGAGTCATGCCCGGATCAACAACAATAAACGCTTCAAAATATAAAACACGTTCAATGTCACGTAAGGTCATATCCAAGAACAGTGAAATACGTGATGGTAGAGATTTCAAAAACCAGATATGTGCAACCGGACTGGCAAGTTCAATATGGCCCATGCGTTCACGGCGTACTTTAGCCACAGTGACTTCAACACCACACTTTTCACAAATTACGCCACGATGTTTCAGGCGTTTGTACTTACCACACAAGCATTCGTAGTCTTTAACCGGACCAAAAATCTTGCAACAGAACAAACCTTCACGTTCTGGCTTAAAGGTACGGTAGTTAATAGTTTCCGGCTTTTTAACTTCACCAAACGACCAGGAACGCACCATTTTTGGTGATGCCAGACCGATACGAATCGCATCAAATTCTTCTGGCTGGGTTTGTTGCTTTAACATGTTAAGCAAATCTTTCATATTTTTTCTCCGCTGTCGTTAAACGACATATGTCCTGATTATCGGTTTGCGTTCTTTACTCTTCAACCAGGTCGACATCAATACCCAGTGAGCGAATCTCACGTGTTAATACTTTGAAGGATTCAGGCATACCTGCATCCATCCGATAATCACCATCAACGATGTTTTTATAAATCTTGGTCCGGCCGTTAACATCATCCGATTTGACTGTCAGCATTTCTTGGAGTGTATAGGCAGCACCATATGCTTGCAGTGCCCAAACCTCCATCTCACCAAATCGCTGACCACCAAACTGAGCTTTACCACCCAACGGCTGTTGCGTGACAAGGCTGTAAGGGCCAGTCGAACGAGCATGCATTTTGTCATCCACCAAGTGATTCAGTTTCAGGATGTGCATATAACCAATAGTAACCGGTCGATGGAATATTTCCCCCGTACGACCATCTATAAGTTTTGCCTGGCCTGTTGTAGGTAAGCCAGCAAGATCTAACATCGCCTTAATTTCGCCTTCGTCAGCACCGTCAAATACTGGTGTTGCCATCGGCACACCAGCTTGCAGATTGCCAGCTAGTTCAATGATTTCTTCATCATTTAATGAATCCAAATCTTCTTTCTTACCGCTGGTGTTATAGATCTTGCCCAAGAACTCTCTCAGTTCTGCAATATCTCGTTGTTGCTGCAGCATTTCTTCGATCTTATAGCCCAGACCTTTTGCAGCCCAACCAAGATGAACTTCCAAGATCTGACCGATATTCATACGTGATGGAACACCAAGCGGATTCAGAACGATGTCAACCGGACGACCGTCCTGGGTATAAGGCATATCTTCAACCGGGACGATATTTGAAATAACACCTTTATTACCATGACGACCAGCCAATTTATCACCAGGCTGGATACGACGTTTAACCGCCAGAAAAACTTTAACCATACGTTGAACGCCTGGCGCCAGATCATGACCAGAGGTCAGCTTATCTTTCTTGATTTGGAAAGCTTCATCCATATCAGTACGATACTGCTTGATTTGGTTGGCAGTAGATTCAAGCATTGCGTTCAGTTCATCTGAAGCCATCTGAATGTCATACCACTGAGATTTCTCCAGGGTTTTCAGATATGCCTTGGTGATTTTGTCACCTTTCTTCAGACCAGGCGCTTTATCTGCGACTTTTCCTGACAGGTTACGTTCCAGCCGAGCAAAAACGTCATCGACCATAATACGATGTTGATCTTTTAAATCTGCCCAGACTTTTTCCAGTTCTGCTTTTTCAATCTGGCGAGTACGTTCGTCTTTTTCAACACCATCACGAGTGAAAACTTGAACATCAACGACTGTACCGTAAGTACCTGAAGGTACTCGTAAAGAAGAGTCCTTAACGTCAGCAGCCTTTTCACCAAAGATCGCTCTTAGCAGCTTTTCTTCAGGTGTTAATTGCGTTTCACCTTTAGGAGTGACTTTACCGACAAGAAAATCGCCAGGCTTAACTTCAGCACCAACATATACAATGCCTGATTCATCCAGTTTAGCCAGAGCACTTTCACTAACGTTGGGAATATCACCCGTTACTTCTTCAGTACCTAACTTGGTATCACGCGCCAGACAATTCAGTTCCTGAATATGAATGGTGGTGAAACGATCTTCTTCAACAACACGTTCTGATAACAAAATCGAATCTTCGAAGTTGTAACCATTCCACGGCATAAAGGCAACCAGCATATTTTGTCCCAGCGCCAACTCACCTTTGTCAGTTGAAGGACCATCTGCCAGGACGTCACCTTTGGCAACAATATCACCAGGCTTGACGATCGGACGTTGGTTTATCGTTGTGCTTTGATTGGAACGGGCATATTTGATCAGGTTATAAATATCAACACCAGATTCGTTATCTTCCGTTTCGTCATCATTTACTCGAATAACGATACGACTCGCATCAACGGAATCCACCTCTCCGCCACGTTTTGCAGTGACCATGACACCTGAATCCTGAGCAACAACACGCTCCATACCAGTACCGACTAATGGCTTATCAGCACGTAATGTTGGTACCGCCTGACGTTGCATGTTCGACCCCATCAATGCCCGGTTAGCATCATCATGTTCCAGGAACGGTATTAATGATGCAGCTACCGACACAACCTGACGTGGAGAAACGTCCATCAACTGCACTTGTTCTGAAGGCATTAAGGAAAATTCATTTTTATGACGACATGGAACCATGTTGTCAGCAATTGAAAAATCTTCATTCAGATTGATAGTTGCCTGCGCAATACGGTATTCACCTTCATCAATTGCAGACAAATAAACGATTTCATCAGTTGCTTTACCATCAATTACTTTACGGTACGGTGTTTCAATAAAACCATATTGATTAGTTCTTGCATAACATGCCAAAGAGTTAATCAACCCGATGTTCGGGCCTTCCGGCGTTTCAATGGGGCAAACACGACCATAATGTGTTGGATGAACGTCACGAACCTCAAAGCCCGCTCGCTCGCGCGTCAAACCACCAGGCCCTAAAGCTGACACACGTCTTTTGTGAGTTACTTCAGATAGTGGGTTATTTTGATCCATGAATTGTGATAATTGACTTGAACCAAAGAATTCTTTAATCGCGGCAGCAACCGGCTTGGCATTGATGAGTTGCTGTGGCATCAAACCTTCAGATTCTGCAATGCTCAGACGTTCACGAACGGCACGTTCAACACGGACCAAACCGACACGGAACTGGTTTTCTGCCATTTCGCCAACACTTCGTACCCGGCGGTTACCAAGGTGGTCAATATCATCGACAACACCAAATCCGTTACGAATAGTGATCAATTCTTTCAAAACAGCTACGATATCTTCTTTAGATAAGATTCCCTCACCATCAAGTTCTTCACGACCCAAACGGCGGTTAAACTTCATCCGGCCAACATTAGACAGGTCATAACGATCCTGGCTGAAAAACAGACTGGTAAATAAATTCTGTGCAGCATCTTCAGTTGGTGGCTCGCCAGGACGCATCATGCGATAGATTTCAACTTTGGCCTCTAACGCGCTACGTGTTTCATCAAGGCGCAAGGTATCAGAGATAAATGGACCATGATCCAGATCATTTGCGTAAATAGTATCTATTACATTGATACCAAAACGTTCAAAAGCATCAAGCAAGTCACTGGTAATTTCATCATTAGCATTAGCTAATAATTCACCTGTAGCAGGATCAACAACATCCTTTGCGATGACCTTACCAATCAAATACGTCGTTGGCACAGCCAAGGTTGTCATTGCAGACTTTTCCATCTGGCGGATATGACGGCCAGTAATCTGGCGCTCAGCCTCAACAATAACTTCACCCGCAGCATTGGTAATTTCAAATGGAACGGACTGTCCACGTAAACGCTGAGGCTCCAATGCTAATTCAAAACCATCGTCTTTTCGGGTGAAAGTATCGTTTTCAAAGAAAATCTCCAAGATTTCCTGATTACTATATTCCAAAGCACGTAACAAGATAGATGCTGGTAATTTACGGCGTCTGTCGATACGTACAAAAACAGCATCTTTTGGATCAAATTCAAAGTCGAGCCATGAACCACGGTAAGGAATAACACGAGCGTTATAAAGAATCTTGCCTGAGGAGTGTGTTTTGCCTTTGTCACTATCAAAGAACACACCTGGGGAGCGATGTAATTGCGAAACGATTACACGCTCTGTTCCATTAATAACGAAGTTACCTTTTTCCGTCATTAATGGGATTTCACCCATATAAACTTCCTGCTCTTTAATGTCTTTAACGACTTTTTGTTTTGCAGGGGCGTCTTTATCGTAGATAACCAGACGCATTTTTACTCTTAGAGGTGCCGCATAGGTCACACCACGAAGTTGACATTCCTTAACGTCAAAAGCAGGTGTTCCGAGACGATAGCTGACATATTGCAGTTCAGCCATTCCAGTGTGACTCTTAATCGGAAACACTGATTGAAATGCCGCATGCAAACCCATTGCATTGCGCTCATCAGCAGGGACGACCATTTGCAGGAAATCCTGATAGGAATTGACCTGAGTTGCCAGTAAGTTTGGAACGGTCAAGACACTTGGACGCTTGCCAAAATCTTTACGAATCCGTTTTTTCTCGGTAAACGTATAAGCCATGTATTACACCTCGAAGAAACACCTGCTTTCTTTTAACAGAAATGCAGGTAGGGTCATATATTGTAGGTGGCCGAATGTCGATCGGCCTGCAACGGAAAAAGGCCGGTGACTAAAGTCACCAGCCATTTTCTTTTTCGTGGCAGTAAACTGACCACGATTGTAGGTGTGCTTACTTAAGTTCAGCAGTCGCACCAGCTTCTTTCAATTGGTTCAGAACGTCTTCAGCTTCTGCTTTTTCAACGCCTTCTTTAACAGTTGCTGGAACGCCTTCTACCATGTCTTTAGCTTCTTTCAAGCCCAGACCGGTCAATGCACGAACAACTTTGATAACGCCAACTTTGTTTTCGCCAAAGCTAGTCATAACAACGTTGAACTCTGATTGTTCTTCAGCAGCAGCGGCAGCTGGAGCAGCGGCAGCAGCGGCGGCAACAGGAGCAGCGGCAGTTACGCCAAATTTTTCTTCCATTGCTTCGATCAGATCTACGATCTCAACAACAGTCATATTGGAAATCGCTTCCAAGATATCGTCTTTAGATACAGCCATGATATTTTCCTATTTCAAGCTTACAGAATTAAATAATAAGTTACTTATCCAAAATGGATTAAGCAGCTTGTTTTGCGTCGCGAACGGCCGCAAATGTGCGAACCATTTTGCTGGTAGGCGCTTGCAAAGTACGAACAAATTTTTCGATTGGTGCTTTAAGCGTACCCATGAACATGCTGATAGCTTGATCTTTGGTAGGCATTTTCGCCAAACGGTCTAAATCGGAAGCAGGTAAAAGCTTGCCACCTAATGAAACCATTTTGACTTCGAGTTTTTTGTTGTCTTTAGCAAAATCAGCCATGACACGTGCAACGGCACCTGGATCTTCCATAGAAAATCCGAATACCAAAGGTCCAGTCATTCCTTCCTGCATGCAGGCGAAATCAGTACCTTCAACAGCACGGCGAGCTAATGTATTACGTACTACACGTAAATAAACATTTTGCTCACGCGCTGCGAGTCGCAACGCTGTCATTTCTGAAACAGTCAAACCACGATATTCTGCTGCAACAGCAGAAAATGCGGATGATGCAATTTCAGCGACCTCAGCAACGACGGCCTTTTTACCTTCGAGATTTAAAGCCACCTAAGACCTCCTTAGGTTCACTACTCACAATGAAGTAGCGTGTGTTGCTAACAAAAGAAGTGTTGCCACTTCCACCTTCACGGCATTCAACCTCAGAAACTTCTGTAGCTGAACCCGTCTGCGCAGGCAGACTGACGTCTATTAAATTTTCATGCCTGCGGTCTTAGACGACCCAGTGACAAGCACTGGGCGGTCCAATTCTTTTCCCTGACTAAGCCAGGAATGATTTATCTACTGGAACACCTGCACCCATGGTGCTTGAAACACTGATACGTTTTATATAAACGCCTTTAGCAGAACTTGGTTTCAATTTGTTCAAATCTTCCAGTAAGGCAAGCAAGTTTTGACGTAAAGCTTCAACTTCAAATCCTGCGTTACCGATTGCACAATGGATGATGCCGGCTTTATCAGTACGGTAACGAACCTGTCCAGATTTAGCATTCTTAACGGCTTCAGCAACATTTGGCGTAACAGTACCGACTTTAGGGTTAGGCATCAGTCCACGTGGGCCCAGTACTTGACCTAAAGTACCAACAATACGCATTGCATCTGGTGAAGCGATAACAACATCAAAATCCATGTTACCGGCTTTAATTGATTCAGCTAAATCTTCGAAACCAACAATATCAGCACCGGCTTCTTTCGCTGCATCAGCATTAGCACCTTGCGCAAAAACAGCAACACGTACTGTTTTACCGGTACCATTTGGCAATACAGTTGAACTACGTACAACTTGATCCGATTTACGCGGATCAACGCCCAGATTGATTGAAACATCAATAGACTCAACAAATTTGGCTGATGCATTTTCTTTTACAAAACTTAACGCTTCATCAAGTTCAAACAATTTACCGGCAATCAGTTTTTCGCGAATAGCGCGACTTCTTTTTCCAAGAGCAGCCATTTATTCAACCCCTTCTGTATTCAAACCCATACTGCGCGCAGTACCGGCAATTGTTCTAACAGCGGCATCTAAATCGGCAGCAGAAAGATCTGGCATTTTAGTATTGGCAATTTCTTCCAATTGAGCGCGGGTTACAGTTCCGACTTTATCTGTGTTTGGGCGAGCACTACCACTTTTCAGGTTTGCTGCTTTTTTCAGCAGGACAGAAGCCGGTGGAGTTTTGGTAATAAACGTAAAACTTTTATCATTAAACACAGTAATTACTACTGGTGTGGGCAAGCCTGGTTCCAGATTTTGTGTCTTTGCGTTAAACGCTTTACAGAATTCCATAATGTTCACACCATGCTGACCCAATGCAGGACCAACAGGAGGACTTGGGTTTGCCTGACCAGCTGCAACCTGCAACTTGATATAGGCTGTTATCTTTTTAGCCATTATTAACTCCTATACGGGTACTAACGCCTTACGGCTCCCCAATAACGTTCCAGTAGAAACTGGGCTTTTTCTAACCTAGCCTTTAGCGACTTGGCTGAATTCAAGTTCGACAGGTGTTGAACGTCCAAAAATAACTACCTCAACACGCAATCTGCTTTTCTCATAGTTAACTTCTTCGACAACACCGGTGAAGTCATTAAACGGTCCATCAGTGACACGTACTACTTCGCCAGGTTCAAACAGAACTTTCGGACGAGGACTTTCGACACCTTCCTGAACACGTTGCAGAATTTGTTCTGCTTCTTTATCAGAAATGGGGGCTGGGCGATCACCTGTGCCACCAATGAAACGTAAGACCCGTGGCAGATCATTCACCACATGCCACGTTTCGTCATCCATTTCCATATTAACAAGCACATAGCCTGGAAAGAACTTACGTTCACTACGGCGTTTTTGACCTTCACGCATTTCCACAACTTCTTCAGTTGGAACGAGAATGTCACCGAATTTTTCTTCCAGCCCCATACGGGCAATACGTTCTTCTAAAGAACGTTTGACTTGTGCTTCATAGCCGGAATAGGCTTGTATTACGTACCAGCGTTTACTCATTTCACATCCAGCTTTATAAAGTCAGCGCGCGAACGGCCCAACCTAATAGTGAGTCATATCCCCACAACATGATGGCAACAACAATAACCATTACGATAACTACCAGGGTCGTTTGTAAAGTTTCCTGCCGGGTTGGCCAGACAACTTTCCTCACTTCTACCTGAGTATCACCTATATATGATAACACCGTTGCACCCACAGCTGCGCGAGATACAATAAACAAGGAAAGTGCAGCCACCGCAAGGAGGCCAAGCACACGCAGCAATGTTGAATACTCAGAGTAGGTATAAAACAAAGCAATCGCAGCGACCATTAAGGCGGCTGCGACTATTAATTTGAGTTTATCTGCCATTGTTTTTGTTATTTATCCATCTTGATGAAAACAAAAATGGCAGGCCAGGAGGGAATCGAACCCCCAACCTACGGTTTTGGAGACCGTCGCTCTGCCAATTGAGCTACTGGCCTAACATATGCTCCCATTCGGCTGAGCACCCATGTGCTCAGCCATAAGCATTATATACTATTCGACGATCTTACTGACGACGCCAGCACCAACGGTGCGGCCGCCTTCACGAATAGCAAAACGTAAACCTTCTTCCATCGCAATCGGATTGATTAAAGTTACGTCCATCTTGACGTTATCACCAGGCATAACCATTTCTACACCAGAGGGTAATTCACAGGCACCTGTGACGTCGGTTGTACGGAAATAAAACTGTGGACGGTAACCATTGAAAAATGGTGTGTGACGGCCACCTTCGTCTTTCGACAAAATGTACACTTCCGCTTCAAATTTTGTATGGGGCTTGATAGTGCCCGGGTGCGCCAGTACCTGTCCACGGTCAACGTCTTCACGTTTGGTACCGCGTAACAACACACCAACGTTGTCCCCTGCCTGACCTTGGTCCAGCAGTTTGCGGAACATTTCAACACCTGTACAGGTAGTTTTCTGCGTGTCTTTGATACCAACGATTTCGAGTTCGTCGCCAACTTTGACAATACCACGCTCTACACGACCGGTTACAACCGTACCACGACCAGAGATAGAGAAAACGTCTTCGATAGGCATTAAGAATGCACCATCAATCGCTCGTTTCGGCTCTGGGAAGTATTCGTCCATCGCTTCAGCCAGACGCATAATTGAAGGAGCACCAATTTCGCTGGTATCGCCTTCCAATGCTTTCAGTGCTGAACCAACAATAATTGGGGTGTCATCACCTGGGAAGTCATATGAATCCAATAATTCACGTACTTCCATTTCTACCAGTTCAATCAGCTCAGCATCATCAACCATGTCTGCTTTGTTCAGGTAAACAATGATGTATGGAACGCCAACCTGACGTGACAACAGAATGTGTTCACGTGTTTGTGGCATCGGGCCGTCTGCTGCGTTAACCACCAGAATCGCACCATCCATCTGTGCTGCACCCGTGATCATGTTTTTGACATAGTCAGCATGGCCTGGGCAGTCTACGTGGGCGTAATGACGATTCGCTGTTTCGTATTCTACGTGCGCTGTCGCAATCGTGATGCCGCGCTCTCTTTCTTCCGGTGCGTTATCAATATCCGCGTAATTTTTGAATTCGCCACCTGATGCTTCTGCCATTACTTTGGTAATCGCAGCTGTCAGTGTCGTTTTACCATGGTCAACGTGACCTATGGTGCCCACGTTTACGTGGGGTTTTGTACGTTCAAATTTTGCCTTAGACATGCCAGTCTCCCCGCCAAACTTTTTAATTGTTAAAATCAAAAACAGGCAAGGAACTCCCTGCCCAATCAAATCGAAATAATGGAGCCCGCAATCAGAATCGAACTGATGACCTCATCCTTACCATGGATGCGCTCTACCGACTGAGCTATGCGGGCCATATTTTCCAAACTAAAATGGAGCGGGTGATGGGAATCGAACCCACATAGTCAGCTTGGAAGGCTGGAGTTCTACCATTGAACTACACCCGCAAAATAGTAAACTCTTCATAAAAATGGTGGAGGGGGGAGGATTCGAACCTCCGAAGGTAGAACCGTCAGATTTACAGTCTGATCCCTTTGGCCGCTCGGGAACCCCTCCACTAAAGAGGTCGCATTTTCCGGAAATACCTGCTTGCTGTCAACCACTATCTTACTTTTAAATCAAAATGACAGAAAAGACTGTTTAAAACTAATTTCGAATCATCAATAGCTGATACAGCTATAGTATACTGGGCGGCTATTTTTCTAAATAATTACTGGAGTTTTTTATGGAGCAATACCGTGGCACCACGATCCTCTCATATCGTCGTGACGGCCAGGTAGTGATTGGTGGGGACGGACAGGTCAGCCTTGGCAATACTATTATGAAAGGCAATGCCCGAAAAGTAAGACGTCTTTATCATAACAAAGTGATTGCTGGTTTTGCTGGTGGCACCGCAGATGCCTTTACGCTGTTTGAACGTTTTGAAGCTAAACTGGAAAAACATCAAGGCAACCTTACTCGCAGTGCTCTTGAGCTGGCTAAAGACTGGCGTACGGATAGAATGATGCGCCGTCTCGAAGCTCTGCTGGCAGTTGCAGATGCCGAAGCGTCTTTAATTATCTCGGGTAATGGCGACGTCATTGAGCCTGAACACGGCTTAATTGCAATCGGCTCAGGTGGTCCGTTCGCCCAGGCTGCTGCAACAGCTTTACTGCAAAACACTGATTTATCTGCCAGTGAGATTGTTGAGAAAGGCTTGAATATCGCTGCTGATATCTGCATCTATACCAATCACAACCTCACTATAGAAACTTTGGATTACAACAAATAATGATGAATCAATCACTTACGCCAAAACAAATTGTTCACGAATTAGATAAACACATTATCGGACAGCACGAAGCCAAAAAAGCCGTTGCGATAGCCTTGCGTAATCGTTGGCGTCGACAACAGCTTGATGCGACCTTGCAACAGGAAGTGACGCCCAAAAATATCTTGATGATTGGTCCGACCGGTGTGGGGAAAACTGAAATCGCCAGACGACTGGCTTCCCTGGTAAATGCTCCTTTTATTAAAGTTGAGGCGACTAAATTTACCGAGGTCGGTTATGTCGGTCGTGATGTTGAATCAATTATTCGTGATCTCGCTGAAAGTGCGATGAAAATGTTGCGTGAAACTGCCATTAATGATGCCAAACCGCTTGCCATTGATGCGGCAGAAGAACGAATTCTTGATTCATTGCTTACACCTGCCCGCGGCACATTAACCGAAGAAGAATCTAATACCCGACAAAAATTCCGCAAAATGTTGCGTGAAGGCAAACTCGATGATCGGGAAATTGAACTGGAGCTGGCACAACATCAGATGGGCGTTGAGATCATGACACCACCGGGAATGGAGGAACTCACCAGCCAGTTACAGGATATGTTCCAAAGTATGGGTAACCAACGCAAGTCAACCCGAAAACTGACCGTGGCGAAAGCTATGCGTTTAATCAGTGAAGAAGAAGCAGCCAAGTTGATTAACGAAGAAGATTTAAAGGCTGAGGTTATTAACCGTGTCGAACAAAATGGCATTGTGTTTCTGGATGAAATAGACAAGATTACTCACCGTGGCGAAGGTGCTGGAAGTGGTGCGGACGTCTCACGTGCCGGTGTGCAACGTGATTTATTACCTTTAGTCGAAGGTAGCACTGTTTCAACCAAATACGGTATGTTGAAAACGGATCACATTCTATTTATTGCATCTGGCGCTTTTCATCTCAGCAAACCTTCAGACCTGATTCCGGAATTGCAAGGACGATTACCCATCAGAGTTGAGCTCAATGCTCTGACAACGGAAGATTTTGTCAGAATTCTGACCGAACCGGATGCATCGCTTACTGAACAATACTCTGCATTAATGGCAACTGAATCTGTTGATTTGAGTTTTACAACTGATGGCATCAAACGTATTGCCGAGCTTGCCTGGCAAGTAAATGAAAAGACCGAGAATATCGGTGCCCGTCGTCTGCATACCCTGCTGGAAAGATTGTTGGAAGACATTTCATACGAAGCAGGTGAAGATACTGAACAAAAATTTATCATCGATGAAAATTATGTCAGTCAGCAGCTGTCAGAGCTGGTGCAGGATGAAGACTTGTCACGATATATCCTTTGAGGAAAATTATGAGTCAGGCACCATTGCCAAGCGAAATACAGTTACACAAGCAATCCCGTAAACTGGAACTGGTCTACGATGATAAGCATTATTTTCTATCTGCTGAATTCCTGCGAGTCCATTCTCCTTCGGCTGAAGTTAAAGGTCATGGTTCGGGACAGGAAGTATTACAAATACAAAAAGAAAACGTGGGTATCAACAATATTGAACCAGTTGGTCATTACGCCATCAAAATTTATTTTGATGATGGTCATGACAGCGGTCTATTCAGTTGGGATTATTTATACAACCTCTGCATTAACCGGGATAATTATTGGCAAAAATACCTCGGTAAGTTGATGGCTGAGGGATATGAACGTCAACGCGACGCCTGAGGAAATTATGGAAGACAATAACACTACTCATTTTGGGTTTAAGCAGGTACCCACTAGCGAAAAAGCTAAACATGTTGCCGAGGTATTTCACTCTGTTGCGAGTCGCTATGACTTGATGAATGATTTGATGTCCATGGGAATTCATCGTTTTTGGAAGCGCTTTACATTGCATAACAGCAATGTAAGACGGGGAGCAAAAGTGCTTGATATTGCCGGAGGTACCGGTGATTTGACTGCCAAGTTTGCTGATATGGTTGGTTCAAAAGGCAAAGTTGTTTTGGCTGATATCAATGCTTCTATGCTGAATGTTGGTCGTGATCGTCTTACCGATCTGGGTAAATCCGGCAATATTGAATATGTTCAAGCCAATGCTGAAACCTTGCCATTTCCTGATAATACATTTGACTGCATAACAATTGCCTTTGGTTTACGCAATGTTACTGATAAAGATAAAGCCCTTCGTTCGATGTTGCGGGTGCTCAAACCTGGTGGAAAATTAATGGTGCTGGAGTTTTCCCAACCTGTCAGCTGGTTAACACCGATCTACGACACATACTCATTCAAAGTATTACCGGCATTAGGTAAATTGTTTACCAATGATGCTGAAAGTTATCGCTATTTGGCTGAATCAATTCGAATGCACCCGGATCAGACTAGTTTGAAAAAAATGATGGAAGATGCTGGATTCGAACGTGTTGATTTCATGAATATGTCTGCAGGCATTGTGGCATTACATAGTGGTTATAAATTTTAAATCATGAGTTTATTTTTAAAGCCATTTGAAATGGCCTTGAATCATGCATTGCGCTTTGACATGGAAAGCCATGAACAGCTCAAACATTTTGCAAATCGTAGCATCCGCATTGATATCACCAACCTGAATCTTGCCGTTTTGGCTAAATTCACTGATAACAGAATTGTGCTGGATAATGCTGGCGATGAAATTGCTGACTTGATGATTAAGGCTGATAGCTTTGCCTTGTTAAAACTGTTAAAGCAGCCGGAGAGCCTGTTTTCCAATCAAATCCAGATCCTCGGTGATGTCCAGTTCGCCAAACAGTTACAGGACTGGCAGCAACACTTTGATTTCGACTGGGAACAGCAGCTCGCCAGAGTTACAGGGGATACATTAGCCTATCCGCTGGCCCAGAGTTTACGTCGTGGTTTTGACTGGTTGAATTACAATCGCTCAGAATTCGAACAAAGTGTGGCCGAATACCTCAGAGAAGAAAGTCATTATTTGCCGGATAAATCGCAAACTCAGCGGTTTATGCAAAATGTGGATCTGCTTCGTGCCGATACTGAAAGATTAGAAGCCCGAATAAAAAGACTGCAAAACATTACTGAGAAAAAAACATGAAATTCAGTCAGTTCGGACGTTTATTACAAATAAATCATGTGCTGGGCCGTCATCGCCTCGACGAACTGATTCTGACCATACATTTTTTCCGACCCTATCGATTTCTCAGCTGGTTTTCACCTTATCGCTGGCGCCATAAAGCCCACGTGCCTAGAGGAGAGCGAATTCGCTTGGCATTGCAGGATTTAGGACCGATTTTTGTCAAATTTGGTCAAATCCTCTCTACCCGTCGCGATTTATTACCGGAAGATATCGCTGATTCATTGGCAAAACTGCAGGATCAAGTTGCTCCCTTCCCCAATGATGTTGCGTTAGCATTAATCCATGCCGCTTATGAAGAAGGCGAACCGGTACGCATTTTCAGTCATATTGATGCTGAACCATTAGCCTCTGCATCAATCGCTCAGGTGCATGCTGCGACTTTGACTGATGGTAAACAAGTCATTCTTAAATTAGTACGTCCGGGCATTGAGAAAGTGATTCGCCGTGATGTCGACCTGCTTTATACCCTCGCCGGTTTAGCCGAACGCTACTGGTCTGAAGGCAAACGACTGCGTCCCCGTGAGGTGGTTGCAGAGCTTGAAAAAAATCTGTTTGATGAGTTGGATATGTTGCGTGAAGCAGCGTCAGCTTCGCAACTGAAACGACATTTTGCTGATGAGCGATTACTTTATGTTCCAGAAGTTTACTGGTCACTGACCAAACCAAACCTGCTGGTTCAGGAACGGGTATTTGGCGCTCCGATCAGCAATATAGCTTTACTGAAGCAGCATAATATCGATTTGGAACTGCTCGCCACTATCGGGGTGGAAATCTTCTTTACCCAGGTATTCAGACATAGTTTTTTTCATGCTGATATGCACCCGGGCAATATTCTGGTCGACGTCAATAATCCACTATTGCCGCGTTATATTGCCATTGATTTCGGCATTATGGGTACTCTTTCACCTGACGATCAACGTTATCTGGCTGAAAACTTTCTGGCTTTCTTTAATCATGATTATCGTCGTGTTGCCGAACTGCATATCCAATCCGGCTGGGTGCCGGCAGAAACCCGAATGGATGAATTTGAATCAGCCATTCGCAGTGTTTGTGAACCTATTTTTGCCCGCCCACTGAAAGAAATTTCCTTTGGACAGTTGTTGTTAAGACTGTTTCAAACTGCACGTCGCTTTGATATGCAAATCCAGCCCCAATTGGTTCTATTACAAAAAACTCTGCTTAATATTGAAGGGCTGGGGCGCGACTTGTATCCCGATCTAGACTTATGGCAAACTGCCAAACCGATTCTGGAGCAATGGATGAAGGAAAAGCTGGGATGGCAGGCAGCCGTTAAATCGCTGCAGAAAGAAGTACCAACCTGGGCAGAGACTTTACCGACCTTGCCAAGAATGCTGCATGATCTGACCAAGCAAGCTCAAGCCGGTCAGTTACATATGCAGCTATCGTCGAAGGATTTGGACAAGATCCGTCAGGAAGTTCGCTATTCAAGTTATCGAACAGCCACAGCCGTAAGCGGTGCTGCCTTTATTGTGGGTGCAGCAATAATTAAAGGCCTGGATGGATATTCGTCAAATATGTTGGCCGGAATGCCTGTTCTTAGCTGGGTGTTGGGACTTTGGGGCGGATTAATGCTTTATTTCAGTCTGCGTCGATCTGATTAATCAGAACAATCCACTAATTACACCTTTATCATCAATATCGATTCGCTCCGCCGCAGGAATTTTTGGCAACCCGGGCATCGTCATCACATCACCGCAGAGCACGACAATAAACCCTGCCCCTCGTGATAAACGCACATCGCGAATGGTCAAAGTATGTTGATCCGGAGCCCCACGCAAACTCGGATCGCTACTAAAAGAATAAGGTGTTTTAGCCATGCATACCGGCAAATCACCATGCAGAGATTGAAACTCACCAAGTTTTTTCAGTACTTTTTTATCAGCGATAACATCATTAGCCCCATACAATCTCGTGGCTACAGCATTGATTTTTTCCCACAACGTCGCACTATCGCTATACAACAACTCGCATTTACTTGGTTGCTGTAATTTTTCTACTACTATCTGCGCGAGTAACTCAGCACCTGCTCCACCTTCAGCCCAATGTCTGGCCACAACGGCTGTCGCTCCCATAGCCTCTACCGAGTTTTTAATTAACGCAATTTCAGCATCACTGTCCTGAATGAAGTGGTTTATCGCCACAACGCATTCCAGACCGAATTCGTTTTGTAGATTATGTAAATGCTTTTGCAGATTAGTCAGTCCCGACTCAAGCGCGGAAAGATTTTCAGCCGCCAGATCCGGAACATTGATACCACCATGGTATTTCAACGCTTTTAACGTGGCGACCACCACCGCCAAGTCAGGACGAATACCGGCTTTTCGGCATTTAATATTAATAAACTTTTCTGCACCCAAGTCAGCACCAAAGCCAGCTTCAGTAACTACATAATCGCTCAGTTTTAACGCCATTTTGGTAGCGATAACCGAATTGCAGCCATGCGCAATATTGGCAAAAGGTCCACCATGAACAAACGCCGGATTATTTTCCAAAGTCTGCACCAAATTCGGTTTAATGGCTTCTTTAAGCAGCGCCGTCATCGCACCATGGGCATTCAGATCACTTGCGTAGCGCGGAGACCCATCGATTGAATAGCCAATCAGAATATTGCCTAGCCGTTGTTTCAATTCAGTTAATGTGCCAGCCAGACAAAATATCGCCATGACTTCTGAGGCAACGACAATATCAAAGCGATCTTCACGGACAAAACCATTCGCTGGCCCGCCCATACCTATCGTGATCTGACGTAAAGCCCGGTCATTCATATCCACTACCCGCTGCCAGGTAATCTTGCGAGTATCCAGTTGCAAAGTATTGCCATGATGAATATGGTTATCAATCATTGCTGCCAACAGGTTATGTGCCGCTGCAATAGCATGAAAATCACCGGTAAAATGTAGATTGATATCTTCCATGGGGACGACCTGCGAATAACCGCCCCCGGCAGCGCCACCTTTCAAACCAAAGCATGGGCCCATAGAGGGTTCACGAACACAAACCGTAGATTGTTTACCAATCCGGTTTAAAGCGTCACTCAGACCAATAGTGGTAGTCGTTTTACCTTCACCAGCGGGGGTTGGGCTAATGGCTGTAACCAGAATCAATTTACCATCAGGCTTGGTTGCTAATTCGTCCATTACCTGCAGAGAAACCTTGGCTTTATAACGGCCGTAACTATCCAGATCCTCGACACGCAAACCTAATTTTTGCGTGGCGACCTCTGTAATATTCTGCATTTTTGCGTGTTGGGCGATTTCAATATCTGACATGCTATTTTCCGAATTTTGGCTCTGTGGGCATTATACGCGAGTTCATTCATCACCCGGTTTGAGAGCCAGTAGTTATTCGCCCCAGCGTGGCATCAATTGATGGCTTATAGAGGCTTGATCGAGAATTCTTGCCACTACAAAATCGACAATGTCTTCGAGTGTCTGCGGTCGAAAATAAAAACCGGGATTTGGCGGCATAATGCATACGCCCAGTCGGGACAGTTTCAGCATATTTTCCAAATGGATTTGCGAAAAAGGTGCTTCTCTCGGCACAACAATTAATTTACGTTGCTCTTTAATCATGACATCAGCGGCACGATTAATCAGATTATCGCTACCGCCGCAGGCAATGGCTGACAGTGTTCCCATGGTGCACGGACAGACAATCATCGTAGGTACTGAATGTGATCCACTGGCAAGTGGTGAAGACCATTGCTGCTCGCCATAAAGCTTTATCTGTCCGGCCTGGCAATTGAACTGTTTTTCCAACACCTTGGTGGCATCTGCTGCGCGAGCAGGTAATTTCCAGTCCAGTTCATCAGCCAATACGATACGACCGGCAGCAGAAATCATCAGATGTACTGTTATTCCCTGATGCAACAATTGTTCTAGTAAACGTTTTGCATAGGGAGCACCCGAAGCCCCCGTAATGGCAAGTGCAATTTGTAAAGGATCAGACATTGGTCAACGCATCCAGAATTTTTTGATGAATACCACCAAAGCCACCGTTACTCATCACGACAATATGATCACCAGCTTCACTGTGTTGGGCCAATTGCAAAACAATATCGTCAACTTGATGATGTATTTCGGCTTTATGTCCGAGTTGCTGCTTGATTGCATCCAAAGACCAGGAGAATTGCGGATCCTGAAATAAAATCACGTTATCGGCTTGTTGCAATGACTCAGCCAAAGTTTGTGCATGTACTCCCATTTTCATGGTATTGGATCGTGGCTCTAATACTGCTATCAGCCGTTGCTGACCGATATTGGCTCGCAGACCTTGCAAAGTGGTAGCAATCGCTGTCGGATGATGAGCAAAGTCATCATAGACTTTTACGCCACGGCATTCTCCTCGCAGTTCGAGCCGGCGCTTCACCCCTTTAAACTGGTTTAATGCTTCACAGGCATGTTCGACAGTAACGCCTACATGATGTGCGGCGGCAATAGCGGCAAGGGCATTATTGACATTATGTCGACCGAGTAATGACCAGCTCACTTTTGCAGCCTGCTGTTTGTGTTTAACAGAAAAACAATGACCATCTTCGGCAATCTCTGCCAATTGCCAATCGGCCCTTTCACCATCGATGGATTGTCGATGAGTCCAACAACCTCGTTCGAGAGTCTGTTCAATCGCCGGAACAGCATAGGGGGTAATTAACAGACCTTCTGACGGGACTGTACGGATAAGGTGATGAAATTGGGTTTGGATAGCTGCCAGATCGGCAAAGATATCTGCATGGTCAAATTCGAGGTTATTAATCACCAGAGTGCGAGGATGGTAATGGATAAATTTGCTGCGTTTATCAAAAAATGCGGTGTCATATTCATCGGCCTCAATCACAAAAAAAGGCGTATTTCCTATAGCGGCAGATTGACCGAAATTACCTGGCACCCCCCCAATCAGAAAGCCGGGTCGCATTCCCGCATATTCAAGAATCCATGCCAGCATACTGCTGGTTGTGGTTTTACCGTGAGTACCAGATACCGCCAACACCCATCGATTTACCAAAATATTTTCTGCCAGCCACTGGGGACCTGAAATATACGGCAGCCCCTGGTTGAGCACATATTCAACAGCCGCATTTCCACGCGACATCGCATTGCCCATGATGACCATGTCGGGAGAGGGTTGCAGATGTTCTGGTAAATAGCCTTGCATCACATCAATGCCAGCATCAGCTAACTGATCACTCATCGGTGGATAAACGTTAGCGTCAGAACCAGAAACGTTAAAACCACGTTCACGTGCCAGTAAAGCCAGCCCACCCATGAAGGTGCCGCAGATTCCTAAAATATGGATATGCATTCAGGCAACTCCAGACATAACAAGGCCATTCGTAATAATGGCCAGAAATACATATAAGATCGTCAGTGCCACTGCTTTAGGTGCCGATGTCTCGATGCTATACCGAAATATATGTGCGGTGACCATCAAGCTCCATAGCATCACCAACATGAGTGCCAGTAATATAAAATTAGCCGTATCTGACTGTTCTGCAAATTGATGAAAGGCCCATAACAATGGCATGGCTAATATCCCCAACAGGCTTCCAGCACCAGCCAATGCCATTAATGTCTGTTGATAACGGGGCAGAAAATTATTCATTCGAAGTAACACATAGAGAAAAGTCATCAGCACAATAAGATCGGTTAAACCTATCCATAGGCTGATACGTAAAGACATATCAATTTGATTCACAACGACACTGATGACGAAGTACGTCGATAAAACCAGTTGCATCAGTTGGTTATTAGCGGGAAGACTTTCTGGTCCCGAGCGAAACAGACAAATATCGATGAGTCGTTGTATAACTTTCATGTGCGGCATCATAGCGCGTCAGTAAGCGTTCACAAAATATTTCTCGCTACAAATGTTATTTGATTTATAAAATCCAGCGACGCCAACATAACCTGACGAAATTTATAACGCCTCTATCAAATTCAATCGTCTAACGCAACGCCCCATGGGAAAGCACCAACCTGAATCGATTTAATGCGCTCCTGCTTCGCAGTATCAACAACGGATACAGTGCCATCAACACCATCCGCAGTATAAAGTTTCGTTCCATCTTTAGAGACTTCTATTCCCCAAACCCTTTTTCCAACAGGTACATTAGCTTTTAACACCAATGTTTCAGCATCCAGGAAAGCCACGGAATTACCACGTCCAGTGGTGATGTATAGCATTTTATCATCGGGACTGACCTTGATATCCATTGGTTTGGAGTTTTCGACATCAATTCCGGATTTCTTGATTACTTTGAATGTTTCCATATCAATAATCGCAACTTCGTTACCAATTTCACTCGTTGCATAGGCCAAACTGCCATTGCTGTTAAATGCCAAGCCTCTTGGGCGTGCTCCAACAACCAAATGTGCCACGGGTTGGTAATTAGCCGTCTCGATAATATGAACCATGTTACTTGATTCACTGGTGACCAATGCATATTTACCAGTTGGCGATACGGCGACGCCTTCCGGTTCAATGCCAACCTTAACGGCTGAAAGCTTTACAGCGGATTTTGGGTCCAGGAATATAGCCTCACCATCATCCTCATTAGAAACCACTAAATGCCCATTTATCGGGTTCACATCAAAGGTTTCTGGATCATCACCAGCATCCAGTGTTTTGATCACTTTCAAAGTATTTACATCTACTACAGCAATTGCATTATCTTCACTAATCGCCACATAAAGCACCGTTTGATCAGGTGATAAACCAATACCACGTGGACGTTGCCCAATTTTTATTGTTGTTTCAATTGTATTGGTCCGTGAATTTATAACGCTTAACGTATCATCCTTTTCATTTGTCACAAACAAGCGGTATGTCGGTTCAGCTAATACTGTCGTGCTCGTCAGAAGCAATGAAGTCAGTAATAATATTTTATTTTTCATTCAGCGTTCTCCATGTCATATCTCAAGATTTGCAATTAACGCTCTCAAGGCTATTCAACCTTTCTTCAAATCCGCTTAACGGCGCATCTTCAAGAATTGTATTCTCATTATCAATTATTAGAAGAATCTGGCGAAAATTATCATTCTCACAAAAATCAGCGTTATCACTATTTTGACCATCAAAAACCCAAACTGTTTTGAGATGCTTCAACATAAATTCGGCATCATATTGCATGGTTTGCCTCACAGAACCCGCAATCATTTTGGTTCCAGCGCAGTCGGTCCAAGCTTGCTTGGTCATTGTTTTTTTTAAACCGGTTAGTTAACCGACTTCCAGAAACTTAGTACTTTAACAGGTATAGTGGGATTCTTTTGTTGCCATTGAGTTAATGTATTTGTTTGCTTGGTTTGATATTGAACAAATTTGGTAATACAGCCTCCTCGCAACCTATCAGCAGTTGAAATAAGCTTAATAACCGGTGTCACAGCAAATGGTTCTGATTATGTACTTATTATCAGTTGCTAACAGCAAGAGCTTCGCAAACTTTGTCACCTGAAGCATGCCGAGTTCAACAACATTTACTTGATATGCCTGTCTCAGAAAATCTCCCTTAGAATTCAACCGCTCAAGTTATTGTTGTATCCCAAGCCAAAGATATTTTTTCAGAAGTAATTTTTCTCAAGATTTTCACGCCAAGGCCGCTACGTGTTCTAATAGAAACAGGGCGAAATAGATGAAAAACAAATCACTGGAATTAGATCTGCGACAAATCATGCAAGGTCTTGAGGAATTTGCCACATTTATGAGTTATCAAAGTAACTATGAGGGCTTGCGTATACTTAAAGTTGAAACTCAGCATGACCAAGCTTCTCATGGCAACAATCAATTTTCAGACAATGTTATATCCATGGAAAAAGCCCGCATTAATCGGAACGATTCTATAGATATTATTCCTGCTAAAAATTATCAATCACCCAGACGGTGAGTCTTCATATTATCCTCTCAAAATACCAGGCATACGACTAAACCACTTCAGTTTATAAGTTTACTCTAAGCGGATGTTAACTGCCCAGCAATAATATAAGCTCCAATTCGTCAATAACTTCTTGGGTTTGTCTGCTTCTCTACGATGCCTGAGCTCCACCATGCAATAACTTCCATAATGCACTCAGTAAGGCCAAACATACCAGCATCGGCGTTTGTATCTGATTTTATCCTTGCCGTTATTGCTGACGAGGAGTTTCGTCAATGACAAGCGACGCCTTTATACAATTTCTGTTCGCCAGACCAGTAGTTGCTTCAGATTGCTATTCGCCCCCCTACTGTTTAGCTATCATATTCTTTGGTCGATTCAGTATAAGAGCTTTCATCTATCAATGAGTGTCTCCTACAAGGAGACTTACCGGTCGCATGATAAAAAAAGACCCGCATCATGCGGGCCTTACTGTTTTATTCAGACTTGGCTACCATCAGGGTTGACTTCACCATCTTCATCTTTTTCCGGAGGCATCAAGTCAGTCTTTGTCACCCCCATCAACAGTACAGCGGTGCCCGCAACATAAATTGATGAATAAGTCCCCACCAGAATCCCGATAAGCAGCGCCGTTGCAAAAGCGTGAATCACTTCACCGCCAAATACAAATAATGCCACGACAACCAGTAATGTTGTCATCGATGTCATAATGGTTCGTCCCAAGGTGGCATTAATAGAGGTGTTAATCACTTCAAGCGGTTCTGCTTTACGCATCTTCAGAAAGCTTTCACGGATCCTGTCAAATACTACAATGGTATCGTTCAGCGAATAGCCTATTACGGCGAGAATAGCGGCTAATACCGTCAGATCAAAATCCAGACGGAATAACGAGAAAAACCCGACAGTAATAACAACGTCATGGACCAACGCAAGCACCGATGCAATTGCAAAACGATATTCAAACCGTAATGCTACATAAATAAGAATACCAATCAGCGCATAAACCATCGCCAGACCGCCATCTTCGGCAAGTTCTTCCCCCACCTGAGGACCAACAAACTCGACTCTTCTGACCTCAACAGCATCGGTTTGTTCTGCTTGCAATAAAGCTACAACCTGATTACTTATTTCAGCCATATTTTCACTTTCAATAACGGGCAAACGTATCAGTACATCCGTTAAAGAACCAAAATTCTGAACTAAGGCATCCTCGTAACCGCCTTGTTCAAGTATTGTGCGGACTTCCTCCAGATCGACTGCCTGAGGATATCCCACTTCAATCATCGTGCCGCCGGTAAAATCAATTCCAAAATTCAAACTATTGGTCACAATTGAATACGCGGAAATCAATAATAATAATGCCGAAAATGCTAATGCAATTTTTCGGATCCCAACAAAATTAATGTTTGTTTCTTTGCTTAATAAATGCATGTGATACGAGCCTTAATTAGATGGACAATTTTGGTCGTTGCTTACGACCATAAACAAGGTTAATCACCATACGAGTGCCCACAATCGCAGTAAACATTGAGGTTAATATGCCTAACGTCAGCGTGATAGCAAACCCCTTAATCGTTCCGGTACCAAAGCCAAACAACACTATCGCCGCGATCAATGTTGTAATGTTTGCGTCAGCAATGGTTGAAAATGCTTTTGCATAACCGGCATCAATGCTGGCGCGTGGACTGTTGCCCAGTTTTAACTCTTCCCGAATGCGTTCAAAAATAAGCACATTGGCATCAACTGCCATACCAACAGTCAACACAATACCGGCAATACCCGGCATGGTGAGTGTGGCCTGTAACATTGATAACAACGCCACAATTAACACCAGATTGGCTGCTAAAGCCAGATTAGCCACCGCGCCAAATAAGCGATACCAGATAATCATGAACACCAGAACCAGAGCAAAGCCAATCATTACGGAGGCAAAACCCTGATCAATATTTTCCTGTCCTAAACTCGGCCCGACAGTACGCTCTTCAACAATATCGATTGGCGCCGCCAATGCACCAGCTCGAAGTAATAAAGCCAGATCGCGTGCTTCCGTAGTACTATCCAAACCAGTTATCTGGAATTTTTTACCGAGTTGATCACGGATTGTCGCGACACTGATAATTTCCGGCAGCTGACGGCGAACAGTAACTTCTTCACCATCAATTGTCTGTGTTTCTGTTTTAGACTCAATGAACACCACTGACATCGGGTTACCGATATTGTCACGGGTAATATTGCTGAAAATACGGGCACCTTTGCCATCCAACGTCACCGATACGGCTGGCGAACCAGTCTGACCATCTATCGTTGAGGCTGCGTTGATAACATGCTCACCGGTCAACATCACCCGCTTATTCAATAGATAAGGTCTGCCATCACGGTGATAATATAATTCAGAATTAGCAGGGACTCGTCCGTTGACCGCATCCTGAACATCACTTTCAAAATCGACTAAGCGAAATTCCAACGTAGCTGTGGTACCAAGGATTTTTTTGGCTTGAGCGGTATCCTGAACACCCGGCAATTGAACCACAATGCGATCTTGCCCCTGCTGCTGAACGGTAGGTTCAGCAACTCCAAGTTCATTAATACGGTTTCGCAATGTCGTGATGTTTTGCTGTAAAGCCAGATTCTGCGTTTCACGAACAGTAGCTTCGTTCAAATTAATAGCTATTGATGGACGTTCTGCGTTTTCATCAATTACCACTTCAAGCTCATTGTATTCGCGACCGATTTCTATAATTGCCGCGTCCCGATCTGCTGTTTCTCGAAAACCAAAGGCCAAAACACCATTTTCTACATTGACCTGGGTATAGCGAATCGTTTTATCCCGCAATAAAATACGAATATCGCTGGCATAACTTTCGAGTGTTTGCTTCAACACCGCATTCATGTCCACTTCCATCAGGAAATGCACACCACCACGTAGATCCAGACCAAGATTCATTGGTTCTGCCCCAAGAGACCGTAACCAAGCCGGAGTATTAGGCGCGAGATTCAACGCAACGATATAATCTTCAGAGCTCAGATTTTGCTGAATAAGTTCACGTGCCTCGAGCTGTTCATCGGCTTCACTGAAGCGAATCAATAAACGGTTTTCTTCAAGCACTACCCCTTTGTAGGGAATTTCAGCCTGTTTCAGTGTTGATTCAATTTCATTAACCAACTGTAAATCAACGCTGTTCAGTCTTCCGGCAGAAACCTGTACGGCAGGATCATCACCAAACAGGTTTGGCATGGCATAGATAATGGCCGTGACAATTACAGCGACAACCAGTAGATTTTTCCAGAGGGGGTATCGGTTCATCTTGAAGTCCAGATAGCAAAAAGGCTGCACACCGGCAGCCTTTTCATATTTACAATTTTTTCAATGTGCCTTTAGGGAGCACTGAATTGATTGATTCACGACGTACTTTAACTTCGACAGTTTCGGCAATCTGCAGGTTAATCGCATTGTCGTTAATATCATTAATTTTGCCCATCAGGCCGCCATCCGTTACAACTTCATCACCCTTAGCCAGTGATTGTTGCATGGTACGGTGTGCTTTAGCGCGTTTTTGCTGTGGACGAATCAACATTACATAAAAAAGCACTAATAAGATGATTGGAAAGGCAAAATCAAGCAAACCCGGCGAACCCGTTGATGCTGCCGTTTCAGCAAAAGCAGGTGAAATCAGAAAATCCATCATATTTCCTCTAAACTGGCAAATAAAAGACAGTGATTATGCCACAGCCAACGGCCGGCTGATAGCCAATTAACCTAATCTGCACGATCCTGACGCATTGCGTAAAACGATTGACGAAACTGCTGAAGATTTCCCGCTGCGATAGCGTCTCTCAGCTGTTGCATCAACCGCTGATAATAATGCAGATTATGAATGGTGTTCAGTCGTGGACCAAGCATCTCACCGGTACGATCCAGATGATGCAAATAGGCTCGACTGTAATTTTTACAGGTATAACAATCACAGTAAGGATCCAAAGGTCCTATGTCCGTTTTATGACGACTGTTACGAATTTTAATGACACCCTCATGCACAAATAGATGACCATTTCGGGCATTTCGCGTGGGCATCACGCAGTCAAACATATCCACACCAAGACAGACGGCTTCAACCAGATCTTCGGGTCGACCGACACCCATCAAATAGCGCGGCTTATCCGTTGGCATTTTCTCGCTGAGGTGGTTGAGAATTCGCAGCATGTCTTCTTTTGGTTCCCCCACTGACAAACCACCGATGGCATAACCATCAAAACCGATCTCAGTCAGTCCTGCCAGAGATTCATCACGCAAAGCTTCATGCATTCCACCCTGCACGATCCCGAATAATGCTGATGGATTATTTCCATGTGCTGCTTTACTGCGCGCCGCCCAACGTAATGATAAGCGCATCGAAATGGCCGCAGTTTTTTCATCAGCAGGATACGGTGTGCATTCATCAAAGATCATTACTATGTCACTGCCTAAGGCGCGTTGCACAGCCATGGATTCCTCAGGTCCCATAAAGACTTTGTCACCACTGACTGGCGAGCGAAAATGTACACCCTGCTCTGTTATTTTACGCAGCTCGCCAAGACTGAAGACCTGAAAACCACCGGAGTCGGTCAGGATAGGTTTATCCCAGCGCATAAAGTCATGTAGATCGCCGTGTCGCTGGATGATATCGGTGCCGGGCCGCAACATCAGATGAAAGGTATTGCCCAGAATGATCTCCGCTCCAGTGGCTTTGACCTCTTCTGGCGTCATCGCTTTAACCGAACCGTAAGTCCCAACCGGCATAAAAGCCGGGGTTTCAATGGTGCCTCGGTCAAAACTCAGTTGGCCGCGGCGAGCCAATCCATCCTGTGCTGATGTCGCAAATTTCATTGTGTTAACTCATCAAAAATTGGCGCACAGGATAGCATTATCGATAAGGTTTCAGTGAATTCAAACGCAATCCCCTGCCAGTTAAGGTAGGATCTTCATACAATTTTTAGTGGAAAGCAGTTATGAGTCAATCAAAAATTATTGTGGCGTTGGATTACCCCGATGCGAATGCCGCGCTTAACATGGCCGATCAATTAGATCCCTCACGTTGCCGCCTCAAAATCGGTAAGGAGTTATTTACTCGCAGCGGACCGGAAATCGTCAAAATGCTACAGCAAAAAGACTTTGATATATTTCTGGATTTAAAATATCACGATATCCCTAATACGGTTGCTAAAGCTTGTGCGGCCGCTGCTGATTTAGGCGTCTGGATGATGAACGTTCACACTTTGGGTGGACCGGCAATGATATCTGCAGCACGTGAAGCTATCGGCAGCCATCATGATGCTCCTTTACTGATTGGTGTGACACTGCTCACCAGTATGGATCAGCAAACATTTGACGCTATTGGTTTACAGGGCACGATTCCCGAAACGGTTCTTCGGCTTGCTGTGATGGCAGCAGATAACGGCTTGGATGGTGTGGTTTGCTCGGCACATGAAACGGCTATGTTAAAAGCAGAACTGGGCAACCAGTTTCAATTAGTAACCCCAGGCATTCGTCCGGCAGGCAGTGCAAAAGGTGATCAACATCGTATTATGACGCCAGCACAGGCTATTCAGGCTGGCAGCCATTATCTGGTAATAGGCCGACCGATTACCGCTGCAGCCGACCCCATGCAAAAACTGATTGAGATTGAAAATGATCTAGGCTAATGCCAGTAATTCTGTTTTATTTTGCAAAAAACCCACAAAAAGTGGTTTTTTTGCAAAAGCCAATATTTAAAACTAAACTTTAAATTTGGCTGACGCGTCCTGCAATTGAGATGACAGGCTACTAAGTGTATCCACTGCTTCCGAAGTGGCACGTGCACCATCTGCAGTATGATCAGCAATCTGACTGATATTAACAATACCACGATTGATATCTTCAGCAACTGAACTTTGTTCATTGGCCGCATTTGAAATCTGCGTACTCATCTCATCCATGGTCGAAATCATTGCCGTAATCGTATCGAGCGCGGAACCTGCACTTGCAGCTTTTTCGACACTGGTCTTGGCACTTTCCCGGCTTTCATTCATGACTTTCACGGCAGCACGGGCACCTTGCTGCAAACGCTCTACCATTTCTTCAATTTCGTGAGTGGATGACTGTGTTCTGGCAGCAAGCGTGCGAACTTCATCGGCAACAACCGCAAAACCACGTCCATGCTCACCTGCACGAGCGGCTTCAATAGCAGCATTCAATGCCAAAAGATTGGTTTGCTCAGTAATGCCGCGTATGACATCAACGATTGCACCGATATTGCCGATATCCGCTTCGAGTTCACTTAAGGTCTCAGCCGCTTTTTCAACTTCGCTGGCCAGAGTATCAATAGACTGCATTGTCTCCAGTACTACCTGTTTGCCGGCTTTCGCTTCATTATCGGCATTTCGTGCCGCCTCAGCAGCATTGGTTGCAGTTCGGGCTACTTCCTGAACAGAAGCGGTCATTTCATTCATCGCTGTCGCGACTTGATCAGTCTCTTCCTGCTGTTTTAATACTCCCGTCACCGTTTCTTTACTGATGACAGTCATGTTTTGGGTCGCGGTATTCAGCTGGCTGACACCACCAATCAAAGTGTGCACCAGATTGGCAACATTTTTGCGAGCACTGTCGAGTTCAAAAGCCATCCAGCTGAAATCGCTTCTACCGGAAATGGCAATTTTTTGCGTGAGGTCGCCTTTCTTAATATTCTGAATGCCATTGACCAATGTGGTTGCGCGCTTGTCACCAAAACGTCCAATGACATGTGCCATGAACATGATCAGTGCACTACCGATAACAACAAATCCTCCCACCACTTTAAGCTGTTGCTTCGAGGTAACCGCGTTCAGTTCCATGTAGAACATTAACCCGGCCAGCAGCAGCAAACCGATAATGCCAAAACCGGCAACAATGTACATGCGTTTTCTCAGCGAATAATTCTCTAACTTAAACACGCCGCATTCTCCCTTCTATGTTTATAATTATTGTAATTATCATGCAAACACACTCACACCGACACTATTATCTGGTGAATCAACTGATAACTGTGTTGCTTCATTGTCAATATCGTCCGTTTCAATAATAACTTGAGCTATATTATTGCCATCATGTAACTGCTCATCCTGTTCAGAACCCTGTGAAGGCTGATCCTGATGGCTTACTTCAGCATTATTTAATGCCAATCCGCTTTCGTTGAAACTCTCACGTAATCTCGGCAGAGCCTGCTCCAAAGCATCCCGGGCTGCTGCATTTGAAGCAATAAAAGTAACATTGGTCTGATCATTTTGCATGCTCAATCTGACCTCTACAGGACCGAGATTAGCAGGATTCAGCCTTAACTCTGCTTGTTGAACCCCCTCACGCGCCATCCAAACCACTCGGCTACTCATCACTTTGCCCCAAGCTGAACTGTTAAGCTGAGGTTGTATATCCAGCGATAAAGCGGGATTAGCAACACTCGGCGTACCAGCCACTGATGTGGTCATACCCGGTATGGTGGAAAATGCCAAAGGACTACTGAGTTTGCTGGCTGAACTTCTCTCCGCCTGAGGATCGAGTTGCCGCATCGCGGAAATTGTTTCGGCACTGGCTGTCATCAACTGTTCCGGCGTTTTTCCTGCCGTTTGCATCATTAACTTAACCTTTTCCGTGGTAACCGCATCACCTTCCACATTTTGCTTCTGAATTGCCTGAAGTATATCTGCACGGATTGAAGTTGCTGAAAAATCTGCATTATTCGATTTGCTCTGCATCTCAAGCACAGATTTTTTCATATCTTTATCACCGGACTGTGGAGTATTTATGAATGGCGTTGTGTCGAGTCGCTGCTTTTCCGTTTTCTTATCCGTTACGGGTGCAACAGCCACAATCATTAAAGGATCACTTTTATTCTCACTTTCACTCTTATCAGTTTTGCCGTCAGTATCGACAATGATTTCTTTAGTCGGTGCTTTTTCGGATTCCTGTTCTGAACTGTCAGCTGTTGTTTCCGCCTTTTCTACCTTTTCTTCTTTTTCAGGCGGCAATTCTTTGCCGTCTTTTGTATCCGGTTTTTCCGCTTTAGTAGTTGTTTCAGTCTGTTTATTATCTGTTTTAAGGTCATTCCTGGCCGGTTTATCTTTATCTGATCGTTGAGGTTCATTTAGCCGACGATCCAGTTCCGACGCAAAGGCCTCATTATCTTTACTGTTGGCAGCAGAAGTTATGGCTTTGTCTGTTTTGTTCGGGGCAACATTCAGCGAGGAGAGGGTCAGCTGTTGCGTCATTTCATTTCCTTAAACTCTGGTTAGTAGCCGTATAGCACTGTTATAAGTAATGAATAGCAATGGCTGTGCCAGATTCTATATTTCATAGTTCGGTATTTTTAGTGATTACTTTAATCAACTGCGTTAATGCATTGGTTTGCTCAGACAACTGCTGGTTGATTTGCTCTATGGAATGGCGGCTGCGATTTTCCCAACCGATATGATTATGCGTAAGATCTTTTTCCAGTTGCTGTGAAAGCTCAATGCTTTTATTCAGCTGTTGCTGCTGCTGACCAGACTGAATTTTCAAAGGTTGAAGCAATTGACTCAATTGTTGGTTCAGCACTCTAATTTCCATTGAAAAGTCACGAAGCTGACGCGCATCATCACCCAGCTTTGCCGCTTCAACAGTACAATTTAACGCCAGCAGGCTGGTTTCAAACACAGCGTCATCTATTTCCTGCAACATGGCAGTTAAATGACTGTTTTGCAGTTGAACTTGGTAAAGCGTTTTTTCCAGTGCCGGTAGAATATTTTGTGCTAACGAAGCGGTATCGTTCGGCGTTGAAGAGAGCGATAGACCTGAATCAGTCGCACTATGAGGATAACATTCGAGCAGAAACCCCTCGGGCTTATCATTTTTGTAAAGAACCGAAATCGTTAATCGCACATCCAAAAAGTCATTGCGTAAATCAATACTTTTAGGCAGCTGATCGAAATCACTTAGCCACTCAATTGGGAAGGGAACTGCTTCAGCGAAATGTTGTAACGAAACACCTTTAAGCCTCTCAACATTAAGATCTGGAAACATTTTTTTGAGACTGTCTTGATATTGTTTTAGCAGGGTTTCTGCCGCTACATTGAGGTAACTTACCACCAGATTTAAATCGATAATAATCATTGGCGTGGCAGTTTGCTCGACGGCTAACGAGGTAAGCACATATTCTGCTAACGGAGCTTGGGCTGTTTGATAAACCGTGACCGGCTCGGCTACCTGACTGGCAGGAGTCTGCATCAGCTCAGCCACATACTCCAGAACGTTTCTCCAGGCTTGCTGTAACGTGTCATCCCATTCTTGCTCAGAAAATTCGGCAACCACGGATAACCAGTTTTCGATGAACATCTCATAGTGGGATTGTTTGACACCATATTGCTGATGTCGCACCCCCAACCCCTGAAGATAATCTTCGATCATTTCCGTGTCACGTAAATGCTGGATCAACAAAACCATCGATGCGAGTAATTTCTTATGTTGCCCTTCAATCGTGACTGATTTGAACAACGGCATTATCGCCGGGTATTCAGCAAATAATCGCTGATAAAAGCGCTCCGCTAATGCATCACTAAAACTCATTAACGCAGCAAAATTATGCTCGACCAGGGTTATATCTTGCTCATCCAGCCCTGCCAGTCCACTAATAGGATGATGTTGTAGAGCATTCTCAGCCATCAGTCTGCTCTTCCCAATAGCAAATCGTTTGCCAGAGACTGATAATCAGCTGGATTCGCAGACGCGTTATCGTATATCACCGTTTTTAGCACTCGTTTCGGAAAATACTGTGTCAATAAATCACCAAACTGGTAGGCAAAATCAGTACCGTCCGGCAATCTATTTAAACATAACCATAACCTTATTGAATCAGATCTCAATTTTGACACCCGTTGCAATACTGGTAGCATTTTTATCATACCGCGCAATGCACCATGCTCCGCAGATACTGGAATCAGCATATCACTCGCAGCCAAAACAGCATTGGTGCCTAATAATCCTGAGATTGCTGCACAATCAATCAGAATGATATCCGCATCTGATTGTATTGTCGAAGTAAGTAGTTGCTTCAGTTTAACACCAAGTTTTATTGATGGTGTTTGCTGTTCGAACAAATGCAGCTCAGGACCCGACGCGATTAAAGACAGTTGTTCGCTTAGTGGTAGTATTAAATCACGGGCATCGTCTTTAAAAGAGAGTAAAGCATCCATCCCGATTTGCGTTTCAGATACCCCAAATTGTCGGGTTAGATCAGACTGTGGATCCAAATCCAGCATCAGTACCCGATAACCCATTTCTGCCAAAATCACACCCATATTTGCGGTGATGGTAGTTTTACCGACATCATGGGTCTGATTCATAACAGCAATAATTCGTTTTGTCCCTAGCCCAACCATGGTTTAATTCTGTCCCTGTAGCAATTGCTCAAATAGATTAGCTATATCAAGTAAATGAATCTGTTGTGAATCATCCTTCACACTATTTATCAGGCACTGATGTGTGGATGAGCTTGAAGCCATTTCAGCAAGCTCTGATGGGTACATAAGAATCGTCAGGTCGGTAACACTAAGTCCGAGTAATCGTTGAGAGTCCAGAGGGTGGTGTAACAAAACCAGTAATGGACAGTTTGACTGATGCGCAGGATCGTCAACTTCAATCAACTTATTTATATTAATGACCGGCACAATCGCATTGCGAACATGTACAACGCCAGATAACCATGAGGCCGTGCCAGGCAGTCGTAATATATTTTCCAACGCCAGGACAGTCGTAATGCAGTGGACTGGAAGCGCATATTGCTGGTCATTGATAACGATCAGCTGATAAAGATCATTTTCCAATGTCAGGTTAGCAGCCGATTTCATTGCTCACCGGAAATAGTAAGTGACATCAGCAGTTTGCCAGGATCGATCAGTAAAGCAATATTTCCCTCATTCAGTATTGCCACCCCCTTGACCCCGTTTACATGTCGATAATGAGGAAGTAAGGACTTAACCAGCAGTTGGGCCTGTTCAGCCAAACTGTCTACCGCCATTGCAAAAACACTGTTTTCAGTATTGACTAAAACGATAAAACCGGACTGCTCGTCTGTTTCTCGCACAGGCAACTGCAGGAATTGGCGAATATCAATCAATGGTACTTGCCGGTTATCATCTGTGATAAACCACTTTTTGCCTCGATGCCAGACTAACCTGCTGCTATCAGCAGCATAACTATCCAGCACATTTATTAATGGCAATGCCAGCGTTTGTTGATCAACATCAATGAGTTGTACATCCATTAAAGCCTGATGTACAGGTATATAAAGGGTAAAACAGCATCCCCTGCTGTTGCTCGAAATCAACTCAATCCGCCCTCCCATATCGGTAATATGTTGCTTCACAACATCCAATCCGATACCTCTTCCGGAGATAGCATCTGCTGTTACTGCGGTGGAAAAGCCTGGTCGAAATACCCAGTCACTGAGTCGTTGTTGATCGAGCTTACTCCCCTGCAAATTGACCCCTAGCTGTTTTGCTTTGGCCAGAATTTTTTCTTCAGATAAACCAGATCCGTCGTCACTGAATCGAATGATCAATTGCTCATCAACTTGTTCAGCAATAATGTGGATCTGGCCTTTTACAGGTTTGCCGGACTGTTGGCGAAGCTCGATGGGTTCGATTCCATGGGCGAGGGTATTTCGCAAAAGATGGGTTAATGGATCCATCAACGAATTGACAATCATACTATCCACTTCAATAGGCGCGATATCCATATTCAACTGGATCGGTTTATCGGTTTTATTCGCCAGATCAAACGCCATGCGGGGTAATCTTGCAAAAGCATCGGCCAATGGACGCATCGAAATATGTAACAGTTGCTGTTGCAATAATTGTTGTTGATGTTTCATCGCCTGATTACGGCGGGTCAATCGAATTTTATCCGTTTGATTTAACTGGTTGGTCAGTGCAAACGTCTGCTTTAGCTGGGTCTGTAATGTATGTGAAACGGTTAATAATGCTTGCAGATTGGCCTCGCTCATTTTGTAGCGATTTGGCTCATTAACTCTTTTGGACTGCGGTAAAGCCAATACTTCTACCGTGACATCACAAACATGTTTTACCCAGTCAAACAGCGAGATAATTTTTTGGTAGCTTACTTCCGCAGTAAGTGTTATCTGCCAGCGCAGGTAACATTTATACAGGTCAAAATCTGCAAAATCGGGTAATTTATCAGTGAAGACGGAAACTTTTACCGGACCAAACTGGCGTAATGATTTGATAATTCGTAATGGATCATGGCCGTTTTCAAAAAACTGCGGATACGGTACAAAATCAATTTGCCAGACAGAACCATTCATTTCCGACACAATCGGTGGTTTACGATTATTCTGATTTTGCTTATCCCGACGATTCATCCCAGCAAGGCAATTTGCCAGTTTTTCATCTTGTAATGCTGGATCTGATTCAGATCCACTTAAGCATTGCCGGCAAAAATCAATTGCCACCAGTAGGCCGTCCCTGTCATGGCTGCTAAGTTGGCGGTTTTCCGTCAGAATATTTTCTATTGCATGACAAACCTTTGCTATAGCTTCATTTTCGAAACTGGCGGCAGTCCCCTTGAGGGAGTGCAACAGCCTGAGAGTATCTTGCCTATGAGCATCTCCCTTACTGGAACTATCCAATGATGTTAATAGCCAATCCTCTATTTGATTTAAAGTTTCCAGAGCTTCCTCATGAAAAGCAGCTGTTGCAGAGGATAAAAGCGGATGCATGGCAATCGAAAATTAATTAAGCAGTGAGTTGACAGTATCAATCAACTGTTCAGGATCAAACGGTTTTGTTAACCATCCACTGGCACCTGAAACACGGCCAAGATTTTTTTTGTCTTCATCTGTTTCCGTTGTTAACAACAGTACTGGGGTAAAGCGGTATTGCGGTAACAAGCGAAGCATCGTTATGAATTCAGGCCCAGTCAGTTGAGGCATATTAAAGTCACTTAATACCATTTCAAATTGTTGCTCAGTCGCCATGTCAATGCCCTGTTTACCATCTTCTGCGCACATCACATCATGGCCTGAATTCTGCAAAATAATCTGTAACATCTGTCTGAGCGAAGGTGAATCATCGACGACTAGAATCCGGGCCATGTTAGTTATTCTCCATTGAATCATTATCGGCAACTGATGGCTGATCGGTCATTTTAAAAGATAGACCGGAAAGACTTACGGCATCCTGAAAGCTATCACTCATCACAGACCAGTGCACCTGAATATCATATTTCTCTGCCTGTTGTTGAAATTGATAGAGTAATTGTAACGCCGCGGTATCAATACGTTGCAAACGGCTAACATCAATAAATACATTATTTCCTGCCAGCAGAATTTTTAAACATTGCACATACCATGACTCCAGTTGAGTGATGGTTAACTGTTCTCCACAATCAAGGTTTTCTGTTGTATTCGTCATATTTATAGCTTTTTTAATTACATTTTTTGCCGCAATACAATAAGGATCAGACAAAAATGTCCGCTTGTGAGTTTATACAACCAATGTCGTATGCAAATTACCATATAACAAATCTAAGCAGAGACTATGCCAGGGTTTATTTATGTTTGCGTGCCCAGAGCATAGCGGTATGTTCATCTGCCAGTCGCTGCTCCAGTTTAAGCTGACGTTGCTCGTCTTCTTTTTGATAGCGTTCTTTGAGGGATTCAATAGATCGTTGTTTATTTTTGGCTTCCAGCCATAGCTGTCGTTGTTTTTGTGTCTGCATAAAACACTGTTCGACGTGGCGTTGTTGCATTCGAATAGCATTATCTAATTGTGCAAGAAACGATCTTAAATCAATTGCTTTGCGAGCACTCATCTGTAAAGCGTCGCCTTGTCGGAATTGTTGCAGGTACTCTTCGCGATAACGCAGTAAATCATTAAGCTGATGTTTTTCCTGCTCAAGCACGTTGTTGGCCTGAACCAGGCTTTGCATAGCTTTATCGGTCTCGCGACCGGCCATTTCAATCACTGGTATCAGTTTGCTTGCCCGCGTCATACTGCTTTAACACCCGAATCCATCGTGTTATCCAAAATTAGAATTTACGTTGCTCCGCTGTCATCAATTGTCCATTTAATTGCTGTGAATTGCTCATCTGGCCAAAAGCCAGTTTTTGTAATGACTGCAGGCTACTATTCCAATCATGCGCCACATGCATGTCCTGTTTCAACATTGCCGACAGTGCCGGAAAACGATTAATGGCTTCATCAATTTGCTGATCGCTTCCTGCCTGATAGGCACCAATAGTAATTAAATCCTGATTCTGCCGGTAAGTGGAATAGATTCGCTTGAATTGCTGGGCCAGCTGCAGTTGTTTGGCATCGACAACCTGCGGCATGACACGACTGATCGACGCTTCAACATCAATCGCCGGATAATGCCCGGCTTCAGCTAATTGTCTGGATAAAACGATGTGTCCATCAAGTATGGCACGAGCTGCATCAGCCACTGGATCCTGCTGATCATCACCTTCTGTAAGCACTGTATAAATTGCGGTTATTGCTCCACCACCGACTTCACCACTGCCAGCACGTTCAACAAGTTGCGGCAATAACGAAAAAACTGACGGAGGATAACCCTTAGTGGCTGGCGGTTCACCAACTGCCAGAGCAATTTCACGTTGCGCCTGGGCAAACCGTGTCAGTGAATCCATTAATAACAATACCTGCTTGCCCTGATCGCGAAAATATTCTGCAATACTGGTTGCCAGCATGGCGCCATGCAACCGCATCAAGGGTGAGTGATCGGCTGGAGATGCAACAACCACGGCACGCTTTAAGCCTTCTTCACCCAGAATATCTTCAATAAATTCTTTAACTTCACGGCCCCGTTCACCGATCAATCCCACCACGATGACATCAGCTTCAGTAAAACGCGTCATCATACCCAGCAATACACTTTTGCCGACGCCACTCCCGGCAAACAACCCCATTCTCTGACCACGTCCAACCGTCATTAACGTATTTATTGCTCGGACGCCTACATCCAGATGTTGTCTGACCGGTGCACGGGAGAGTGGATTAACGGTTTTACCATGTAGAGGGACTTTATCGTTTACGTTCAGCGGCCCACGTCCATCAAGCGGTTTTCCCGCACCGTCGACAATTCTGCCGAGTAAAGCGTTACCAACGGGTACCTGAGAATCACTACGGATCGGTCTGACCCGGGCATTCGGAACCAAACCACGGATATTGCCGGTAGGCATTAAATACAGTGTTTCATCATGAAACCCCACCACTTCCGCTTCGACAGGCTCTCTGCCTGGAGCATGAATTTCACAACGACTGCCAATAGAAGCCTGAAATCCAACGGCCTCCAGCGTCAGACCGACCATTCGGGTCAATCGTCCCTCCACGGTAATCGGTGTTTCATGATCGGCTGTGAGTCGCTCTAGCTGATGCTGCAACCTATCATGCAAAGATGTTGATTGGTTTGGCAATTCAGCTGGGTTCATGATGGTTTTCTTGACTTAATAACCGTGAAATCAAATTATTGAGTCGGGTTTCAACGGTGGCATCTATGGTGGTGTCTGCTGTCACCAACTTGGCTCCACCACGGCTTACCAGAGGATCCTCGTACCATTGCCAGCCGGTATCTTCATCCAGTTTCAAGCCGTTTTTCACCAGCTCCATATCTTCAGGGTTAAGATAAACTTTTAGCTGGCGATCACTGACGGGTAATACGGCAAGTGCTTCGCGAACAGCGGTCAAAACCATTTCAGGTTTTTGCTGAAGTTCGTGATAAACCATTTGCCGCACCAGCAGACTGATCATCGACAGTAAATCCTGTTCAACAATTGAATCAACGCTCTTAAGCGGATTATTCAGACTGTCAATTAAGGCTTTCCATTGTTGAGCCTGTTGCAGAATATCGGTTTCTCCGGCTTTCAATCCTGCTTCATGACCTTGCTGGAAACCTTCATCATAACCTAGCTTAAACCCCTCTTCCTGAGCTGCCTGCTGAACAGCTTCTAACGCTTCAACGGTTAATGGATTGGTATTTTCGGCTTCAACATCCGACACTGATACCACCCGAGGAACTTCCCATCGCTCATAGGCATTGGCGAGTTCTTCGGCGGATAAAACGTTGGCATGTTGGGTGGTATAAAGATCATCAGATGAAGTCATCACCACCACCGCTACCTAATGCAATATCACCTTTATCGGACAACATCCGTGCGGTAGACAAAATGGATTTTTGCGCGGCTTCAACATCACTGATACGCACCGGTCCCATCGCTTCAAGATCATCACGCAGCATTTCTGCTGCACGTTGGGACATATTTTTAAGAAACTTCTCTTTGAGATTATCATCAGCGCCTTTGAGTGCAAGCTGAAGCTGATCGGTTTGAATTTCACGCATCAATGTTTGCATGCCACGATCGTCTACATCAATCAGATTATCAAACACAAACATCAAATCCTCGATGTTCTGACCGAGATCTGGTTCAGATTCTTTGATTTTTTCCATAATGGCTGCTTCACGACTACCCTCAACAAAGTTAAGAATATCAGCAGCTGTTTTCGGCCCGCCAACGGTGGCAGTTTGTCCGCCAGCGTTACCACTGAATTGTTTTTCCAGGATTTCATTCAGCTCATTCAACGCTGCTGGCTGCACCCCATCCAATGTAGCCACCCGTAGTAAAATCGCGGCCTGATCACGTTCCGGAAACATTCCAAGTACCTGAGCAGCCTGATCGGGATCGAGAAATGAACAGACTATCGCTACTATTTGGGGATGTTCCAGACGAATCACTTCATAGATGGCACGCGCATCCATCCATTTTAGCTGTTCCAGACCATTGGTATTACCCCCGGAAAGAATCCGGTCTAGCAAACCTCCGGCACGTTCTTCACCCAGGGCACCGACCAGCATTTTTCGCACATAGTCATGTGAACCTATGCCCAGACCGGTTTCTTGTTCTACCGTAGTGACAAAACTGCCTAAAACAGTCTCCACCTCGCCACGCGTTACATTATTCAAAGTAGCCATGGCTTGACCGATTTTCTGAACTTCTTTCGGTCCCATATGCTTAAGCACCTGCGCAGCATCCTCCTCGCCTATAGAGCGAAGAAAAACTGCAGCTTTTTCGGTACCGGTTAATTTACGGGGTTGTTCGGCCATTATGCATCACTCGCTGCCCAGTTTTTTACGACCTGCGCGACCAGCGCAGGGTCCTGCTGTACTAAACTGCGAATATTAGTTAAATGCTGTTCAACACGCTCAGAACCAGTCGTCAGTTTAGCAATATCCTCACCATTTTTACTACTTGCTGCCAATGCTTGCTCTGCTGACATTTCATCGGTATTTTCACCATTCTGGTTGGCTAACTGTTTACTAGGAGATTTATTCAAATCTCTGAAAGCTGGACGTATCAGACCAAATATCAAGAATAACACGACCAATGCACCCAAGACTTGTTTACCCACGTCCCAAACCCATGGTTGTTCCCACAGTGGGATACCTGGAAGTGGCTCGGCCTCAATCGGAGTTACAAATGGTGCGCTGACAACATTTAAGCTGTCGCCTCGGGCCATATTGAAACCAATTGCGTCCATGACAAGCGTGTTAATACGCGCCATTTGTGCGTCGCTCATTGGTGTGGTGACAACATTACCTTCAGCGTCGGTGGTGGTCGGTTCATCGACCAATACAGCAACGCTCAGCTTACGAATGTCGCCAGGCGCCAGACGGCTATGACTGATGGTGCGATCCAATTCAAAATTACGGGTGGTGCGACGTGAACTTGAGCCAGGTGTAACCGTCTCAGTAGTCGTTTCTCCATCTTCTCCAGCGTTTTCCTGAGCAGCTTGTTCCGGTGCGACACCACCACCAGGAGGTTGATTAGCCAATGCCCCCGGCACTCCCATAGGTCCAAATCCCCCAACGCGCTCTTCTTCAGCAAGTTGCTCGCTACGTAATGCGGCCAGATCCGGATTATAGCTTTCCTGAGTTTGTTCTGTGACAGTAAAGTCAACATCTGCCACCACTTGGGCACGCACGCCATTCATACCTACAATGGGTGTCAGAATATCTTCAATACGGCTGATATATAACTGTTCAAGTTTTTGGGTAAATTCCAGCTGCGTATCACTTAACGCCATACTGCTGTCACGTTCTGGCTGACTCAATAAATTACCACGCTGATCAACAACGGTGACATCCGAGCTTTTCATATTCGGGATACTGGCTGCCACCATGTGTGTCACAGCGGATATATGACCACGTTCCAATGTTCTGCCAGCATACAGATTGACCACAACTGAAGCAGTAGGTGGCTTACGTTCACGTACAAATACAGATTGCTTGGGAATGGCCAGATGCACACGGGCACTGCGAACATTCTGCAATTCACTCACTGAACGGGCAAGTTCCTGCTCCATTGCACGCTGATAACGTGCCTGTTCGATAAACTGGCTGGTGCCAAACCCCTGTTCCTGACTGAGGATTTCCATGCCTTGTGCACTACTGCGCGGTAAACCTTCAGCTGCCAGGCGTAAGCGTAATCCCTGAACTTCTGAAGCCGGAACCAACAATGCCCCTGTAGTAGGGTCTAACTTATAATCAATTTGCATCTGTTGCAGCACATTGGCTACTTCAGAGGATTCCTGAGCTTCCATGCCGGAAAACAACACCTGATAAGAAGGTGTTTGTGACCACATAAACACGTAACCGCCAACAGCAATACTGGCCGCGATCGCCAATAAAAACATGATCTGCTTGGTTATGGGTTGGCGGGAAATATTATTTTGCATAACCGCCAACGGAGTGTTGGCAGCAAATGTGTTAGTTTTTGTAGCAGGTGCATTTTCCATATTCAGGCTCTTCAGTTAAACCAACGCCATTAAATCGACATTCTCATGACTTCCTGATAAGCCTCAATCAGCTTATTGCGGACCTGGATCGTGGCTTCAAACGCCACACTGGATTTTTGGGAGGCAATCATGACATCGGTTAAATTGACATTGGGATCACCCAATTCAAAAGCTGTTCGTAACTGACCTGCTGTTTGTTGAGTTTCATTTACTTTATCCACAGCATTTTTCATCAGATCACCAAAATCAACCCTGCCACTGGATAAATTCTGCTCAGCTGGCATTGGCATGGTCTGATTAGCCTGAGTTTGCATGGCCCGCATCTGCGTCAGTAACTGGTTAGGATCAATAGCTTTTATCATGATTATATTCTCGCTTTGTATTGCTTGTTGGGCTGAGTTTGTTTATGCAGACTTCTTGCCAAATTTTCCAGGAATGGCAATGCCCTGTTCACGAAAACGTGAGATTTTGTAGCGTAAGGTGCGTTCACTGATGCCTAATTCTTTTGCTGTCTCCCGGCGGCTACCGCGATGTTTTGCCAGTATGTCGAGAATATGACGCTGTTCGTGACTACGTAAATCATCTGCATTATCGACGGGAATAACAGTCTCACTCTGCTCTGTAACAGGTGTCGCGTTTAGTTCATTTGTGGTTTGCTGAGCTCCCGACATAGCTTCATATGCCAAATCATCGGCGTTAATGATTGAGCCGGTTTGTAAAATTAACGCCCGTTGCAGAACATTATCGAGTTCCCGAACATTTCCCGGCCAGTTGTGTTGCGACAGTTTTCTTTTTGCTTCACTGTCGAAATGCGGAGCGACCCGTCCACCTTGCTTACAATGACGTTCGAGTAACTGCTCGGCAAGCGGTACGATATCCTGAGGTCTTTCTCTCAAAGGCAATAACTGCAAAGGAAAAACATTCAATCGGTAAAATAGATCCTCGCGGAAACGGCCGGCTTTGACTTCATCACGTAAAGTGCGGTTGGTGGTCGCCAGTACACGAACATCAAGTGAAAGCGTTTTTCTGCCACCCAGACGTTCCACTTCGCGCTCCTGCAATACCCGCAGTAATTTGGCCTGCAATGAAATATCCATCTCGGTAATTTCATCCAGCAGAATTGTGCCTTGATTTGCCTGTTCAAATTTACCAGCATAGGCTTGAGCTGCACCGGTAAACGCGCCTTTTTCGTAACCAAACAGAGTGGCTTCAAGCATGGACTCCGGAATAGCGGCACAGTTAATCGCGATAAAAGGACCATCCTTGCGGGGTGAATGCCGATGAATAAAGCGTGCCAGCACCTCTTTACCTGTGCCACTTTCACCATTTATCAAAACCGTGGCGTCAGTATCAGCAACACGTCTGGCGAGTGCCTGTAAATCAACTGACGATTTGGCAGCTGCGACCATATCATCACTGGCAGGCAGTATTCGTACATAACGTTGTACCCGCTGCAACAAATCATCAGCTTCAAACGGTTTCATTAAATAGTCACAAGCCCCTTCATGCATGGCTTCTACTGCACTTTGTACAGAACCATAAGCCGTCATCAGAACAACAGGTAATGAAGGCAACATTGCCCGGGCTTTTTTCAATAATGTATGACCATCCATCGGTTGCATCTGCAAATCGCTGAGCAATAAGCCAATCGGTTCATTAGCCAGTTTGTCCAACGCCTTCTGCCCATGATCGGTCGACGTCACTTTATACCCGGCAAGTTCCAGCGTGTCGCATAAAGCGGTACGTAAATTGGCATCATCTTCCACTACCATAATCATCGACTGGTTCATGATTTCACTCCTGCTTGCATTTGTTCCTGAGAGGTATTAGATGGACGGTAAACTGGCAAACGCAGACAGAACGTGCTGCCTACTCCCTGCTCGCTATCGAGCCAGAGCATGCCTTTGTGGGCTCTGGCAACAGACTGCACCACGGCGAGTCCTAACCCGGTTCCAGAAGAACGAGTGGTATAGAAAGGCTGCAATATCTTGTCGTAATCAGCTTCGGCGATGCCCGCACCATTATCTTCAATACTGATTTCAATAAACTGTTGTTGACCTTCTTCAGCATAATCAGCATGAATGGTTATTTTTCCTGTTTGCCCACAGGCCTGACGAGCATTATTCAATAAATTATTCAGAGCACTGACCAAGGCTGGCTGACAGCCATAAATATAACCATCGTTCACCAGATTAATGACCTGAACATTGAGCGATTCACTTTCTGGTTGTGCCACAAATTGCTGTACCAGTTCATCAATTAATGCATTTACACTTACCGGCGCAGTGCTATTCATATCGCCCCGTGAAAATGCCAGCATGTTGCGAACCAGCTGTTCCATATGGCTCAGACTGTCATGTAAACGACGGGCAAATTTTAGCTGGGTAGTTTGTTCAGTCTCAGGCTTGAGAAGAGGAGCCAGATATAAAGTGGCTGATGATAAAGGTGTACGAATTTGATGCGCCAGACGTGCCGCCATTTCACCCATAGCTGATAATCGTTGCAGATGCGCAACCTTACGTTGTAACTGACGTGTTTCGGTAACTTCCTGCAAAAGAATAATCTGGCCAGGCTCTTTATCAAGCGGGCTGGTTGAAATATGTACCAGTCGACCATCTGCCAGTGAAACATCATGCCCATCATCTTCTCTGGGCTTGAACGCGCGTTTGATAACATCAATCCAGCGTTGACCTGTCAACGGTTCGCCCAATAAATTAATGGCGACCTGGTTACAATCCTGAACGACTCCCATTCCATCAATGACCACGACACCACCAGGAATGACCGCAAGCAGACTGCTGAGACGATCTGCAATGCGGCTCTCCGAAGCGGAGGTTTTTTTTGAGGTTACCGGTGGTGTCCACAAAGGCTGATGTTCAGCGATATCAACCACATTACGTTTTGTAGGTTGTATTGCCTTTAACGCAACTTTACTTTCACTGTGAGGTGAGGATTCAGGCCATTTGAGGTTCATCTAATTTTGCTCCACTAAAGGGTTTCCGATAGTGGTTCTGCAAAATATATGCCCTGTTTTTTATCGCTTATTTTTCAATGAGTTAATTTAAATAAATTTATTTCGGAGTCAAATTTCAGGCGCTTATTTCAGCTAATTTCAATATCCCGTTGAATACCGTATTTACGCATCTTTTCAACTAGGGTTGTTCGACGCATTTTTAATCTGCTGGCAGCGTGAGCAACAACCCCTGCCGCTTCATCAAGAGCCTGTTTAATGAGCAGATATTCCAGATTGGCCAGATGTTCTCTTAAATCCAAGCCATCTTCAGGAATAGTATCCATGCTGAACAGCGCATCATCAGATCGCTGAAAACCATTCACTGAAGCTGAAGCATCACTACCATTCGCTTTTGAGGTGACTTTGAGTGCGGTGAGAGAGTGTGGCTGGGAATCAATTGCCGATGTAATAACATCCGGTAGTGGTTCACCCTCAATCTGGTATTTCTCTGGCAGATCATCAAAGTCTACCGTGCCATAGGGATATAAAATGACGAGTCTTTCCACCACATTTGCCAGTTCCCGAACATTGCCGGGCCAGGTATAGCGGCATAATGAGGCGATGGCAGTCGGAGTGAAGCGTACGGCTCCCCGGTTCTCATGTTCTATTCGCTGTATGAGCTCATGAATCAATAACGGAATATCTTCAGGCCGTTCGCGTAAGGCAGGCATTTCAATAGGAAACACATTTAAGCGGTAAAACAGGTCTTCTCTAAAGCGGCCATCACCTATATGGGTTTCGAGATTACGATGGGTTGCAGCAATCACTCTGACATTGGCTTTCTGGGTTTTATTACTGCCTACGCGTTCAAAGGTTCTTTCTTGCAAAATTCTTAATAACTTAACTTGCATAGGCAGAGGCATATCACCAATTTCATCAAGAAACAGTGTTCCGCCTTCGGCCATTTCAAAACGACCTTTGCGAGCCGTTATCGCACCAGTGAACGCACCCTTTTCATGGCCAAATAATTCGCTTTCAAGCAGTTCGCCGGGAATGGCACCACAGTTTACCGGTACAAAAGGTTTATCTCGACGTGAGGAAAAATAATGCAGGTTGCGGGCAACCACCTCTTTACCAGTTCCAGATTCCCCTAAGATCAGTACATTGGCTTCTGAATCAGAAACCTGATGTATCATTTTCTGAACCCGTTTCATCTTTGTACTGTTGCCCACCAGCGAACGAAATAACGGTTCTGTCTCAGCTTGATTATCAGCCTGGTTCCTGTAAACCGAAGCTTGTTGTATTGCGTTGTTTAACTGAAGGTATTTGATGGGGTAATTTAAGCTACCGATGGAGCCGGGAAATTCTCTGATTAAAGCTTCTGGATAATCCAGGGTAAACACCGGGATCCTTGCTTCATGATTAATAAGCTCACGCAATAATTGTTTTGTCGGGCTGACGCCGCCACAATCTCCAACCAGTGCTAAAGCGATATCATTCAAATCATTAACGCTATCAAACCAGTTTTCCATGTCATTCACCACGACAGCGTGGCAATTTACGAACGCAATAAGCGTGGAAAGTGTTTCTCGGCGTTGTGGGTCAATATCTATCACCAAGATATTACACGCATTCATAACTGCTCCTGAAGGCAAGCTCTTTCCGAACCTGTTGGTATTACTGTAGGGATTTAGTTAATTCAAGTTAAGCACTTTACAGTTAGTTGTCAAAAAAATGACACTGTAAATGGGAACTTTTTCAGAAACCAGTGCGCTAACTAATTGGATTGATAAGCAGTTACGGCTTTATGGGTGAATTTTGCATTACGCATTTGGAGTTGTAGAGATTGCTTTCCTTCCTGGCAATGCGCAATCAGCTCATTGTTGGTGTCGATAAGTGTTTGCAGCACTGTCGCCTGGCTTTCAATTTCTGGAGAATCCTCATCTAAAGGGAATATCGACTCCAACAGTATTTGCCTTTTTTTCTCAATTTCTGGCAGTTCATTCCATTGTTTCTGCTTAGCCATAGCCAGCATATTTTGAGTAAGTTGCACCGCTTGATGCAGGAAGTTAAGTTTATCGCTTGAATGTGTCATGAATGATTAGTGATAATCGGCCGGAATATTATCCCAACCAGCTTTCACTTCCATTAACAGGCTGCTGACTTCATCCAGAATTGCCACATCATTGCTAACATTTGCTTCAAGCAAACGTCGCCCCATATATTCATACAAGGCATCCAGATTCGCAGCAACTTCACCACCTTTTTGAGCATCAAGGCTGGTTCGTAAACCTTGGATAATATTCATGCCCCAGGTAATCTGCCGACTTTTTTCAGCAATATCATTTCGAGCGATACAGCCTTTGGCGGTAGCAATTTTAGATAGCGCCCCTTCCATTAACATCTGAATAATACGATACGGTGAGGCAAAGTTTACTTCTGACTCTACGGCTCCCCGACCATATCCTTCCAGTGCTTTTTTATTGATCATGTTTTGCATCATCCTAATTTCGCTCTGTGTTACTTATTATTATTCAATGAAGCTAATTGTTGCGTTAAAAAGCTCGACGTATTATTAAGGCTGCTAACCAGTGTATCAAGTGCTGTAAATTGAGCTCGGATTCTGGCCTCTACAGAAATCATCCGATCTTCCATTCGTAAAATTTGCTCGTCAATTCCTTTAACCTGAGTGTTAAGGCCATCTTCACGCGAATCAATCAAGCCATCGCTGGCTAACCAGCCATCAGCAAGTGTTGACAGTTTTGCAGCAAACCCACCATTTTCTGAGGCAAATAAATTGGTAAAAGATTCAAAGTCCGTATTCATAATGTCAGTGATGCGATCAGAATCTACTCCCATTACACCGTTTTTATCGATCGAAACTCCCGCCTCAATCAAATAACTAAACGAAGAACCTTCAATGGAAGACCCCGCATTTAATACATCAAATATCTGCCTTTCCAATGTCAACAAGGTGCTATCAGCTTCAAGTTGGCCATCGCGTTGCTTGTTAATTTCTGACCGTAAAGCATTAAAGGCTGTTGCAAAGGCTTCTACAGATTCGAGAATTTTCTCATCATCACGCGTCACGCTTAACGTTGATGAACCAATAGAAGCAGCATTGATAGTAACGCCGTCAATAGCGCCAGTAATTGTATTGGAGCTACTACTGACATTAAAGCCATCTATACGAACGAGGGCATTTTGAGCTGAAGAAATGGCCGCCCGGAATTCTAAGCCGCCCTCTGGATTATAGGCTAAAGCAGATAGACCGGCTTCATCAGTATTGCCACCATCACTATCTGTAACACTTATCCGCAACGCATTATCCGTCCCGGTTTCTTCAGAAGAGAGAACCAAACGTGCACCATCATCACCGGTAACAATCGTGGCGGAGACACCAGTGTTATCAGCTGCATCATTAATCGCATCACGTATACCAGCCAAAGTGTTATTGCTACTATCAATCGTGAGATCAAAATTCTCAGCTCCGATACTGATACTCAGTGTGCCTTCACCCACGACCGTGTTGGAATCGGTATAGGCTTGGGTGGCAATTTTGTCTCTTTCTGCCAGACTGACCACTTCAATATCGTAATTTCCGGCTACTGCACCATTGGAAACTGAACTGGTAAAAATAGACTCACTTCCACTAGTGGCTTGATATACCTGAAACTTCTCAGGTGAATTGAGATTAGCCATTGCTGATTGGAAATCAGCAACTTTACTTTTCAAGGAACCATAAGCACTTATCTGGGCATTAACAAATGACTTTTTCGTTGTTAAGTTGTCGATCGGCTGACGCTCAATCTCCAGTAACTTAGTCACAATGTCATTTACATCTAAGCCAGAACCAATGCCTGGTGCTTGTATTGTAGCCATGATAACGCTCCCGATTAGTATGTAATATTAAGCAAATTACACGCCAATCAAACTGTCATTTCCAGTAACATACCGCGATATTCTTCTAAAGAACTCCGCAGTACCAGCAATTCCTCAGCTGGGATTTGTCGAATCAGTTCATCCGTTTCTGAATCAATTACCTTAATGATGGTATCGCCACTTTGCTGGTCAATAGAAAATTGCAAAGAACGATTAAGATTTTGCATATAACTGTTTAGCTCAACAACTCGATCCTGAATTGCGGCTATTTGTTCTTCAGTCGCCTCCAATTGCTGGGAGAGCGAATTAGGTTGAGATAATGGATTTACCCGTTGTGTTGCTGCAAGCCCTGAAACAACTTCAGCAGGAACATTGCTGCCCTGCTGAATATTGCCAGAAGTTTGTAATGACAACGAATCCGTTTTAACTATGAAATCGTTTGTAGTCATTCCTTCATCCTCCAAGAGTATCGGGTAAGCGTTTCCCGGCTATTTGCCGGGAAAGCCTCCCGGTAACTTATCCGAGTAATGAAAGTGCTGTCTGAGGCAGGGTATTTGCCTGCGCCAGGATTGACACACCAGCCTGTTGCAAAATCTGCGAACGAGTCAGGTTAGCTGTTTCAGCAGCAAAGTCAGCATCTTGGATACGGCTCCGTGCAGCAGTCAGGTTTTCTGCGTAGTTTTGCAGGTTAGAAATAACCGCTTCAAAACGATTCTGCAGCGCACCATATGTAGCACGTGATTGGTTAACTGTATCTAATGCAGTACTCAAAGCAGATAATGCACCAGAAGCTGCGCCCGCAGTACTTACGTCAATTGTACCCGTAGCCGCCAAATCAGCAGAGTAGCCTGCAATAGCAGTCATACTTACTGTTGATACAGATAGTTGGTTTGTTGCCGCACCACTCGCACCGACCTGAAATGTCAATGAAGTCGCCGCACTCAACAGACCATTACCAGCAAACTCAGTTGTTTGAATGATACGTGAAATTTCTTGAGTTAACTGGTTAACCTCGGCCTGAATACCAGTACGGTTACCGGTCGTGGCGTTAGCTGATTGCACAGCTAATTCACGAATACGTTGTAAATTATTACCAATTTCACCCAAAGCACCCTCAGCCGTTTGACCAAGAGAAATACCATCTGATGCGTTACGAACCGCTTGGTTGGTACCACGGATATCACGAGTCAGCTGTTCAGCGATGAACAGACCTGCCGCATCATCTTTCGCGCTATTAATACGCAGACCAGATGATAAACGTTGCAGTGATTGATTCAGACTGCTTTGTGATGATTCAAGATTACGCTGAGCATTTAATGATGCCAGATTCGAGTTAACAATAACCGCCATGAGAATTCTCCTAGGCTTTTAAGGGCATTTTTACCCCACTAAACATGGCGGACAGACTGTGGAAAACCCAGTATTTACCGCCTCCGAAATGTTTAGCGACCTGCGATTATTTTTCTTTAATCTTTTTTTCAAATAAACCGGAATCCGTCCAAAGCATGTCTTTCCAGGAACCTTGAAGCCATCATGATTAGCCCTGCAATAAGGTTAATGCACTCTGTGGCAAACTGTTTGCCTGTGCCAGAATTGATGTACCTGCCTGCTGCAGGATCTGAGCACGAGTCAATCGGGCTGTTTCAGCTGCAAAATCGGCATCTTCAATCCGACTACGTGCAGCAGTCAAATTCTCTGCATAATTCTGCAGATTAGATATAACGGCTTCAAATCTGTTCTGCAAAGCACCGTAGGTTGCACGAGTCTGGTTAACCGTATCAATATCAGTTGACAATCCTGATAATGCTGCAGATGCATTTGACGCATCACTAACATTGATTGTTCCGGTGGCAGTTAGGTCTAATGAATAACCACCAATACCGGTAATATTAACCGTATCCAGAGTCACTTGGTTATTTGTTGAACCACTGGCTCCAACCTGGAAGACCAGAGAGGTTGCCCCGCTTAACAACTTAGTTCCACTAAATTCTGTAGTTTGAACAATACGCGAAATTTCCTGGGTCAACTGATCTACTTCTTTTTGTAAACCGCTGCGATCACCAACCGTGGCGTTTGACGCCTGGATAGCAATTTCACGAATCCGCTGAAGATTATTGGCTACCTGGCCTAACGCACCCTCAGCAGTCTGTCCTAATGAAATACCATCTGCTGCATTACGAACAGCTTGGTTTGTTCCCCGAATATCTCGAGTAAGTTGTTGAGCCACAAAAAGACCAGCAGCATCATCTTTGGCGCTGTTAACTCGCAAACCAGAGGATAAACGTTGTAAAGCTGTATTCAGATCATTTTGCGAAGTGCTCAGGTTACGCTGAGCATTCAAAGATGCCAGATTACTATTGACGATTAGTGCCATAACACTCTCCCTAATTGAGCGATTCTATTCAGAACCTGCCGGCGTTCCGAACAGGTATGAATTCAACTAAGCAGTGTTCGTGCCAATAATCTTTATTTTTTCAATGTGGTAAGCGTAAACCTAGAAAAATAAAGGGCCAAACAGGCCCTATAGATTTGGTATTAATTTCTTGTCAGCGCCTCAAGCCATTCATCCAGATGATCCTCAAGCATGTAATGCTTAAGAACCCATGCCTTTAATGCTGAACCGGCATCAGCTAATGCCGCTTTATCGGCCAATATTTGCCGGATTGCCGCCACCCATTCATCTACTTGATTTTGCACATAAATAACTGGGGGATTGTTGGTGCGATATGGATAAATATCGGTACAGATAACCGGCCAGCCTAATACTCCATACTCTAATAACCGTAGATTACTTTTTGATTCATTAAAAGGATGGAGTTCCAGTGGCGCGATAGCCAGATCCAGATTCAAGCTGGCAAGTTTTGCAGGGTAATCGGCAATTGGTACAAAATGATGATACTCATGGACATAAGGCTTAATATTTTCTGGACACATGCCCATAAATATCCAATCCACCTCATCTGCAGTCGCCTTAACTACTTCAAACATTATGGCCAGATCACCTTGATGCTGCTGCGCACCGGCCCAACCGACACGAGGCTTTTCGCTTTGATTAGATAACGAAGTGACCGAAAGCCATGGTTCTTTTGGCAAGCGATTAGGAATAACTCTGATATCTTCAATCATACCAGCACAAAGGTCTGCTAAAGGTTGTGTCGAGACAATTAATCTATCCGAAGCTTGCAGCGCGCGCCTCATTCGTGATTTTGCGTCAGCAAAATGACGCTTTATTTCTTTATAGGCTGAACTCTGCTCCGGCACGTTGGTAAGTAAATCATCAATACTATAAACCCGGAAAACATCGGGTAAAAATTCCTTAAGCTGGTCTAATTGCTTAAGTTGGAGATCATTTAAAGCGGCATGAAACAACACTGTCTCCGGTGCAATGCGAGCATATTCCGAGATCATAATCGGTTTGGTGAAATTATGGTTAAACCGATAATATTCACATTGAGCCATTGCTGCATGACTAAGAGCACTAAACGGTTGAATCACTCTGTAATCGCCACTTCCTCCGGACAATGGCAGCCCAAGCACCCGATTTCTATCATGAAAATTGGTATCCCAATTGGTCGGCATTTGGGCTTCGATTTGGATTTCTCTGGATGCAAGAGTCAAATGACGGTTAAAGTAAGGATCATTGGCTATCTGAGGAAGCCACTTTTTCAGCATAAATGTTTTTTCACGCAGAAATCTTCGGGAATTTTCGTCGGCTCTTGGTGAAAATTCGCTTATTTGACTGACACTTCCGTGATGTACTAAGACGGTATAAGGAGTCCAAGTCACTAAGTATCCCTTTTCCCGTACCTCTAGACATAAATTAATATCGTTATAGGATATGGCCAGATTTTCCTCGTCCATCCCCCCGACATCATCATAAATAGATTTTCGAATCATCAAACAGGCAGCTGTTACAGCAGAAAAGTTTTGATCTAAATGCGCACGATCCATATAGCCTGATTCGTGTATATCCCGCACACCCAAGAAAAGATGATCCGCAACACTATCCATGCCCAAAACAACACCTGCATGCTGTATTAATCCAGACTCGGGATAGACTAAACGTGCTCCGACAATGCCAACTTCCGGCCGTTGTGCATGTCTGACCATTCTTTCTAACCACTCGGCGTGCAAAATTTCCGTATCATTATTCAGGAACAGTAAATATTCGCCGTTTGCCTCTTTTGCGGCTAAGTTGCTTATTGCTGCGTAATTGAATGGATAGGGATAGTCCAGCCCCCTAACCCGCTCACCGTGACTTGCCTTAAGCACATTAATGTATTCCAAAATGTCTGGATCTTCGCTTTGGTTATCGACAATAATCAGCTCAAAGTTTGAATAAGTCGTTTTCTGAAGCAGAGAATCAATGCATGGCCGGAGATACTCAATTTTATCTTTTGTTGGAATAATGATAGAAATTAGAGGTGATACAGGCCACTCATATTCTACTCGAATACTGTTTTTGGCCAGTCCCGGTTCAAGATAAGCCTTTATACCCAAACGCTGTAAATGCTGTTCTACGGCCATCTGCATGGTGGGTTGGTTCATTTGCCCATGAATGGTTTCTGGAAGATGAATCAACACATCACTAATATGACCTATTGCAGACGATCCTAAGAATTCAAATGTTTTAAACGTGAGACCATAATTTTCATGCGCGGGAAGCATGTCAAATCCGCCTAAACGTTTGAAAAGGTTAGTTTCGAACATTACTAAACCAGCATAATCTGTGCTTCTCAACATATCGAGATTAAAGTCTGGCTTGAACCGTGGAGAGTGCCTTGTTCCATCTGCGGAAATTAAATCATCATCCGTATAGAACAATTTCTGCTGTGGATAATGATCAATATAGTCTCCCATACTCAATAATGTATTCGCTTCAAACTGCACACCTGCCGGTACAAACATGGCCCAACCATCTACCTGCTGCAGTATCAAATTATTCAGAAAAACGTATGGGTCTTGTTCGGCAGGGAAGCTCTGCCACTCCAAAACATCCAACTCATCAAACATCACATCTGGTGCAAGTCCATCCGCAATAACCGTTAGCTTCCAATTGTGATAGAACTGTTTTGCAAGTGAATCAATGGTATTCGCTAAAAGACTTTCCTCACCCTCAAACATAAACATATATAAATGAAAGGTTGGCTGAACTGACCATCTCATCATTCTTTCTGCATGAAGCTGGGCATCAATTTCTAATAAGGCATGATTTTTAATCCAACGTTGATAATCAATATTTAACTGCCACTCATAAATTTCTGATCGCAGTTGAAGTGCAAGGGCTTTTTGCTCGACGATCTGTTTGTGATCAAGCAGGGCTTTCATTAAATCATGGAGCTCAACGGCATCCTCAGGACTGATTGCATTTTTATAGCGCTGAACAATTGCATCGAAGGCCGCTTTACACACAGTGATTAAAAACAGTTCTCTATCTTCTGCAGAAGATAGAATATTTCTCCTCTTTTCCAACATTGACCGTGCAATCGACAGTAATGGTAGTCCCGTCTGATTCTGTACAGGAAAAAGTTGACTATATATTAGGTCACGGATTTTTTCCGCTTGAGGGTTGATATGCTGCGGCTTAATATTTTTAAAACAAAACTGACAAATTTGCTCAATTTCCTTTAGGTTGAGCAGTACCTCACCTTCAGTGGATAAAATGTCAAACAGTAATTCCTTCAAGGCGGTTTCAGTGAATTCATAGCCTAATGACTTTATCCAGTTAACTAAATCATCCTCTTGAAACAGCGTCAACTGAGCATAGGTGGCCACTTTGAGCACAACCACAAGTACTACTCGTTTTATATTGTCTCTTTTTGCTTCAACGGGCACACCAAAGCTCTCTGCATAACGTTGACCTTCTGTATGGGTCAACCAGTCAGCCGTGGTCAATAAGCTTCCAGGAGAAAGTTTGAACATGGAGGTCGCAAGTGCCATAAACACGTTTATATGGTTTGGATTGGGTGTTTTTTTGATATACCAATGACGTTCAGCTGGTTCTTCCAAAAAAGCGACATTGTTTTGCACATGCAAAGCCGTCATTTGAGCGTCATGACGGCGCCATACTCCCCCCATTGTGCCGGTATAACAGCCAATACCGTATTTATCTTCTAGTAGTTTCAAGACAAATTGTTCACCTACTTGCTTTAATGGTGACGCCACTAAAGCCTCATATCCATATTGCAAGCATTCGGTTCTGAACGCCGCCATATGTAAGGGAACAAAGTTGAATATGGTCAGGAAAGGACCAATAAAAAGAGGACCAGAACGATCCGGGGAAAAGGGAAAACGATTGTGATCGTATCGCGTTTTCGTTTGCTCTATGTATTGCTGCCAGTTGAAAAAAACAAATGGACTTTCAGGATGATGTTTAAATTGATCCAGCGCATCCTCAACAAAGTTATGTTCTAGAAAATCATCGGCCTGTAGAAATGAAAAATATTGGCTATCAGCTTGTCGAATCGCATAAATGCTATTTGCTGTGCCACCAATATTTTTTTCATGGACAAACAATGACACTCGAGGATCTTCAAGATAGGGTTCGATCACCTCAAACGTATTGTCGGTCGAACCATTATCGTAAATCATTAACTTCCAATGGGGAGAAGTCTGATTAATAACCGACTCAAGGGCATCACCAATAAAATGACCATAGTTGTAACTGGTGATGCCGATGGTTAAGATTCCGTCCTGATTTATTGTTGTCATTGTTTTTCCTGAGCTGGTATCTGATATTGGGCTGAAAAGAATTTACTTTCTCAACAAATAGCCATCGGGTGAGCCGGTCAATACCAACTTATGTTCCAATTCTTTATCCCTTTCAAACAGCAATCTAGATCCATCAGCTGCATTGACGGATTCGGTTTCAAGTTTATCCAAATAAGCCCAAACAGCGGTTTTAGGATTATTTCCCTTACCCCAGGAACGTTTTGATGTCATGTCATCAGGCGCATCTTCAATTACCGTATCGCCTACCATGCAATAGCTCCCTGGACTCACTAATGGTGCATACGCTTCTAGCTCAGCCAAGACATGATCATGGGTATGGTTACTATCCAGACAAACCATGATTCTTTTGTAATTTTTAGCAATATCTTTTACTTGGGCAATCATATTCTCATCAATACTCGACCCTTCCAGCATGGTAATTTTTTTACTTAAAGGGTGATTGGCTATAGCGGCTTTATTATGTGTCCTGATTTCAATATCAATCCCCAGCACATGGCCTTTATCTATTTCATCACAAACTTCTAGAATAGCGAGCATTGAAGCGCTATGGATCAAGGTCCCACCCCAAGCGATACCAGCCTCAATAATTAAATCGGGCTTGGCTTTCCATATCATTTCCTGCAAAGCATATAAATCTTGTGGTATCTGGATTATTGGCACGCCTAGCCAGGTAAAGTTATAAACATAGTCAGCCTTTCCAATACCAATTTGATTAAAAAATTCTTGAGAAGCAGCCTGTAATGGCTGGTTGCCAGGATATTGACTAACACGATCAGTAATATCTTGTTTAAATTGTTCTAAGGGCGTTTTTTCCATGATTTTTAACCTTTGATTACGATCGCTATTATCTAAACGTAACAGTACAAAACAAAATCCCCGAACAGAGGAGCATGCTGACGTAAACGGAATTGATATTCTGGAACAAGTTGTCTGACATACTCGGCAATCTCATAGAGATCGCTCGGATAGTGATATACACACAATGCCATTTTGGGTTTATATTTCTTGATCGTTTCTTCAGCGCCCCGAAGGAGAGGCATTTCCATCCCTTCAACATCCGCCTTTAAAAACGTAATGGGTTTTCCTGCAAGATAAGCATCTAAGGTCCATACCACTGAACTAATACGCTCATCAATTTCTGTAGCCTCATCTGTAGCCTCGGCCAACCCATGGCGAAGCGGATCATCATTTACAAAAGTACAATTCATACGTCCTTGTTCAGAGGAAAGACCGGCTTTTACTAATGAAATCTTGCTTTCATCAATGGCCCATTCCTGTGATAACCGTTCCATTCTTTTTGTCATGGCAGCAAACTGTTTATAGCCCGGCTCAAACGCATAGAGATGACGGAAAGTCCCCAGGTTTTCCCAGATAAACCTTTCTACACTATCGCCAACAAACGCGCCGGCATCCACAAATATTTCATTGAAATTGCCAGAAAACTCTGGCAAGCCAAAATACATGTCTTTTTCCATCACCTTCAGGCAACTTTCAACCGAGCCCGTCAGCATCGCGATCAGTAATGCATTAAATGTTTCTACCGATCTTTCATCCTGGAAAAAATTATCTCTAACACTCACTAATCTTGCGTAATTTTTTACCACAAAATAACCGTCAAAAGACATGATAGGAAAATCATAACCGCTCATTTCATCAGCAACCTGTTTCACTACATGCCTTGCTGCAATAAGCATAGCGGAGACTTTTTCTATTTCCGCTTGCTCAGGATACTTAACTAAAACGTTATGTATTTTTGAACCTGTTTTTCTAGCATCTCTATCTAAAAAACAGTCTACTTTAACATCAATATCCTGCAGATATTCACACGCCCATGTGCCTACAAATCCAGCACCATAGATCACTCCACCGTTGATAAAATTTTGATCTATTTCATCCACCAGAGGGGCCAAACTTTTAACTAGTTCAAGAACATCTTCAGAGTTATATTTCATTTCATATTCCATTCTTGGCTTTTAGCATTTATTGCAGTCGGTGAATAGACCGTGGAGACCAGCCCAGGGACAAAGCGGCAATTTCTATTTTTTCAGCATGTAAATAAGGAGCGATGACCAGCAATGCTTCCGGCTGAATCTCATTCGGATCATATATAGATTGCTGCTGAAAATGACTGTTCTGTTTTTGTTTACTGGCATCACACAAACGGTAGTCAATTCCTTTTAACTTCGGCAATAGACTGAATAATTGCGTTGAAAGCCCCCATATTGTCAGTTGAGAATGTTGTTTCGCTAAACTGATAAGTATCTCTGCCTGTTCGTTCAGCGCACGCTTTGCAGAAGACACATAGTTTGCAATATTCTCGGTTACCGCAAATACAGCCGGGCAAGGATGCTCAGTTTTTTGGGCTAAAATCATCAGCGAAGGATACTCAAACTCCGGCGTTGGCAACATTGCTCTTTGACAGGAAACAATTTCAAAACCATGCAGGTTTAACGCGGTATTCAATGATTGAGCTGAATAATGGTAGATATGTTCACGAATGCCCATCCAGAATGCGGTGCCAATCGGTTGTTGGGCATAGTTTTCTGCATCTGGAACTTCAATCAATATATGTCCCTGCTCCATTAAAACGTTATGGGCATTTTTAAGAACAGAGTCTAAATCATGAATATGTTCCAGAACATGAAAATACGTCAATAAACGTTGACTGCTAACAGCAAATGGCAACGATAAAGCGCCGCCGGTTTGAAAACTGATTTGTAAATCATCACTGTTTTTCTGGCTAACAGGCATGCTTTTTATATCCACATCCACACCAATGCAGTGGGCTTGCCAACCTTGCTTATTTAGCCATTGTAAAAAACCGCCCCGCCCACAACCAATATCCGTAATAGGAGTGTTTTCCAAACCAGCGTTCGATATAAAATTATAGTAGTGCTGATATTTCGTCACATTTGCGGGTGAGGTAATATCAAAATGGTCATTTTCAAAATAGCTACATTCATTGGCATAAAATTTGGCCAAAGTTTCATCATCAATATTCGCGACATAGACCAGTCCGCAGTTATTACAGCTATGCCATTTGGCTGTGTAATTAAAGATTGATGCATCCAGACCACTATATTCCCAATCGGTCAAATGCTGGGTCTCTGCAAGGCAAGCAGGACAAATTTCTTCATTTCTCACGTGCTTACCTGCTCGCATTTAACTTGGTTAAAAGTACTTCTTTGTAGCGATCAATATTATCAACTTGAGCATATTTAATATGGCCACAGTTACGGCAAATCGGATTGGTCTTTCGCTGACCTTCCAGATGAAGAACTCTTAGCTCCATCATTTTTTCAGAGTTCCATATTTGCTTGAGCGTTTGCTCTTTTAAATCCCCAATGACCAGTTTTTGATCCCAGTCGGGACAGCACGCACTGATGGTTCCATCCGCATTCACAGCCATGGCATAAAAAAGATAACTGCACACGCTTTTTTCTTCCAGACTTTGCTGATATTGACCTTGGTCCATCTGCACCTCAAAGCCACTTCTTTCTTCTATATCAAATTCAGGCCAGATGGGGGCTATGCTTTCCACAAAAATTCGATCGCAATACTCGCCAAAAGTATCGTAAAACTCTCGCTGCTGATCAGGACTAAGATAGTTACCAGGGACTTTTATGGTCACTTCACAGTCGCCTTTATTGGCATATAGCCATTTGATTTTTCTAACAAAATCAGGGAAATCTATTTTAACTTTTGCGTGCTGCAGATATTGCTCAGCATTAATGCCTTCCAATGAGATATTCAGACGATCCAACCCCGCTGAAATCATTTTTGTCAGCAACTCTTCCGTAAACAAAGCGCCATTGGTGGCAAGATCAATATGCTGAACACGTCCACTGTTTTTGGCTAAGGCAATCATTTCTGGAAGCTGCTTATTTAATAAGGGCTCACCAATCTTATTCATTCGCATCACTTTCAGTGGTTGCGAAAATTCAGCTAGCTCATCAATTAATTTTTCGAACAATCCTAACCCCATCAAACTTCGTTTGTAATCAGAGTTTTTAATCAAATCAATGTGCCCAGTCGGACAAAACTGACACCGAAAGTTACAGGCACTGGAAGGATCGACATACAGCAGAAAAGGTGTTTCTAAAGGAATCACATTCTGCAACTCGACTCTGTCTTCCGGGTTGAGTTTTGATTTAACTTCAGCTTTCATTATTGACTCCAGCATTGTTGGCTCGCTGATAACGTTCCGATGGTATCGCGTAAATTACGGCGCCTGTGCCGCAACCACTGTGCATCCGGAAAAAGAACTGGTAGTTATCTAATGTTTTCATTAACCACGCTGCCATTTTGTATAGTCCTAAACTATTGTGATAAGCCGTGCTTGCCACGATGGGTCGATGTTTACGCAATGTTTTTTCGGCCCCTTGCAACACATTCAGCTCCTCCCCTTCCAGATGTAATTTCATGAAGGTTACCGGCACATCAAAGGCATCAAATGTCTTAACACTAATAGTGGTATCACCGATTTCGGTAAGCTGACATGCATATCCCGCGCCAGCAAAAAATTGACGCCTCCCTGAAACATTTGACAAGGCTGTACCATACAGATGAACTTGGTCTCGGCTGATAAGTTTCGACAGCTTCGACTGTATCAGGGACAGATTGTCAGGATCAGGTTCAAATATCCATAACGACTCATAGTGATAATCGACAGCATCCAGAAGCAATAAAGACGTTTCTCCATGATGAGCACCAATATCAGCAATAACTTCTTGCTGATGCACGACTGACTTCACTTCTGGAATCAAATAGCGGTTATCTGGTTGCATTTCAGCCCCAGCAAACAGCCAATCTTGACGAAGGTGCCGCCAAGCAATGAACTGAAGGTGGTAGGCGCGAGACTGAGGATCGTTCCACTGCTCCATCACAGTTAAAATCTGTTCTGCCTCTTCCGTTGATAGCTGAGCGCAAAACCAACCATTACTAAGTGGGTGCTTATCGCGATAAGCTTCGCTAATATCATAGAAGTGCACCACATCTTGCCACCCCTGTTCAGTCAATGTTTCCTGTAACGGATAAAACACCGTATTGGCAACACATATGGCTAATAAAGATGAGAGTTTTAATTGTAATGGTACTTCTTCGGGAAGAAGCAAGGTTACATCTTGCCAAAAAGGATCCTGCCGATGCTGATTCGCTTGCTGATCCACCACAGCATCAATTTTAATGCCCAGTCGATCACAATACAGTTTAGCCATTCTGCCCAAATTCCCAGCCCCGTAAAACACAAGTGGTTTATCCACATGACGGCCAGGATCGGTTATCTTTTGCTGCACCAATTGATACACAAGCTGTTTGACCATTGCCATATCAGGTAATGAATCAAATTGCCTCAGCATAATGAAGCTACTCCTGTGGCCCATTTAGTCAGCAGCTTATCCTGTGGAAAATAACGGTGAAAATGTAATGCTGATCCTTTTGTTTCCTCCATCATGCTATGACGCAAATAATCATCCTCTGGACGCTCAACAAAGCCATCGTTTTTAAATAATTCTGCATGTTGTTGGCAGGATAAGAACCACTGGGCAGGTGTTTCCCCAAAAATGTCATCAAAGGCAATTGTCTTTTTTTGTGTTTGCATCGCCAAGTTGTATTGTTCATCAAAGGCTCGCTGCATTTTCCCTGATGCATGACGTTGACGAACAAATGCTGCTGCATTTTCCCCAATTTCTGTTCGTTGTTGAGGATGCTGTTGCAGCCATAGAATCGCTTCAGCAAAACTCGCCTGATCGTTAACCACTAGACCGGTTTTACCATGCTCAACAATTTCACACTCAGCAGGATTATTTAACACCAATGGCACGATGCCCATTGCCATTGCTTCCAGCAAGGCATTTTCATTGGTTCCATAGTGTCTCGGATTTTGTAGATACGCCAACACATTAATTTTATCTAATGATTTGGCGACATCATGTATGTAACCAGTAAACATTAACAAATCAGTTCGGCCTAAACGCTTCGTTTGTGCTATCAGCGTGTCGGCATTAAAGTCGTCGCCAATCATCGTCACTGTGAAGGGTGTTAATTCAACCTTAGACAGATAATAAATGTAGTCTGGATGCAATTTAGCGAAGTTAAAACTCCCAAGATAACCTACAGACAAAGGTTTTTGTGGCTGACAGGCTGCCGATCTGGGCCAATTTTCCAGACCATTATTGCTATGAATAACCGCCAACTTTTCGTTATTTACTTCCAGCATGGACTGTATTGATTCAGCCTGATAGGTGCAGGCTGACGTCATAATAAAGCGTGAAGACTTTTCCAGTAGTGCGTCAGGAATAATTTCATTATATAAACCAGAAACATGGCACCAGACCACCAGCCTCATTGGCAGATGACAGCATTTTAATAAAGCCGAAATAGTTGTTGGATGGCGCCACCATTCCAGTTGCACGATATCTGCATCGGTTATCAGTTGTTTTAGATGTTGCTCATCAGGTTCGACTATTACTTGATAGCCAGAAGCGATGATCAACTTTATAAAATGATCTTTTTCAGCCTGCTCTAAACAAACAAACACATGCTCCACATGATGTTCTGATGGTTGAAGCAAACCTGATAATGCCCGCCCAACCCCTCCTCCCAGATGTGGAGTGAGGTGAATTACTTTCACTACCGACTCGCCAAATGTGCCTTGAATCGTTCGAGTAAGACAGGTTGATAAGGGTCAATATTGTCAGGCAGACAGTGCGTCAGTTGGCCACAATTATTGCAGACAGGATGTTCGTTGCGTCTTCCTTCCAAATGCTGAAGGCGTAAATTGTTAAACTCGGTCGAATTCCATATTTCCCGTAAGCTGTGCTCACGTATATCACCCACAATCAAGCGTCGCTCCCAATCAAGGAAACAAGAGCTCACCAATCCATCGGCATTGACTGACATGCCATAGAAAATGTATGGGCAGGTATCGGTTCGGGTAATAGGTTGGTTATAAATTCCTTCTGTAATCTCTATCCCGGTTTTTTCTTCGACATCAAATTGAGGCCAACAAGGCGCGAAGTTTTCCAACGAAATACGATCACAATAATCGCCAAATACGTCAAAAAATTCCTGTTGCTGTTTTTCAGTAATAAGCTCTTTAGGAATTTTCATTACAATTTCACAATTGCCTTTATTGGCATATAACCATTTGACGTTTTCTACAAACTGTTCAAAATCAAAGTTGAAATTGGTAAATTTTTTGTACTGCTCTTTGTTCATGCCATCAACAGAGATATTAATTTTATCTAAGCCTGCCTCAATGATAGGCCCCATCCTCTCAGGGGTCATCAAAGAGCCATTGGTCGTGGTGTCAATATATTCCACAAACGGGCTTTGTTTGGCATAAGCGACCATCTTTGCCATCTCTTTATTCAGTAATGGCTCGCCATCTTTATACATTCTCAACACTTTTATGGGCTTATCAAAGCCAGCCAGATCATCAATCACTTTCTGAAATACTTCGAACTTCATTCTGCCAACAAAACGGCCAGTATCTTTAATCAGATCTTTATGACCTGTAGGGCAAAAAGTACATTCAAAATTACAGGCACTGGCAGGATCAACAAATACGATCATTGGCGTAGCTAAAGGGATGACATCCTGTAAAGCAGTGCGCTCCTCCAAATTAATTCTAGGTTTAACTACAGCTTTCATTTGTTTCCCCTAATCTCGTATTATTCAAGATATTATCCATTGATTTAATTTGCCTGCATCCCCCCAAAACGCCATAGCTTCATAATCTGGATATGGGTAATACCCCAGATTAAGTTCTATATTGCTTTGGCGCGCAGCTATAAAATTTTTCACCAACTCTAAAATGGTTATCGGCTCGCCACTGCATATATTGAGGATACCGTTACAATCTTGTCGTTCTATGACTTTAAGCAAATATTGCGCCACAGTCTCAACAGCCAGATAATCTCTTACCTGTTCGCCGCCAGACATATTAAAAACAGGGTCGCCATTTTCAATCGCCTGCTCTAATTGAGATAACAGACTGTTTGCATGTTGGCCTGAGCCATACGTGTAAAACAAACGACACCATTGAAGTATAAAAGGTCGCTGTTTCTGCATGGAAATTAACCATTGCCTAAGATGATCTTTTGCCTGAGCATAGGAGACATCTGGAAATACCGGCATAGATTCCGTAAGTCGTCCTTCTTGTTTACCATATTCAAGGCAGGTTCCCGTCACCAGAATATGTTTGGTTCCAGCCTCAATCATGGTTTGTAAAAACTGCTTGTGTGCCGGTAAAACAATGTCCAGATGAAAGCTTTGTTGATAATTTGGCAGCCCACTCCACGCTAAATGAATGAGTGCATCATGACTGGCTATCGTGTCAGGCAACTTAGTCTCGGGTTGCTCTATGTCAGCTTCAATACTATCGACCTGATGTCCCCAACCCGTATTGAGAACATTCGATTTATCTCGTGTAATTACCGTGATCTGATGCCCTTGTCGAAGTGCTTGAACGACGAAATGATTTCCGATAAATCCGGTGGCCCCTGTGACCAGTAATTTCATGGTAAAACCTTCAACTGCGGAATAGCCGTGACAAACTGTCCACCCCATTGCCGAATATGCCCCTGCTGTTGCATCACCTCATCAGCAATATTCCAGGGCAAAATCAATACAAAATCTGGTTTTTCTAAGGTGATTTGATCGGGTGCTAAAATCGGAATATGCGATCCTGGAAGAAATTTTCCTTGCTTTGATGCTGCAGCATCTACCACCAAAGGCAGTAAATCAGTTGAGATACCAGCATAGTTGAGTAAGGTATTACCTTTTGCTGCTGCACCATACGCTATCACTGATTTGTTCAATCGCTTTTGCTTGGTTAAAAAATCAATTAACTGCTGTTTAATTTGTTCGGCATACCATTGGAATCCGGTATAGGTGCTCAGGGTGGATAATCCAAAGGTTTTTTCTTCCACTAATAAACTGATGACGGTGGGTTGGGTACTGCGTTTATCACCCTCATGGCAGGCATAAATTCTCAAGCTACCACCATGGGTTGGCAGTGTTTCTACATCAAAAACTCTTAATCCGGCCTGGTCAAAGATATGACAGACTGTGGTGAGAGAGAGGTAGGAAAAATGCTCATGGTAAACCGTATCAAACTGTCGATGCTGAATGAGCTGAAGCAAGTGTGGGAACTCTAAAGTAATGGTTCCCTCATTTTTAAGCAGGGCCTTTAATCCCGCTGTGAAATCGTTTATATCCGGTACATGTGCATAAACGTTATTACCAATGATCAGCTCAGCCTGTTTACCTTGTTCAGTAAGTTGTTGCGCCAGTTGCTCACCAAAAAACTCACGAATGATAGGGATCCCCAATTTTTCAGCATGGTCAGCAGTGCTGTCAGTAGGCTCAATACCTAAACAAGGAATTGCTGCAGCCACAAAGTTTTTTAATAAATAGCCATCATTCGCCGCGACTTCGACGACCAAACTATTCTGATCCAGCTGCAGGCGTTGGGTAATCTGATGACAGTAGCGTTCAGCATGCAATAACCAGCCTTGTGAAACTGAGGAAAAATAGGCGTAATCATGTGTAAACAGGTTATCCGCCGCAGTGACATCTTCTGTCTGGACCAACCAACACTGATCACACACATACAGCTTTAATGGAAATTTTGTTTCAGGCTGGGTAAGTTGTTCAGCCGTTAAATAGGCGTTTGAGGGTGGGGCCACGCCAAGATCCAGAAACGTATGGATTAATGGTTTTTTACAATGCCTGCAGTTCATCCAGATAAATCCTTTAACCACTTCTCCACTGTCGGTAATTCGGCATCTCTTATCGATAAGTTATTTACCGGCAGTGGCCAATCGATCGCTAAATCAGGGTCTTGAACATGGACGCCCGCTTCAGCCATTTCGGCATAAAAAGCGGTATGAAAGTAAATTAATTCACTTTCTGCCGCTAATGCCTGAAAACCGTGCGCACAACCTTCTGGAATGACGATCATCGTATTGTTTTCCTGACTCAATTCTTCAGCATGCCATTGGAGAAAGGTCGGAGAATCAGGCCGTAAATCCACCATGACATCCCATACACTGCCTTGAATACAACGGATAAACTTCATTTCGGCCTCAGGAGAACGCTGATAATGCAGTCCTCTAACAGTACCCTGAATTGTCGTTCGGCTGAAGTTCACTTGTTTAACTTCGCGGTGGGCAAGGATAGGGGCCAATGTTTTCTGGCAAAACAATCTGGAAAACTGTCCTCGCTGATCTGTAAACGAAGTTTGTTTGATGACAAAAGCATCAGGAATATCCAGCGATATCAGTTGCTTTGTCATAACCAGCAGACACTTGCTTTGTTGGCGTCTTCAATATAATTTCGCCACTGACTTGCTGTATCCACCCGCCCTTCTTCTACTAATTTCTTGTACCAAAGCGCTGTACTTTCAGTGGCTTTATTCAAGTCCCAGACGGGCTTCCAATCTAATTGTTTACGAGCTTTGTCACTATTAATACCAAGACAGATTGTCTCATGTTGTGCGTCTCGTTTTGCAATATGCCATGTAAATGTTGGCCAATGTGCATGGATGGACTCCAGCACATCACTCACTGTGGCAATTTGCCCCGAGACAGGACCAAAATTCCAGGCCTGAGCGCAAGATTGCTCTCGCTCCCATAATTTTTGCCCCAATAGCAGATAACCACTCAAGGAGTCCAAAACATGTTGCCATGGCCTTGAGGATTCTGGAGACCGAACTTCTAATGGAATTTTTTTTGTGACACTTCTGGCAGCATCCGGGATCAATCGATCTACCGACCAGTCTCCCCCGCCAATGACATTCCCTGCTCGGGCAGAGGCCAATAAAACATCTTGCTGATTGAAATATGATTTTCGGTAACTATCAACAACCAGTTCTGTCGCCGCTTTGGAAGCACTGTAAGGATCATGACCGCCCAGACGATCAGATTCCGTGTATCCGTCTTTTTTTTCATGATTCTCATAGCACTTATCACTGGTGATAACCACAATGGCTTTAACCGAAGGTACGTGACGACAGGCTTCTAACAAGTTAACAGTACCCATTACATTGGTTGACCAAGTCTCAATAGGTTCACTATATGAAAGCCTGACAATGGGTTGAGCCGCCAAGTGAAAAACTATATCGGGCTGCCAGTCTGAAATAACTTCAGATAAGGTTTGATAGTCACGGATATCAGTGAGCTTTTGTTGAATATCGAGCTTTAATAAAGCCCAATGATTGGGCTCAGTATCAGGCTCCAAAGCAATGCCATGCACTTTGGCCCCCATTTGGGATAACCAAAATGTTAACCAACTTCCTTTAAACCCGGTATGACCCGTTACTAATACTTTTTTATTACGATAAATGTCAGCAAACATTACTCCCAAACCTTCCAGGGTGCAGTTGTCTGCCATAGATTTTCCAGGCTGACTTTATCACGTAGCGTATCCATTGCTTTCCAAAATCCCGTATGGCGATAGGCCATTAAAGCCTGCTGGTCAGCCAGTTTTTTTAACGGTGACTCTTCCCATGCTGTCGTTGGACCATCTATAAACTCAATAACCTCGGGTTCCAGCACAAAAAAACCGCCATTGATCCATGAGCCATCACCTGCTGGTTTTTCTTGAAACTGTTCAACACTCTCACTATTTAAATTAAGTGCACCATATCGACCAGGTGGTTGAATAGCTGTAACCGTGGCTAACTTGCCATGTGATTGATGGAACTCAATCAGTTTTTGAATATTAATATCGGAAACGCCATCACCGTAAGTAAAGCAAAATGTTTCATTGCCAATATAATCTCTTACTTTCTTTAAACGTCCGCCAGTTTGAGTATCTTCCCCTGTTTCAATCAACGTGATTTTCCATGGCTCAACATGCTTTTCATGGACTTGCATTTCATTATTAGCCATATCAAACGTCACATCTGACATATGCAGGAAGTAATTAGCGAAATACTCTTTAACAACATATCCCTTGTAGCCCAGACAGATAATGAACTCATTAACACCGTAGTGAGAGTACTGTTTCATGATATGCCAAATAATAGGTTTGCCACCAATGGTAATCATGGGTTTGGGTTTGAGATGAGACTCTTCACTTATTCTGGTGCCAAGGCCACCGGCAAGAATGACTGCTTTCATAGTTAATCTACTGTGATTAAGTTGCGTCTAAGTGTTTCACAAAAAGTTAAACAAAGATAATCCCTGCACTTTTACATAAACCTGTTGAGCAGCTTGCAATCCGACTGATTTCAAATTTAACTGCGTGATAGCTTCAGCATAGTCGAGATCTTCTATTTGAGAAAGTGTGGTGGTCATACTGAACTGTGAACTGTCATTGATTTCACGTTGTTGTTCTACTGCATTTTGCCGTGTGCCAATCCGTGTGCGGGCATCCAGAGATGCATTCATCGCATAATCCATATTCGCCAAAAAATCACCGTCATTCGGTGCAGTTCCGACAGTTCCGGTGGAGAGAGCGGTAGTAAAATCCTGAATGGTCTGGAAAATGGCCTGATTGGGACCAGCAACCGTCTGGGTAATAAACAAACCATCACCTGGTTCATTAATCTCAACCAGATAGCCATCACTGACTCGTAATTGTCGTTGTCCGCCATCGCCGTTATAGGCATACGTTGTTGTATCAAATGGTTGCACATCAGATTGATAACCGGAAAACAGATATTCCCCATTCGAGTCCGTGGTGTTTGCCAGGGCGACCAATGTTTCATTCAATTGATTAATCTCTTCGGCAATACCCCGACGTGATTCAGTACTATTTGTATCATTCAGCGCCTGTACTGCCAGCTCACGAATTCGTTGCATAATATCGCCAGCACTTTTTAGTGTTCCATCGGTTGTACTCAAACGACTATCAGCGACATCGGCATTGTCTTGATACTGTTGCGACAATCCGATTTGTCTTTGTAAGTCCAGCATTTTGACGGCACCGATGGGATCATCCGACGGTGTTTGAATCCGTTTTCCCGACGACACTTGTAATTGGGTTTTAGCCAATTCATTTTGCTGCCTCAGCATGGCCTCCAGGCCTTGTTGAGTAATACTATTTGTGGAGATACGCATGGGTTAATCTCCTAAAATGCGTTGATTAACGAGTTAAACACAGTATTTGATACCGTGATTATTTGTGAAGCGGCTTGATAGGCTTGCTGAAACTTGATCAGATTGGCCGCTTCTTCATCCAGATTGACCCCTGACACACTCTCTGCCCGTTGACGGATCTGACTCACTAACCCCGCTTGCGTTTCCTGAGTTACAGTGGCTTGATTAGTTCGAGTCGCCACTTGAGAGACGATTGAGCCGTATTGATCGTTGAATGATCGAGAAATAACCGGAGGGCCGGGATCAAGTACAACGGTGGTTTTATCGGTTTGCAAAGCCGCCATGGCTAAAGCATTTTCATTATTACCCACGCCGGGATCGGTGGTAGAGGATGCGGCAATTAACCGTGTATCAGTAATATTCATACTAATAGTAGAAGCTGTCGTACCGGCAGCATCAAAAAAATCTGTTCCTGCATTGCCGTTTAGATCGACACCATTACCGTGAGCAGTATTAAAGGCGGTAACGATCGATTCGGCTAAAACATCCAGCTCGGCACGCGTACTATCCACGACATCAGTTCTTGCCAGGATCGCACCACCTATTTCACCGCCACTAAGCTGCTGCGTAATATTAATTTGTGAGGGCCCATATCCAATAGCAGTACGAGGGGGATTGGTACTGTTGTCGGCAATAGTTGAAAGTTCAACCCGACTATTACCTACAACAAGCCCTTGTCCATTACCGATAAAGACATTTACTGCTCCGTTATCCTGCTCGACCACATTTACCGAGACCAATTCCGACAAGTCGCTTATCAGCTTATCGCGTTTATCCAGCAAATCGTTGGGGTTGTAACCAGCAGCCAATGACTCAGAAATAGATTGGTTTAAATCCTTTATCCCCTGAGAAAGCACATTGATGTCCTTGACTGACGCCGAGAGAGTGTTATCAATCTGTCTGTCCAGCTCACTCAGTTGGCTGTCCATCGTATTAAACCGATTGGCCAGCAAGTCGCCTTGTGTCAGCATCACCTGTCTGGCGGCAATCGATGTTGGATCATTGGCCACTTCCTGAACAGAGTTGAAAAATGCTTCCAATCCGCCACTTATACTCAGTGAAGAAGAGCCCAACAGGTCATCCACCTGCTTGGAAAATGTCAAAAAACCGTCTTGTTGTGATTCAGCTGAGGTATATGTGCGAAGTTGATTGACCAGAAATTGATTGAAGATACGATCCACACCGGTGACACCAGCACCATTGCCGATGTAGTAACCACCTTCAAAATTAGCTGGCTGTGTACCCTGATCGGTACGTTGACGCGAATACCCTGCAGTATTGACGTTACTGATGTTATGACTGGTGGTCGCTAATGATGTTTGGGCGGCTAATAAAGCCGAATTACCGATATTCAGCATGCTCATTTAGATAATCCTCTGCGAGCTGTTTTCCAGGTTAATACCCCAGATTCTGAATATTTTTATGCGAAATCTGTGCCAGCGTATCACCATTCATAATGCGTTTGATCTTGTCAGCATATTGCGGATCGGTTGCATAACCGGCTTCATGCAGTTTTTCTACAAAGGTTTCCGGATCACCAACATATTTTAATGCTTCACGGTAGCGAGGTTGCGACTGAAGGAAGCTGACATAATCCTCAAAACTCTGAGCATAATCATCGTAAGATCGAAAACGTGATTGCTCGGCAATGGGCTTACCATCACGATATTCAAGCGCATTTTTAGCCACAAATTCACCATCCCATCGGCTATCGGCTTTAATATTGAAAAGATTAAAACTGGACTGTCCCTCGCCATCTTTTAATACATATCGACCCCAGCCGGTTTCAAGTGCAGCCTGAGACAAAATAACTTCAGGTGTCGTACCCATTTTGTCAGCTGCCTGTTGTGCCAGTGGCCAAAGATGATTAACAAACTCTTCAGGCGTTTTAAAGCGCTGGGGAAAGTTTTTGTGTTCCGTGCCGGATAAGATCTCTTTGCTATCCGTATCTTGAGAATTTTCATGGATTTCTTTCACTGCACGTCGTAAATCCTGACGAATAGTCACCGTATCAATGCTGAACGTTTGCCCAGGTAATGGCATATTGGCATTGGTATTTGTCTGACCACCTAATTGCCGAACAATGACATCCTGTAAACCGAGGCCTCCGCGTTGCGACAAATCCATTGCCAGTTGCTGGTCGGCCATTTCCCGATAGGTTTTGCTGTGATTGGAATCGAAAATACCTTCTGCCAAACTCGCCTGACGCATACTTTTCAACATCATCGTTGTGAAAAGTGCTTCAAATTGCGCTGCCACCTGTCGCAGAGTGTTTGCTTCATTCTCCGATTTTAAAGCGGATTCACGCAGTTGATTTAAGCCATGAAAATCAACTGCGTTTTGCGAAATATTTGAAGGAATCGTCATGTCGGATTAGATGATTACCAATTCAGCACGCAAGGCACCAGCCTGTTTCAATGCTTCAAGAATTGCCACTAAATCACCGGGGGCAGCCCCAACCTGATTCACTGCACGGACAATTTCATCCAAAGACACGCCGGGATTAAATACAAACATTCTGCTGTTTTCTTCGGATATTTCAATGTCATAGTTGGGTGTTATAACAGTCTGCCCAGCCGATAAAGCATTGGGTTGAGACACTTCAGGATCTGCTGAAATGGTGACCGATAAACTGCCATGGGTTACCGCAGCAGGACTGACACGAACATTCTGACCAATCACCACGGTGCCACTGCGAGAGTTGACGACGACTCTAGCCGCAGCTTCACCCGGGCTCAGCTCGAGATTTTCAATTAACGATAAAAACGGAATACGTTGATTGGGGTCTCTCGGGGCATTGACCCTGACGGATGCCGCATCCATAGAACTGGCTGTGCCGCGTCCCAATGTCTGATTGATGGCATCCGATAATCTGCTTGCTGTGGTGAAATCTGCCTGATGTAAATTCAGGATGATATGGTCACCGACATTCAATGCATTCTGGACAGTTCGTTCTACGGTAGCACCATTAGGTATCCGCCCAACACTTGGGATATTTACTGTTACTCTCGAACCATCACCAGCTTCGGCTCCAAAACCACCGACCACCAGATTGCCTTGCGCCATGGCATATATTTCACCATCAGCCCCTTTTAACGGAGTCATGATTAAGCTGCCACCACGCAGACTTTTCGCATCACCCAAGGATGAGACGGTAATATCAATCGTTTGACCCGGTTTGGCAAAAGGCGGCAAATCGGCATGGACAGAAACTGCCGCTATATTTTTACTTTTAGGGTTCACACCAGCGGGCAATGTAACGCCCATCTCACGCAACATGCTTCTTAGTGTCTGGCCGGTAAATGCAGTCTTGTCACCGCTACCCGTCAGCCCGACAACCAAACCATAACCTACCAGCTGGTTATTTCGCACCCCGCCAATAGACGCTAAATCCTTGATTCGCTCTGCTTGAGCAGTCGACATTATCAACAGCAAAAAAGCGGCAAAAAAGGTATTTAAAATGGTTTTCATTTTCCTGACCTCAAAAAGGCATTAACGCACTGATGAAGAACCGGCTAAGCCAGCCCATGGTATTGGAATCATTTGCCGGTCCATCACCCACATAAGTGATTTGGGCATCGGCAATTCGAATAGACGAAATGGTATTGGTGGCATCAATATCGCGCGGGCTAATCATGCCCGTTAACCGGACATACTCATTGCCCTGATTAATGGTGACCACTTTTTCACCACGCACAATCATATTGCCGTTTGACAACACCTCCACCACAGACACACTGATATCACCGGTAAGGAAGTTGTTTTGTTCACTTTCGCCTTCCCCTTCAAAACTGCTATTAGCACCCGTGCTAAAAGCAAGGTTGTTATCATCCGTATTGGCCAAAGGGAGGCCGCTGGGGAGGCTGAATTGGGGGGTCGTACCAAATATAGTTGGATTATTTATATTGTTGGAGCTGGTTTTATCAACTGTTGTGGTGGCTTCTTTTTCGGCATCGGTCCGCTCTTGCAAACGTACTGTCAAAATATCGCCGACCCGACGGGCTTTATAATCTTCATACAAGGTAATATTGCTACGCGTGTCAAAGATGGCACCATCGTTTCGTTCTACTGGAGCAGTAGCCACCGGCCGCACTGCAGCATAGGCCGGGTCACGTTTTACTTCATTACTGACGCAAGCGGAAAGCAAAATCAGCGAAATGATTCCCAATAGTCGGTAAATGAATTTCATATGGATCTCCGGGACGAACGTATCTATAGAATTTAACTTGCAGAGTCCATGCCAGAAACGTGCTTTAATCTGAGAAATTTTTGCAGCATTATCCGGCACAAAAAAGCCTTGGTAACGCATCAGATACGCCACCAAGGCCCTATATGAATATTGCTATAGATTTTGACTGGCGTACTGCAGCATTTGATCGGCTGTGGAAATGGCTTTTGAATTCATTTCATAGGCACGTTGGGTTTCGATCATGTTAATCAGCTCAGTTACTACATTTACGTTTGATGTCTCCAGAGCACCACCAATAACTCGACCCAAACCATCCAAAGTGGGCGTACCGACGATAGGAACACCACTGGCACCGGTTTCTTTAAACAGGTTTTCACCAACCGGTTGCAAACCAGCAGGATTCACAAAATCAGCTAACTCAATTTCGCCAATGACAGTTGGTTCATTATCCCCAGGCTGGGTGATGCTGACGGTACCATCTACACCAATAGTAACGCTTTGTACGTCATTGGGAATATTGATACCGGGATCCAGCAGATAACCATTAGACATCACCACATCGCCATCGGCATTAATTTGAAAAGTACCATCTCGGGTATAGGCAAGATCACCATCCGGCATCAGGATCTGAAAGTAACCCCGACCATCAATGGCAACATCGAGGGCATTATCTGTTTGGATAATGTTGCCTTGAGTATGCAGTTTTTCGGTGGCAACGGTGCGAACACCGGTACCGATCATTAAACCGGAAGGCAATTGATTATCAGTGGTCGTTTGTGCGCCGGGTTGTCGAATCGTCTGATACAGCAGATCTTCAAATACTGCGCGATCCTGTTTGAACCCGGTGGTATTCACATTCGCCAGGTTATTCGAAATTACCGACATCTTTGTTTGCTGAGCGTCAAGCCCGGTTTTCGCAATCCATAATGCCTGGTTCATAAGGTCTCTCCTAAAAACACTATTGTTCTGTTACTAACCATTTAGTTGCAACAAGCGTGCCGATGCGGCACTGTTTTCTTCTGCGGTGCTCATCATTTTGACTTGCATCTCATATTTACGCTGAAGCTCAATCATATTGACCAAAGCACCAACAGCATTCACGTTGCTGCCTTCAATGGTTCCAGAGGCAACTTTAACCGTGGCATCCAACGGTGCTTCCGTGCCATCCGCCATACGCAGCAAACCATCTGCATCTTTAAAAACATTTTGCAGGTCTGGCTTGACCAGCTTGATTCGATCGATAACTGCCAACGCATTTTCAGCACCGCCAATCGGGCGGATAGAAATTGTGCCATCAGCACCGATATCAATTTTTTCTGCTGGAGGAATGGCGATAGGCCCACCCTCGCCCATCACTTGCAAACCAGTGCCGGTTACCAGCTGACCAAATTCAGTCACATGCATATCACCTGCCCGGGTATAACCTTCACGACCATCTTTGCCCATGACAGAAATAAAACCTTCACCCTGTACAGAAATATCCAGTTCACGACCGGTTGATTGCACGCTGCCTTGCTGATAATCCGTCGCTGGACGCTCAGTCATTGAATACACCCGGGTTGGTAAACCTTCGCCAAATACCGGCATGGAACGGAACTGTTCCAAATCAGCACGAAACCCCGTGGTATTGACGTTAGCCAGATTATTAGCATTGGTCGCCTGCGCCAGCATGGTTTGCTGCGCCGCATTCATTGAGATAAACAGCATGCGATCCATAGTTAGCCTCTTTTTTCGATATACATATCAATCAACTCAGCGAATTTAACGCAGATTGATAATGGTCTGGGTAATGGCATTATTGGTTTCTATTGCTTTCGAGTTCGCCTGGAAATTACGCTGTGCAGTAATCAGGCCAACAAGTTCTTTGGTCAAATCGACATTTGAGGTTTCCAGAGCGCCTGACTGAATCAGACCAAAGCTGCCGGTGCCTGCTTCACCGATCCGCACATCGCCCGAATCCAATGTCGCTTCCCAGGCAGTATTACCTATCTGTTTTAAGCCTTGAGGGTTAGGAAAATCTGCCAACACAATTTTGGCAACGTTAGTGGTTTGACCATTAGAATATTGGGCCTGTACCAAGCCGGTATCATCAATATCCAAGCCTGTTAATCGACCAGTAGGAAAACCATTCTGATCGGTATCCAATACGGTAAATGCCGCTGAGTTCTGAGTCGAACCGGCAAAATTAATTTCGAAACTCAAATCAACTGCACCGCTACTTAAACCGGAAAAATCATAGGTTTCGGTTGGTGTAACACCTGCATCCAAAGCCCCACCCAGAGCCGGATCAAAGGTCAACGTTTTGGTGGTTTGTCCACCGCTATCAAATGGCACAATGGTTTGACTGCCAGTTGGCTCATTAATATAGACCTGAACATTCCATTCATTCGGAACATTGGTTTTCTGATAGTAATAGGTCAACGTACTTTCATTTCCCAAAGAATCAAAAATATTGCTGGAGGTTGAGTTAGTATAGGTTGTTGGATCATTAGGATCGATTGGTGTCGCAATCGGATCAATATCTAATGCTGTCGATGGAAGATTTGCTGCAATATCTACTTCTGTAGTGGCTTGAGGCACACCAGCAGCAACCGGCAACCGAATCGGATTCGTTCCACCCAAAGCGGTAGAAGAAACACTGCCATCAGCATTGACTGGGAAACCTAATAAATATTGTCCGGAGCTATTGGTGATGTAGCCATCGCGGTTAATATTAAAAGCACCGGCTCTGCTGTATAAAACCTGCTCAGTATCCAGAGCGGGTGCCAATGCGTAAAACCCCTGTCCATTGCCACTAATCGCCAAATCCAGCGAGTTATTGGTCACTTCCAGATTTCCCTGATTGAACTGTTGTGCCACATTGTTTAGCACCACACCCGTACCAATAGCAGTATTGCTGTTTCCAAAGGTTGACAGGGCATAAACATCACCGAATTCTGCTCGTGAACCTTTAAAGCCAATGGTATTGATATTGGCGATATTATTTGATTTCACATTCAAATCGGAGGTGGCGGCATTGAGGCCGGTTAAAGCTGTATTAAATGACATGATGATTACCCCTTAAATAATTTCTTGAACTTCACTGAACGGCACGGAACCAATACCGGCCAGATTCATGGTCAGTCCTTGTCCGTTAGAGCCAACCAAAACACTGTCTACCTTCGCTATCACCGCAGTGGCAAAAGCGGTATTTTGTCCATCAACAGTGCCAGTAGCCATAAATTGATAGGTACCTTCTGGCATTGCTTCCCCATCATTATTCAAACCATCCCACTCAAAATTGGTGTAACCAGATGCGGCTCCCATAGGAATGGTTCGAACCAACTCACCCGTATCGCTATATATTTTCATTTCTAAATTAGATACGGGCTCTGCCACATTAATTTGTCCTCGCATGGGGGAGTCAGCGGTCATCACCCCAATTGAAGATGGAACCAACACTGATCGACCGACCAAAGAAGAACCTTGTAATGCCTGATCGGATTGCATGACATTTGCAAAGCTGGCAAATGAATCCTGCAAATCACTGATGCCACTTACTGTGCTGAAAGAGGCTATCTGTCCTAGAAAGTCGCCATTTTCCATTGGCTTAAGAGGATCTTGATTCATCAACTGCGTGGTCATTAATGACAAAAAGTCATTCATTTGCAGCTTGCCAGGGTCCTTTTCCTCTTCTTCTGTAGAACTTGATGTATTTTTACTATTGAGAAAAGCATATGGATTGTCGCTAACACCGTTTATTGCCATTTCTATGACTCCCTGCGGTTATTTGCCAAGCTGCAATGTCTGTAGCAGCAATTGTTTGGAAGTGTTGGCAATCTCAACATTGTTCTGATATGAACGAGAAGCCGACATCATATTTGCCATTTCTGCAATGGCGTCCACGTTTGAGTGATAAACATAGCCGTTGTCATCTGCCAGAGGATGTGACGGGTTGTATTCCTGGCGAACCGGAGCCTGACTTTCTGTTATGCCTAACACTTGAACAGAGCCTGCTTTGTATCCTTGCTGTGCATCATCCAGTACTGTGGAAAACACTGGTTGCCGGGTGCGGTAGGTTTCATTCACGCTACTACTGACACTGTCTGCATTGGCCAGATTACTGGCTGTGGTATTGAGACGCAGTGATTGCGCACTCATTCCACTACCTGCAATATCGAAAATGTTAAATAATGACATGGCAGATTAATCTCCTTTGATCGCTTTGGTCAGGCCTTGGAAACGTCCGCCTAAAAATTCAAGACTGGCCTGGTACTGAACGGCATTCTGCATAAACTGTGCCTGCTCCACTTGTTCATCCACAGTATTACCGTCCAAAGAATCTTGCATCGTTGTCCGGTATTGGGTGACGGCTTCAAATGGATTGCCGTTGTTACCGGCAATATGTTTCTGATGAGTCGTATTCAAAGCGGCAGATTTTTGTCCTGCTGCCGCCATTTGCAATGCCGATTGAAAATCCATATCTTTTGCTTTGAAGTTTGGCGTGTCTGCATTGGCCAGATTAGTCGCCAGCATTTCTGCCCGCTGCGTTCTGATACGCAAAGCATCGGCATGAATCCCAAGAGCAGAATCAAAATTTATCGGCATGCTGTTTCTCCACAACAATCATTTACTTGCAAACACCTAAGCATCATGCATGCCACAATTTATTGTCATTATTAATCAAACACTTAAAAGTACTGCGGCAAGCTATAAAAATTAAAGCGGCAAGCTGTTGCCACTCCAGTTAATACGCGAATACTGCTGATATAATCACTCTGTTTTTGCTATATGAATGGTAAGAATTCCTGATATGAACGATACATTTGCCAACTGGCTCACGTATTTAAAAAATAGATAGCGGGTGAGCAGCATAAGTGCTTGACCCACAATACATTTAGCGTTAAAACCGAATACCTACAAGGAGCGTCACTGAAGTGAAAAAGTTTGCGGCAAATAATGGTTTCACATTGATCGAGTTAATGATCACACTGGTTGTTGTCATTATCCTCGCGGCAATTGCTGCACCCAGTTTCAATTCCATGATTCGTGAAAACCGTCTGGCCACTCAAGCCAATAATTTTTTAGGCTCATTACAACTCGCGAAAAGTGAAGCAATACGTCGGGGTGTTCAGGTCACCATGCTCCGTGATGGCAATGCTGCTGGTGAATGGCAAGGAGGTTGGAGAATTTTCACTGACTGGAATCGAAATGAAACCTTTGATGGTAATGCAAATGCCACCGACTGCAGTACAGAGGGACAAGACTGCTACCTAAGAATTTATGAATCTTTAGATAACAATCTCACCCTTACCGGAGACGCAAAATATCAGGATTGGATAGCCTTCAGCCCCTCTGGAGAAGTTTTAAGCTCTGGTGGTGGACTACCAATGGGAACGTTTACTTTGTGTACGCCAAACACAAATGGGCGTGATGTTGTGTTAAACAACGCTGGGCGCATGCGAGTTGAAGAAGGAGATGCAGCATGCTGAAAATAAAACCGTCTGGCTTTACTTTGTTGGAAGTAATGGTTGCCGTATTTGTACTATCTGTGGGTTTACTGGGTTTGGCCCATTTACAGATAACCGCCCTTAAAACCAATCAAAGTGCTGATCTCCGTACCCAGGCCTCATTATATGCATCTGATATTCTGAATCGTATGCGAGCAAATCGAATAGCGAGTCAAGACGGTCTTTATGTCATTGCCACTACAGATGGGATACCCAACGCTGGAGGTAATGTTTCTAACCAGGATCTTCATGAATGGAGAACCAGCCTGTCCAATGCTTTACCAGGTGGTACAGGCGGGATTAACTGTCCAGCATTTAATAACTTAAATGAGTTCATTTGTACTATCACAATTGAGTGGCGTGACATACATCTTGGAGACAACGCCAACAATATCAACTACAACGCATTAGCAACTAAAACATTAACGATGGAAGGGGCTTTATGAATAATCAACGTGGCCTTTCTCTGGTTGAATTAATGGTAGCTATTGTTCTGGGATTGATATTGGTTGCGGGCGTAATTGAATTGTTCGTTAATAATCGTCAAGTCTATCGTGTTCAGGAAGCAAAAGCGCGAATGCAGGAAGATGGCCGTTTTGCACTGCACCATATCAGCCGAATAATGCTTAATTCAGGCTACAGAGGATGTGATTCTTTACAGAATCAAAATGCCAATATGGAACAGGACAAACGCCCCTTAGAAAATGTATTAAATGGTGCTAACGCTTATTTATGGCGTTTGGATATACCTATCGAAGGTAGTGAAGGTACTAGCGGTGCATTTAATCCGGCACTTGATGCAACAATTAGTGGGAATGCCCTCGCGGGGTCAGATGTCATTACAATTCGCACTGTGAGTTCTGGTCATGCAAATATTATCGATCATGATGGCACTGACTTTACTGCGCCACTTGAAACCGGTACCGACAATACTTTTACACCATGTGATCCGGATCCCGACAGCCCAGATTATGAACCTACTTGTAGCAATATTGCTTTGGTTACAACCTGTGATAGTGCCGCCATATTTCAAATTACCAATGATCCTTCTTCAGGAACAATAGAACATGCCGCTGGTGTGGGTTCACCTGGCAATTCTTCTGCTAATTTAGGTGATAACTTTGGTGGTGGTTGGCTGAATACCTATTCTGCCAATACTTTTTATATTCGACAAGGCGCTTCGGGTCCTTCTCTTTATCAAAAAGTGCTGGATAACGCATCTCAGGAGCTTATTGAAGGCGTTGAGAGAATGGAAATTCTCTACGGTGTTGATACTAATCAGGATTTTTCTGTAGATGATTACAGAACAGCAAATGCAGTAGGAAATTGGGCAAACGTAATCAGTGTTCGTATAAGTCTTTTAATGGTGAGTCTGGAAAATAATCTGGTCGTGAATGGACCGCAGGATTATTACTTCAATGGTGCCACTATTACTCCTGCAGCTAATGACCGCAGATTGAGACGTGTCTTTACTCAAACTATTGTTCTACGCAATCGCACATCATGAATAAACTAATGGAAACAAATCAAAAAGGTGCGGCGTTAATCGTCAGCTTGATTATTCTGGTTTTAATGACGCTGTTAGGCCTATCCAGTATCAGCACAAGCTCACTTGAAGAAAAAATGACCACCAACCTTCGTGATCATGAATTAGCTTTTCAGGCAGCCGAAATTGCACTACGTGATGCTGAGAAAAGAATCTCTGCATTTGTTACTGAACCGATTGCAACCCAGGATGGTAGTAATGAAAACACTTGGAATACCAATGCCATGGATCCTACTCCAACAAATGCTGCGCCATGGTGGCTGGAGCGCGATGCAGCCTGGTGGAATGCTAATGGAATTGCCTCAGTAAACGTGGCAAACGTAGCTACCCCCCCCAGATATATTATTGAAGAATTAGTCTTTGACAATGATGACGAAAACAAAGGAACAGGTTCCCCAGTTGATGGCGTTGTCCATTATCGTATTACAGCTCGCGGTACCGGTGGTTCTGACCAAGCCAGAGTTTTATTGCAAAGCACTGTTATTAAGAGGTACTAATAATGAGATATTTTATCTTAAAATGCACAGTGGGATTTATTTTATTAATAAGTAATAGTGCTTTTGCTACAACATTAAATATCAGCAATGTTCCCCTTTATCTAGGTGGTAGTATTGAGCCGAATATCATGTTTACACTTGATGATTCCGGATCCATGCAATGGGAAGTGATGCCCGATGAAAATCGATATTTCAGCAGCTATGTTTTCCCAAGACCTGGCAATTTATATGGTGGGGTAACCTACGCAAATCAAATTGCAAATTTTGATGATGATAATGTCCATAACTTTTTTACACGTTCGTCAGCTAATAATGCAGTTTTTTATAATCCCGATGTAACCTATGTTCCATGGAGTAATGCCGACGGCACCAGCATGGGAAACGCTAATGTCAACAATGCTTTATACAACCCTGCTATTCCGGCACTTGGGGGAATTGATTTAGTAAATCAACAAACCCAGTATGCATGTTGGTTTAGAAATAACAGTGACCTAACACAGGCATTCGGGGACCCGTGTAATGGTAATCACAGCTTCTGGCCAATCACTTATTTCAAGTATAATGGCGGCAGCCGCACATCTCGAAGCAGCTATACCCGAGTTCAAATTACTACTTCAACCTCATCCTCTACTACGTTCACCAGCCCAAGTGGAATTGTTAGAACCAAAGCAGAAGAAATTCAAAACTTTGCTAATTGGTTTCAATACTATCGCTCGCGAGTTTTGACTGCGAGAGCGGGTGTCGGCAGAGCTTTTGCCAAACAAGGTTCGAATCTGCGTGTCGGTTTTGCAGCAATTAATCAGGGCAGCAAAACCATTGATGGTGTTACCAGTAATCGGGCAGTTATTGAAGGGTTAAGACAATTCTCCGGTTCAAACCGAGCAGATTTTTTTGACAACCTTTATGAGCGTGTAATTAACAACTCAGGAACTCCCCTTCGCTCGGCCACCAATAGTGTTGGCCAATATTTCGAAAGAACTGATAACTCCGGTCCGTGGGGAAATACACCAGGTACTAATAATGATGCAGAACATCTTTCATGCCGGCAGAGCTATCATATTTTAACAACTGATGGTTACTGGAATGGCGCTAGTCCAGGTGTTGGCAATACCGATGGAACCAGTGGAGAAGTGATCTCAGGCCCAGATAATGATGATTATCAATATACTCCAGTAAATCCATATACAGATGGGTGGGATAACACCTTGGCGGATGTGGCAATGGAATACTGGAAACGCGATCTTCGGCAGGATTTAACTAACAATGTCCCTATAAATCAGGAAGATCCTGCGTTCTGGCAACATTTAGTAAACTTTACCGTAGGACTAGGGGTTAATGGTACATTGGATCCTAATACAGATTTCGAAGCATTAGAGTCTGGAAGTATAGGTTGGCCGGAACCCTCGGCAAATGCAGAGGAAAATATCGACGATCTGTGGCACGCTGCTGTTAACAGCCGTGGTTCCTTCTTTAGCGCAACAGACCCTGATACTTTTGCTGATTCTTTGGCAGCTATTCTGTCAAATATTTCATCAAGGACTTCTTCGGCTGCATCTGTGGCGTTAAATTCGGGCTCAGTGTCTGGTGATAGCAAAATTTATCAAGCACGATTTGACAGTGGCGATTGGAGTGGTCAGCTATTAGCTTTTGAAATTGAAGAAGATGCTTCCGTTGGTAATATTGCCTGGGATGCCGGAACTAAGATACCGGCCGCTAACAATCGGGTTATTGCTACTTATGATGGAAATTCCGGTAAACCTTTCAGGTGGGCATCAATTTCAGCAAGCCAACAAGCGAAACTTGGCAGCCAATTAATTTTAAATTACTTACGCGGCGACCAATCCAATGAAGCTAGTAACGAAGGAGGGACGCTAAGAAATCGAAACCGATTACTTGGCGATATTATTAATTCTGCTCCCACTTACGCTGCAGCTCCAGGTTCACGTTATCAAGATAACTGGGGAGCATCCCAACCTGAAACAGCTAGTCCCTATTCAGCTTATGTGGTGGCAAATATTAATCGGCAAGGATTAGTTTTTGTCGGTGCTAACGATGGCATGCTTCACGCTTTTGATGCCGATACTGGTGTTGAAAAGTTTGCTTATGTTCCCAATGCGATTTATAACAATTTAAATAACTTGACTAATACCAGTTATACACACAGATACTTTGTAGATGGTAGCCCAACAATTGTAGATGCCTTTATCAGTGGTAGCTGGCGTACAGTGCTCGTTTCAGGACTAGGTGCAGGCGGACAGGGTATCTTTGCATTGGATATAACTGATCCAACAAGTCTCAATACAGAGGCAAATGTTGCTAATAAAGTTTTATGGGAATTTACAGATCAGGATGATCGAGATCTTGGGTTTACTTTTGGACAAGCAAGTATAGTTCGACTAAATAATGGCGAATGGGCAGCTCTAGTTGGCGGTGGCTATAACAATACTGCAGACAATAATTTAGACAGTAACGATGCTCAAGACAGCCAGACTGGTAATGGCGTCATTTATCTTATAAATCTGGCAGATGGAAGTCTGATTAAGAAGTTTGACACATTAGTTGGTACTAATGACGATCCAACCGGCGCCCAACGGCCAAATGGTATCGCTTCTCCAACCGCAATTGATATTAATAATGACAATATCGTAGACGCTATTTATGCTGGGGATTTATTCGGAAATGTTTGGAGTATAAATGTAACCGGCCAGGATGAGGATAATTGGGACTTTACCTATCTGGATTCCAATAACCCTGAACCACTTTATACTGCTTGTGCAGGAGAAACATGTTCAGGGGCGAATATTCAACCCATAACAACTCGCATTCAAGTTGTAAAACACCCTAGGGAAAATGGCTATTTGTTATTATTTGGTACGGGTAAATACTTTGAAGTAGGGGATAATTCTAGTGAAAATCAGGTCACTCAGAGTTTTTATAGTATTTGGGATAAAAGACCGTCAGAACTTATAGCTTTTGACCGAAGTGATCTTTTACAACAACAAATTCTGCAACAGGTATCTGTAGATGGATTCAATTATCGTATTACCTCTGATGAGCTGATTAATTGGACAGAACATTCTGGCTGGTACATTGATCTTGTTAATCAGGATGTAAATTCAGGTAACCTGGGAGAAAGACAAGTAAGCAATGCCATTATTCGTAATGGGCGGATTATATTTACTACGTTAATTCCATCAGATGATCCTTGTGCATTCGGTGGATCTGGTTGGTTAATGGAAATGAATTATGCTACGGGTGCAAGATTATCTTATTCGCCCTTTGATGTTAATGGAGATGGCGTTTTTACATCTGAAGACTTCTTTATGATTGATACAGATGGAGATGGTGACCCAGATACTGAAGTTCCATACAGCGGAAAAGAATCAAAAGTAGGTATTATTCCAACCCCAAGTATCGTCAATCAGCCCGGTGGACAACAGGAAATTAAATATACTAGTGGTGCTGATGGCAATATTGAAGTAACGATTGAAAATCCTGGTCCAGGATATGAGGGACGTCAGTCATGGCGTCAATTGCAGTAATTTACTAAGGTTACCTGTATGAAAATATTTTCTATTCTGGTTTTTATGTTGTTTAGCGCAAGTGCATTTTCTGGTGCTAACACCAGTTTTACTCAGACTGGAGTTATCAGTGAAGAATCAGGTCATTCAAATACTATAATAATTAATGACACTGCCTATCGGATAGATAGCAATACAAATGTTCATGCATTGGTTCGTCATGGTGAGTTAGGTCCTCAGCTTCCTGCAGGCGAACTAATCGGTTTCAATACAACAAATGAAGAAAATAGCGAGCTGCCATATGTCACTGACATCTGGTTACTCAATGCTAATTAACAGGAACTGAGAATATGAGCACTACACCTCAGAAAGGATTTACGCTAATTGAGTTGATGATAACGGTTGCGATAATCGCCATTATCGCTGCAATTGCTTACCCATCGTATCTTGAGCAAGTTAGAGAGACTCGTAGATCGAATGCGCAGGCTGATTTACTTGAACTGGTAAGTTTTATGGAAAGATATTATGGTGAAAACTTCTCTTATGCAGGTGCTAATTTACCTTTCATCAATTCACCAAAGCAAGGTAACAGCTTTTATAACCTGAGTTTCACTGCTCCACCAACCGCCACCGCTTATACTATCCAGGCAGATCCTATTGGGGGGCAAAACGGTGATCGTTGTGGTACGATGACTATTAACCACAATAATCAAAGGACACCAGCTAATGATTGTTGGTAAATTAGTAAGATAGCAAGAAGTGTAAACCCATAAAAAAACCCGCGTTAAGCGGGTCTTTTTTATATAGAGTTAATTAACCTCAGATCTGCATAAGCGCGCCCTTTTCATTCCTGTTCAACTTGATAGAAGGCTTCTTGGGTTGGAAGGTATAAGCCACCAATCCAGCCATGAGGTGGACCATAAAGCTGACAGGGCTGCGGTGCCGTGAGTGTTCGATTTGAGAAATATTCTTCAATTGGTCAAATATTGTTTCAATCACATAGCGTTTTCTCAACATCAACCGGTCCCATAACGTCATCAGTTGCGGTTTCATATTCTTGCGAATGCCGGTGACCAGCTTAATGCCTTGTTCGGCTAATGACTCTTTAAGTGTTTGAGACAGATAACCTTTATCGCCATACAAGGTGCCCCATAGCTGTTTGACCATGTCCGGTATGGGCTTGCGGTCATCAATATTGGCCGTTGTGATTTTTACTGAAAGTATTTCACCTTGTTCGTTCACTAACAGGTGTAGCTTGAAGCCATAAAACCAGCCCATGGTGCCCTTGCCTCGCTCTGCAACACCGCTAAAGACACGGTTTCGAGGAATGCGAATGTTGTGGCATACCGCCAGTTTGGTTGAATCAACAAAGGCGATGCCGGTTGGTTTGCCGTAACGTTGTGTCATAAAGGCACACAGGGGAACCAGCACACTTTGCAGCAGTTTCAACATGCGGGTATAGCTAACCAGTTGGGGGAAAGCTTGCTTCAAGTGCTTCCGGGCATAGTGTGTATAAAAGGTCTTGAAGTCTCTGAAGCGGAGCTGGTGAAATAAAATCAGAATAGTGATGACTTCACTTTCCGACAACTTGCCAGGCCGGGATAAATCTTTGGCAAAAATCATCGACTTCGCAATACATTTTCTCTAAATTGTACATAGTTGAGCCCTTTCGTTTCTCGTTTTTGGTCAAACGATTCGATCGTGGCTCAGGCTTTTAGTTCCTCTTTTCTTATGCGCAGCTCAGGTTAATTAGTTAACTATCAACATTCACATGACCATCCTGCACCAGCTTATTAATAATCTCAGCCTGTTGCGTTGAAGTATCAAACCCTCCGAGGCCCATATCGGCAAGAGTTGTACCTTGCAAAGTAATCGTTTGCTTGACGTCGCCACCAGCACCCTCGGGCTTGAGCTCAATAACGGTATCAACCCCATTATCTTCAATATGAATATAATCAGCTAAATCTCCGGACTCTTCACCAACAAGAATGTCTGCAAAATCAAGTACATCACCTTGCTCAATATTAAAATCAGTAACGGTATCCTGGGCGGAGATATTGGAAAGATTAAACTCATCCCCTGCCTGCCATACAAATAAATCAGCCCCATCGCCACCCGTCAGAATATCATTACCAGCTCCACCAATAATGACATCATCTTGATCGGTACCAATCAATTCGTTATTTCCACGTCCATCCTGAATAATATTAGGTGTAGTTGGATCAGGAATATCATCACCAGCGGTAATAACGACACTAACAGGCGGACTGATATTGCCAGCTTCATCAGTTGTAGTATATTCAAATTCCGTATCAGGTATTTCTTTTACAGAAACGCTTTGAATATAATAATCGCTACTGTCTACAGGATTAGGTTTGTTGTTGGCATATTCTGTTCCAGTAAATACGAGCTCATCAAAAACAACATCGCTTGGTAGCGTAAAAGTAGCATTACCGGAATTGATTGTTAAATTCTCTTTGCCTAGCGAGAAATCAATTAATTTTCCATCGTCTATTGAAGGTGCTGCTCCAGGGGTAGTTGTAAAAGTCCAAGCCCCAACCAGTGCACCGTTTAAATAAGCTTGGACCTTCCCAACTTCATTTTCATTTGCAATGAGTCTACTAACAGAAATCTCTGCTTCAGTAGAGTTATTAGCAAACTTCATGATGATTTTTTCAGAAGCGACACCGCGATGTTCCAATTGCCCTGGCACAATAGTACCTCCGGCAACACCAATCCCATCTTTGTCGAATGCAATTTCACCTAAAGAACCATCCAGTCTCATTGCTATCAGTTCGACACCATCCCATGCTGAAGCATTGGTTCCAGCACCACCATAGGAATGAGCAGGTGATAATGCGTCTTGCCATTGTTCTTCTGTAGCGCTCCAGAAAATAATGTCGTCGGCATTAAAGTTGTCTCCAACACTTAATACTACCCATTCTCCGCTTATCATTTTATAAAGCGTACCAAATGTTGGAGGTTCGCCGGTTAAAGAAAAATCCAGATCGGCCAAGCCCGTTTCATTATCTACCCCACCCAACGTGGCTTCATTTTCATAAACAATTGGATTATCACTACCCTCGGAATTATCCACAAAACCATCTACAGAAAACTGTTTAAAAACAAATGAACCTGGGGGTAAATTCAATTCTGATTGTTCTGCAAATTCATAACTAGTTAATACCGGATCAGCAACTGGTCGTTCGTTATCAACTGGAGGAGGTATTATTGGATCTTGATCGATAGGATCTAAATCACCCGACTCATCAACTAAAAACTCAAATGCCGGTGGATCAGGGAAAGCAATACCCGGCCCTGTTGTATCAAAACCTGAATCAGGTGTAATTCGTGGGGCAAGATAATCTACAACAACTGCTTCGCTGCCACCTTCACTGGTGGGCTGTGCACCTGGACCTGCAGCAGTTGGGTCAGCAACTTCAGTAGGATCTTCGCCTGCGAGTAAAGCCTGTTGAATGGCGTCTATATCATCCACCACGTCAGCGGCAGGTGGTGTATCAACCTCAGCAACATCAAATTCAAATGCATCGCTGTCGAGAACAGCCTGCGAGTTTCGTCCCAGATCCATCACACTACCGTCAGGGAATTCTATTTCGATAGCACCAGCCAAACCGGTGGTAATGACTTCGTTTGGAAAAACGTTGTCACCAACCTGTAAATTTCTCACTGCCCCATTGACTGCAGTCGCCGTTGCAGTGCCAATTAGGGCTGTAATAATACCGGTTTCTGTAGCCATAATACTCTCCGCTGAAATATTGCTTCCCTAGGTCAACAAATAATTTTGTGACCAACATAGCGGATAGTCTCCCATGACTCAAAAAACGGATCTACTGTACATTGGTACTAAATATATTAAGAAATGTTGAAAAAAGTTTAAGGCCTGTTGATCTTTCGCCGCCAGCAGTGGAGACGCTGAAAGATCAGCAACCTTTCAAACAGAGTAAGTCTTCTTGTTCGAAGATTTAATTATTGACCAATATCCCCGGCAGCAAAATGATTAAGCATATCCGCAACCAAACGTCTGGGTAGCCATGCCTCACCATCATGCACTGCACGAATGGCTTTCACTATCTTGTCATGTTGTGAAGGAGTGATATACCCTCTGGCCCTGAACCCGGTTGCTTTTAGCTGTTCGAAATCAGGAACCTTATCTGACAAAATTATCGTCTGATTACGCGAGAAATTCGTCGCCAAGACTAAACACAAAATATCCGTATTAATACGTTCGTTATATTGTTCAAGCACGGTAATATCGGCTTTCGCAGCTGTAATTTCTTTAATAGCAGTATCTATTGTGTCAGGCTCAATAACGGTTATATTCAAATCATCATGCACGACTGAATCAATAAAATTCGGTATTGAGCGGCCTACCACCGCGACATTTATCATGCGTATATCCTGAGAATCGTGTTGATGAGTTGCCATTGTTGTTCCCATCCCTGAAGCGGTGATTGACGAAAGCCACTACGAACAAACTGTTGAAGTCTTCCCTCAACAATACTGAGTAATAAGTTAGCCGTTTCATTCACTGGCCGCCCGCCAGCTTGTGTCAGGGTTAACTCGCGTTCACGCAGAATTTGTCGGAATTGTGTTTCCAATCGGTCAAAAAACTGACTCACACGATGACGAAGCCGCTCGGTTTCGCCAGTTAATGCTGTTCCAACGAGAACACTACTAATACCTGGATTTTTTGCACTAAATCCCAGCATCAAAGCCATAATTTTTTCACATCGAGAAACCGCATTATCATCTTCATCAATAATTCTGCGGATCAAGCCGAAGACGGTATCTTCCGAAAATTCGATAAGGCCTTCAAACATTCTCGCCTTACTGGGAAAGTGCCGGTATAACGCTGCTTCAGACACACCGAGACTTTCAGCCAACTGAGCTGTTGTTATGCGCTGTCCGGGGTTCTGTTCGAGTTGTGTCGCCAGGGCTTCTAATATGGCTTGATGACGCGACTGTTTATTCTGCGCGCGCGTTGATTGCTGCTCTGTCATCGACCGCCTCCACGAATAAGCGTACCAACGCCCTCATCGGTAAACATTTCCAGTAATACGGCATGCTGTACACGACCATCGATGATATGTGAGCTGGTCACCCCTGCCTGAACAGCATCTAGCGCGCAGCCAATTTTAGGTAACATTCCACCATAAATGACACCCGAGGCAATTAAATCATTGACTTGTTTTGCATTCAGGCCAGTAAGTAACGCTCCGTCAGCATCTAGCAGTCCAGGCGTATTTGTCAACAGAATCAGTTTTTCAGCTTGTAACACTTCGGCAATCTTGCCTGCAACCAGATCAGCATTAATGTTATAAGACTGGCCATCCTGCCCCACGCCAATTGGTGCTATAACAGGAATAAAATCACTATGGATCAGCATATCAATCACACTGGTATCAATACTGGTTACGCGGCCCACATAGCCCAAATCAATCATTTCCGGTGCATCAACACCAAGTTCTTCCTGTGAAGCAAATTTCATTTTTTCAGCGAATATCAAACTACCGTCTTTACCTGTCAAACCAACGGCTCGTCCACCATGGTTATTGATCAGATTAACGATACTTTTGTTCACTTGACCGCCAAGCACCATTTCAACAATATCCATGGTCTCGGTATCAGTGACCCGCATACCGTTAATAAATTCAGACTGTTTACCGATCTTTGCCAATAGCTGGCCAATTTGTGGACCACCACCATGGACAATTACCGGATTTATGCCCACAGCTTTCATCAATACCACATCGCGAGCAAAACTATTTTTCAACGTTTCATCAATCATAGCGTTGCCACCATATTTGATGACCAGTGTTTTACCGGAGAACCGTTGAATATAGGGCAACGCTTCTGTCAGTACCTGAGCAATATGTGATGCTTTTTGTGTATTCAAACTCATTTAAAAAATTCTTCCTTGTCCTGCGCTTACTGCTTAGGCACTTTTTAATATTTTTGTTTATGCAAAATAGTGACCAATTTGAATCAGCTTATGTCATATAGACGATACATTTAAAAATTCAGACTCAGATTAGGTTTCACCTGTAACATTTGCTGAATAAATTGCTGCTTGATCTGTTCAAGATCTTCTTCTGTTTCTGCCTCAAACCTCAAGGTTAGGCCAGGCACCGTATTTGACGCTCTCACCAATCCCCAACCTTTATCAAAATTGACCCGTACACCATCAATCGTAATAACCTCAGCACCGTCGAATTGAGCATTTTGGGTGAATTGTGTCATAAACCGACGGCATTCTGCTGTATCTAAATCAATTAAAATTTCCGGAGTGTTAAACCTTTGTGGTTGTGCGGCAAAGATTTCTGTTGCGCCACGACGCTGTGGGTCATCAGCAATCAGCGCCAGCAAACGGCAGGCGGCAAATAAGGCATCGTCAAAACCATACCAATTGTCGGCAAAAAAGATATGTCCACTCAACTCACCCGCCAATTTTGCATCATGCTTTAACATTTCGGCCCGAATTAACGAGTGGCCGGAAGGACACATCATGGCTTTGCCACCAGCTTTGGTAATAACCTGCTCCAATAAGCCCGTACTTTTGACATCATAAACAATGGTCGAGCCTTTATGGCGCTGCAGAATATCGCTGGCAAACAACATCAGCAAACGATCTGGCCAAATAATTTCACCTTCTCCATTAACCACGCCCAGCCGATCGCCATCCCCATCAAACGCCAGCCCAATGTCCAAATGCTTATCACGTACCAGTTTAGAAATATCCTGCATATTCTGAGGTTGTGCAGGATTAGGGTGATGATTGGGAAAATGGCCATCCACATTACAAAACAGCTCATGCACATCACAGCCTAATGCTGTTAATAATTTAGGGACCACTTTACCGGCAATTCCATTTCCACAATCCACTCCCACTTTTAGTGGACGAGATAAAGGAACGACCTGCTTTACTTGTTCAATATAGCTACCAATAACATCGGCCTGCCGCAACTGACCTTCACCACTATATAGACGAGACTGCTGGATGCGCTGATAAATACCTTGGATAGCTTCTCCAGAGAGCGTTTTATCATTAATCACAATTTTTAAGCCATTATAGCCTTGTGGATTATGACTGCCTGTCACCACGACCCCACAATGTGTTCGCATATGCTGGGAGGCAAAATATACCAGTGGGGTCGGCACTGCACCAATGTCAGTGACATCACAACCACTGGCCAAAAGTCCCTCAATCAAGGCATCGCTGAAGCTTTCACTGGAAAGCCGCCCATCCCGACCGACGATAATCCGAGTTTGTTCCTGATGCTGAGCCTCAGTACCTATCGCGAGTCCCAATACCCGCATAATCGGTTCACTTAATTGAGTACCGACAATGCCACGAATATCATAGGTTTTGAAAATAACAGGTTTAATATCCACTGGACGAACTCGGTCAACTGACTCAGTTTTGCTAACTTTTGGCGTTGCGACACGAATAGCGGTGGGGGTTGGCGTATGATCAATGTTCACTTCATTTTCGACATATTCCACCGGTCGTGGTCGTGCTCCGGTTTGAACTTGTTTTTTCGGTCTTAACGTACTAAATCTCGTGGCCACTAACCAACATAGAATGCACACAATGATGATCAGTATGATCAATGCTGGCCAGGCTGCGGATTTAGCAACCCGATCAGCAGGCCAGAAGGCCAGTCGCCAGTAAGCCCCCGATAATGTCTGAGTATAAATAGGGCTGGAGTCCTGCACTGTATTATCACCTTGCTGGAACAGAGTTAACCAGTTTTGGGCGCCTTGCTGTAACGCCAGACTTCCTGAACCAATTGATAAATAGCGCTCTCTGAGTTTATTTTCCAATTCAGTAGTTTGTAATGTTAAAACCAGAAAGCGTGAAGCCTCCAGCCTTTTGGTCAACAAAATATGCGCTTGTGGGGTATTGGGCTGCATAACAGCAAAATCAGACATGCCTTGTTTCTCGGCCTGACGAAGACTATTAATAGTGCCAAAACTCACAGGGATACATGCATCCGTAGTCGGTGCAGAGGGTATTGCTGCCAATACACAAGCCAGGGATGCTTCAGGCCAACCGTAAGCGACAGGATCTTCGGCATTTACTGCTGCCATATCGGCAAAACGTTGTTGCCAATCCTGCAACATATCTGTCATTCCTGATGCGGCAATCGCCAGCTTTTCAGTTTGTTGTTGGTTAAATTTTGTTAGCGCAGATTGTTTTTGATAATCATTAATCCATATAGCAGCGGCTAATCCGGAAACCACTATTAATATCATTAGTAAGATGGCCAGAGAACTAAGCCTTCTACGGAAGATTTTCAGATTTTGCAGGGCTAACAACACAGTTGTGTTCAATTTCTGCCGGTATGGCCAAAACCGCCGCTGCCACGTTCACTGGCAGTAAAGTCGGTGACCTGCTCAAAGCCCACTTGAACAACTGGAACAAACAACATTTGTGCAATTCGCTCACCCACTACGATTTCAAAAGGCATATCGCCACGATTCCAACAGGATACAAAAATCTGTCCCTGATAGTCGCTATCAATAAGTCCCACCAGATTACCTAATACTATGCCGTGTTTATGTCCCAATCCCGATCGCGGCAAGATCATCGCAGCCAGGGCAGGATCGTCAATGTGAATGGCAATTCCGGTCGGTATCAATATGGTTTCACCAGGATGTAATATCAGATTTTCATCCAAGCAGGCCCGCAGGTCCATCCCGGCGGAACCCCCGGTAGCATAGTCCGGCAGTTCAATTGATTTGCCCAGTCTCGGATCGAGAATCTTAAATTGAATTTTTTGCATGATAGCGCTCAGTTATTAATGTTATAAGTTCGCGTGCAATTTCAAGTTTCGGAGCTTCAGCCAAGGACTTATGCCCGCCTTCCCAGAAAATTTCCAGCGCATTATTATCCTGACCAAAAGCCCGTCCATCACCCACCTGGTTCGCTGCGATCAAATCCATACTTTTTTGCTGTAATTTGTGTTGTGCATATTTTTGCAAATCATCTGTCTCAGCAGCAAAACCAACCACCATCTCTGGCCGCTCACCGGCATTGGCAACCGCTGTAATAATATCGGGATTCAAACGAAGTTGCAGTGATAAATCATCCTCAGCCGATTTTTTTAATTTAGCTGAAGCAGGATGCGTGGGACGATAATCCGCTACTGCTGCACAACCGATATAAATTGCCGTTCCGGCTAAGTTTTGCATAACGGCGTCAAACATTTGTTGAGCCGTTTCAATCATTATACGGTTGCAACCAGGCGGGGCTTCCAAAGCCACCGGCCCAGATATCAGAGTGACCTTTGCCCCCAATTCAACGGCTGCTTGCGCCAGAGCATAGCCCATCTTCCCTGAGCTGCGATTAGCAATAAAGCGTACTGGATCAATTGGTTCATGCGTAGGACCTGCCGTAATGACTATTTGTTTTCCTGTCAGAGGACCAGCCTGCAACTTGCGACTCAGATGCATCACAATATTTTCAACTGCCATTAAGCGACCTTCGCCCTGCTCCCCGCAGGCCTGCTCACCGCTTTCAGGACCAATAAATTCAATACCGCGTTGTTTTAGCCGTTGGCAGTTTTGCTGAGTCGCAATGTGCGACCACATTTTATTATTCATTGCCGGTGCCACCATCAGCGGTGCTTCAGAGGCAAGACAAACCGTGGAAATCAAATCATCAGCCAGACCATGAGCCAGTTTCGCCAGACAATCAGCAGTTGCGGGAGCAATCAGGATCCAGTCTGCCCAGCGCGCCAGTTTAATATGGCCCATTGCAGCTTCTTCATCAGCATCAAAGAAATTCAATGACACGGGATTACCACTGACCGTTTGCAGAGTGAGTGGCGTAATAAACTGCGTGCCGCCTTGACTCATCATTACCCGTACTTCTGCACCGTATTCTTTTAATCTTCGAACTAAATCGGCTGACTTATAGGCGGCAATACTGCCTGTAACGCCAAGAAGAATACGTTTTCCCTGAAAAGCGTTTGTCTCAATCATGCTGCATTTTTGCCTATGGCTAAATCACGTAAACTCAAGTCATCCAACACATTATTTTGTGCTTGATTCATTTCGGAGAAAAATGCTTCGATTTTAGGCTCCGTGTGTTGCTGTAAAGTTGAAACACCAACTTCCTCAGCACGACGCAAACAAGACAGTATTTCACTAACCCGGATGTTACTGACATCACCTGCCAACGTATAAGAAATTTTATCCCCAGCCACTTCGACCAAAAATCCCCCATTTTCCAGCATGCCCAATAATTCTTCTAAGTTTTCACTGCTTAATGTGGTGAGCTGTTCTAATTCAGTGAGGCTGTATGCTGGCTGTTTTTCACAAAACCGACGCGCGATGATTGCCATCAGCCATAGTCCCTTTTTCTCACGTAAACGTGGACTTAACACCAGTGTTTTTCCACCCATCAAAACAAATTTTGGATGTTGCAGATAAAAAGCTACCTGAGATCCGGTCAGCAGAATATACCAGCCAAGGTATAGCCAGATCATAAAGAAAAATAAAATCGCAAAACTCGAATAAATGGCTGTGTAATTGGATGACGATGCTACAAACGTAGCAAACAGTGTTCCCAATCCTATCCATAATGCCCCCGCGACCATTGCCCCACCTAAAGCCGGTCCCAGTTTGACCTTGGTATTGGGAATAAAGGTATATAGAAAGGTAAAAGCCAATACAATCATGATGTAGGGCAATAATTTGCTGAATATTAACAGCAAGGTTCCAAAGGGTTCGATTGACTGTAATGTCTGGACCACACTATGGTTCAATACCGTCGCAGCAATTCCAACAGCTGAAAACACCAGCACTGGACCAATCATCACTACACTCAGATAATCCGTAAAGCGTCGCGCCAGAGTTCTGGGGCGTTTTACCCGCCAGACATAGTTAAAAGCACTTTCGACTTTCTGCACCAGAGCAATAATTGTGTAAAACAGCATGCCTAAGCCGATAGATCCCAACACGCCCACTTTGACGTTTTCAACAAAGCCGATAATGTTACTGGTCATTTCTGCTCCACGCTCTCCCAGCGGAGCCATAAAGTTCAGCAATACCGGCTCAATCTGATTATGTACACCAAACGCTTTAAGGACAGAGAAGGCGACAGCGATTAAAGGCACTAATGATAATAAAGTGGTAAACACCAGGCTCATTGCCCGTAGATTTAATTCCCCAGTCGATAATTGCCTCGCCATCACATAAGCCACACGGCCTGCATGCCGTGTCAAACGTTTTAGTTTGCTGGCGCTTTCAGTCGTTTCCTGCCAAAGCTGAACCTGGAAAAAATGTTTTAACTTGTCTATATAGTCTTTCATACTGGTTATCATCCTGATGGCAGGTTTATCCATTAAACTGGATTATCAATGTCAATGAAATAGTGTTGCAGGCCGAATTTCAGAGCAAGATGCTCTCCCAAGGCTTTAACACCATAACGTTCTGTAGCATGGTGCCCTGCTGCGATGTAATGAATTCCAAGTTCTCTGGCCAAATGTGTTGTCTGCTCAGAAGCTTCTCCACTGATAAAAGCATCCAGCCCTGACTCTGCTGCCTGCTGAATATAGCCTTGTGCAGCACCGGTACACCAGCCAACTGTTTTTATTAAACGATCATGACCGGTAATAATGGTAGGTTTTCGATCCAGTTGACAGGCAATATGGGATGCAAATTCGTCTAATGTTTGTGGTGTTGCTAGTTTCCCCCGAAAACCGATGGCGGGTTCTCCGGTACCGGCAATAAATCCATCCATTTCTATATTCAGTATTTTTGCCAGTTGTATGTTATTGCCAAACTCGGCATGAGCGTCCAAGGGCAGATGATAGCCTATAAGATTGATGTCATTATTGATTAACATTTTCAAACGTTGATATTTAATGCCGGTCACTGCGGGGGCTTCGCCACGCCAGAAATACCCATGATGAACCATAAGAGCATCAGCATTGTGTTCCACAGCCGCTTCTAACAAAGCCTGACTTGCCGTTACGCCGGTCACCAGAATATTTACCTCTGGTTTACCCTCAACCTGTAAACCATTCGGACAATAGTCCTGAAATCTCGATACTTCCAATTGCTCATCAAGATAGGCGATCAGCTCTGTTCGGGTTATCATCCAAATTACTCCACAAAAACTCTGATCACTATAACAAACGGGAGTGGTTAAATGGATGCTGTGAGTATTATTGCACTGAGTATGGGTGCCGCCTGGGCCAGTGGTATCAATTTATATGCTGCGGTATTTATGCTGGGTTATATGGGTTCTACTGGCCACATGGTTTTGCCACCAGATTTGCAGGTTCTTAGTGATCCCCTGGTTATGATGGCTGCTGCTGTGATGTATTGTGTCGAGTTTTTTACCGACAAAGTGCCTGGCGTCGATACAGGCTGGGATACTCTGCATACCTTTATCCGTATTCCGGCTGGTGCCATGTTGGCGGCAAGTGCAGTAGGAGATGTCAGCCCGGCCATCGAATTAACAGCAGGTCTGCTGGGCGGGAGCCTTGCTGCTGCAACCCATGCCACTAAAGCTGGCAGCCGATTAATGATTAATACCTCACCAGAACCTTTCAGCAACTGGACAGCCTCAATAACAGAAGACTTGCTGGTGATTGCCGGTTTGTGGACGGCACTCACTCATCCGCTGTGGTTTCTTGCGGCACTGATTATTTTCATCGTGTTAATGATTTGGTTGCTACCGCGTTTATGGCGTTTAATCAAAACGGTTTTACAATACATTGGAAGCTGGCTGGGATGGTGTGAAAAACCGGAACCGGCAAAAACAGCAACAAGGGATCAATCCGCTGAGCCCATAGTGGTTAAATCTATATCCGATAAATCCGAAAGCTAACGACGACGATACACCACGCCATGCGGCGTGCGTTGCAAATCAAATGCATCGGTGTAACCACTAATTGTTTCCGAAGCACCTAAAAACAAGTAGCCACCGGGATTCAACGCCTGGGCTAATCGGGTAAGAATGTCTGTCTTGCGTTGCATCGAAAAATAAATTAATACATTGCGACAAAATATCACATCAAAACGACCTAATCCGGTATAGCTCTGCAACAGATTCTGTTCCCTGAACTGCACCCGCTGTTTGACCTCATCAGCAATTTGCCAGCGACCTTCAATCGATTTAAAAAACTGTTGTCGCCGTGTTGCAGATATTCCTCTGACTAAAGCATGTTCCTCATAAACACCCCGCTTCGCCAGGGCCAACATGCTGTTGGAAATATCCGTGGCAATAATTTGCGTACTTTTAAGTTTGCTGTCCGGTTTTTTACGATTATATTCACTGAGGATCATACTGATAGTGTATGGCTCCTGCCCTGAAGAGCAGGCAGCTGACCAGATTTTGCAGGGGGCAGTGATCCTGGATTCCAAATCAGCCAACGTCATCTTTTCAAAGACTTCGAACGGCCCACCATCCCTGAACCACGACGTTTCATTCGTCGTCATGGCATCGATAACCGAGTCTCGCAAATGACGTGGATGGCCACGTTGTATGGCGTTTAACAGATCGGCGACTGATGGGATTGCCTCATCACGCAATAGCTTGGTCAGGCGACTGACAATTAAATACTGCTTGCCGTCACCCAAAACAATGCCACAGGCTTGTTCCAAAAAAAGTCGAAACCGTTCGTAATCAGCCTGACTTATGTTATTACCTTGTAACATACCTGTGTTTTGCCCACCCTAAATTGTTTGGTCTATGGTATTTAGCGGTCAATATGCTTAAATGTTTAACCGTTATAATTTAACCATACTCTGATTGCTTATATGCCAAAAAACAAGCCAAATATACGCCGACGAAATATTTTGATCACTGGCTGTTCCAGTGGCATTGGATTGGAGGCTGCCCAGATATTACATCGGCGGGGTTACCATGTAATTGCTACCGTCAGAAAAGAGACCGATCAAACCCTGCTTTCACAAGCCGGTATCAGTAATTTACGTTGTGATCTGGATAGGAGTGACTCCATCCAAGAGATGATTGAAACGGCAATGAAAGTGTTCGATGGAAAAATTGATGTGTTATTCAATAACGCCGCATATGGCCAGCCCGGTGCGATTGAAGATTTAAGTCGAGACGCGCTACGTGCACAATTTGAAACTAATGTTTTTGGCACACAGGAACTGACCAATCTTGTAATAAAACACATGCGCCAGCAAGGTTTTGGTAGAATCATCTATAACAGTTCCGTATTAGGTCTAATCGCTCTTCCTTATCGTGGGGCATACAATGCCAGTAAATTCGCCATTGAAGGCTTGGCTGATACTTTGCGATTGGAGTTAAAAGGCACGGGTATTACAATTTCACTCATTGAGCCTGGTCCAATCACCAGCCAGTTCAGGCAAAATGCCTTCGCTAAATATCAGCAACACATTGATAAAAATACCAGCGCCCATAAGGCTAGCTATAACGCAATGGAAAGACGCTTGTTAACACCAGGGCCAGCAGCACCGTTTACACTCCCAGCCAACGCTGTCGTTGAGAAATTACTGCATGCGATTGAGTCCGATAACCCAAAAATACGATATTACGTAACCTTCCCCACCTATCTGTTTGCTTATCTCAAAAGACTTTTACCAAATCGTGCCTTAGACTGGTTTCTGTGCAAGGTTTCTCGTAATGAACAACAATGAATTAGCCTTTATTTTTCTTTGTTCTGATATGTTCCATACACTGGTCATTAACGTCTTCAAATGTCGTTTTTTATTGAATGATTTTGGAGTCGACTTTGCTATTCAACGACATACAAGAATTACCTGCCTATATCATCAAAATTGATGACATCTTTAATTAAAAATCCGCATAAAAACCGGACGGCTCCCTTTCTTCTTCAGTGCGGGGCGAAGCTGGGCTCTCAGTTTCAGAGCTTCTCGTTTGGCTTCGGGTAATTCATTGGCCTGCTGCTCTGATGAACCGTGTTTAACGGCGTTAACCCACTTATACAAACTGTGATGTGAAACGCCCAAACGTTCAGCTGTTTCAGCAACCGAGTAGCCACGATCAAGAACTTGTTTTACTGCTTCATCTTTAAATTCCGGGGTATCTCTTTGACCACTCATATGGACTTCCTCCTATGCGCAAATAAGAGCCGGAAGTTGTCTACAATAGTCAGGGCAGTCCAAACAAAAGATTCATTGTTTATCAAAGCACTGGTCGATATCACCACTGAACTTAGTCCTCAAACAACCATTCAGTTTGTCGAATTTGTCGAACAAGATGAAATATTGGCCTTCTTTATGAGGCTTTGGTGTAAATTCAGTTTAGCAATACAACATGGTTCGACCACAAACCGGGTGGATAGAAAGTATTCACTACAAGCAATCTTTTTCAAAATCCCAACCATTGACTCAATGCTTCATGCTTGTGCTGTCCTTGCTTAAGTTCGTTTCATATTGGTGCAGTGCCGAGTCTGTTCACAGCCTAAAATAATTTAAGCCATTGATATTAAAAACCAAAAAAATTGGGCATAAAACCTGCTGACCGTTTCCTGTTTACAGCTAATAATCAATCTGGAGCTTTTATGTCTTATCTCATTCCAAGTGAATTTACCAAAAATATGGTTGATGCCGGAGAAGCGAAACTCAAGATGGCAACCCGGGATGTTTTGATCCGATCCTATATGGCAGGGGCTATCCTGACCTTGGCCGTTGCCTTTGCTGTTACAGCGACGGTACAAACCGGTTTGCCAATTGTTGGTGCCTTAGTCTTCCCAGTAGGTTTTGTATTGCTGAATTTGTTAGGTTTTGATTTACTTACCGGTGTTTTTGCTTTGGTACCATTGGCTTTGTTAGATAAAAGACGAGGGTGTACTTTTTCTGGAATGCTAAAAAACTGGCTTCTGGTAGGGTTAGGTAATTTATTTGGTGCATTAACGACCGCTTTATTAGTAGGAACAGCCTGGACCTTTGCCTTTACGGCCGAACCCGGCGCAGCTGGTCAGGCCATTGCCAAGGCAGCTGAAGTTCGTACTTTAGGCTTTGCAACACATGGAGGAGCCGGTTGGTTAACTGTCTTTGTCGCTGGTATTCTTTGTAACTGGATGGTTTCGACGGGTGTTGTCGGCGCGATGTTATCCAGTTCGGTAGCAGGCAAAGTAGTGGCCATGTGGCTGCCTATCACCGTGTTTTTTGGTCTGGTTTTCGAACACGCAGTAGTAAATATGTTTTTGTTTCCAATGGGCATGCTGATGGGCGCAGAGATTACCATTGCTGATTGGTTATTGTGGAACGAAATACCTGTTATCCTCGGCAATATGTTGGGTGGCTTGGTGCTGACTGGCGGTATGTTATATGCGACACATTACAAAACGGGTGCAAATACTGCTGAATTTTCGGAAAAAATGAACTAATTTCCTCGTTGATCTGGCACCTGTCCGCGGTGTTAGATTTTTATTCGAATGCAAACAGATGTTTTGGAGAAACAATGAATAAACTTGCTATGACGCAAGCCATTATGGTGGCAAAAGAAACTAAAGAACTGACCTGGCAAAAAATTGGTGAAGCCGTGGGTATGTCAGCAGAATGGACAGCCTCTGCCTGCCTTGGAATGAACAGCATGTCTGCTGAAACTGCCAAGAAGCTGTGCCATGTGCTGGATCTGGGAACTGAAGTTGAGCTGACCCTGCAGAAATATCCAAATAAACAATGGGATCAGGCGGTACCGACCGATCCTTTGCTATACCGCCTCTATGAAATGATGTCGGTTTATGGGCCAGCAATTAAAGAAATTGTGCATGAAAAATGTGGTGATGGCATTGTCAGTGCCATTGATTTTGCACTGAATATTGAGAAAAAGCCCGATCCAAAAGGGGAGCGGATTGTGATCACGCTGGATGGAAAATTTCTGCCTTACAAATCCTGGTAGCCGTCAACAAGGTGCACTGTCAGACAGTGCACCTGCCTTTAACGGGTCGGTCGGGCGTAAACGTAGACCAGATAATAGGCCATTGCGACAAAGCCAGCGCCACCGACGATATTGCCCAAGGTAACGGGGATGAGATTACCCATTAAGCCTCCAAAATCCAGTGTTGCCAGCTGCGCTGCATCAAAATGACCTGCCGCAACAATTGCTTGATCGGTGGCAGCAATCATCGCCATTGGAATCATGTACATATTCGCCACACAATGTTCAAATCCCATTGCCACAAAGCCAGAGACGGGAAATAATACCGCCAGGACTTTATCGGTCACACTGCGTGACGCATAGACCATCCAGCTTCCAAGGCAAACCAGCACATTACAAAACAATCCTCTGACAAACGCTTCTGTAGTTGTATGGTCTACTTTGGCCAGACCCGTTTTTATTGCCGTCACCCCAACACCGAGATTTCCATCATCTAAATAACCAGACAAATACACCAGATACACTGTGACTAATGCCCCCACTAGATTACCGATATAGACAATGCCCCAATTTCGCATCAATGATTTGAAACTCACCTGCCCCTTGGCATAGGCCATTACGACCAGCGTATTACCAGTAAATAACTCTGCCCCGGCTATCACCACCAGAATAAAGCCCAACGAAAAAACCAGACCACCAACCAGCCTGGCCAGCCCATAGGCGGCACTGGCATCCGTCATGACCACGGTGTAATACATTGCAGCAAACGAGATAAAGGCTCCAGCCATCAGTGAGAGAATCACCAGCGGGATTATGGACATATTGGCTTTATCCACACCGACGGTTTTGACCTTTTCAGCGACTTCCGCTGGCGTGAAAGCATCGACAAACTTGCCGAAATCAGACATGAGATAGTTACCTGTGCAAAATGAGGACAAAGTCCCGTATTATATCAGTGACTTGCAACGCTTTGCAGGGATTGCATTCCTAACTTAGGCAATGATTATTTAAGCTCAACAAACAATACAGGCAAAATTATTTAACCAAAGTCATGAATCATGACTTCATTAAAATATCGAGTTGAGTCAATTTTACTCAACTCGATAAATGAGTCTCGTTTTAACAGGGTCTGTTGCTCTTTCAGCCTGCTTGTTGGACAGCCACCAGTATAGGTGGCGATGAAAGAGCAGCAGCCCCTAGTGCATCAGCTCACTGGTAAACGTTAATTCTTCATCCTGCACATCTACCTTGATAACCTGTCCGGCCACAAAGCGACCAGACAATAAAGCTTGTGCTAACGGGTTTTCCAGCTCATGCTGAATTACCCGTTTTAAAGGTCGGGCACCATAGACCGGATCAAACCCTGCTTCAGACAGCATATCCAATGCCGCATCAGATAATTCCAGTCCCATTTCTTTTTCTGCCAGACGTTGCCGCAAGTGTGACAGCTGGATATCAGCAATGGCATGGATTTGTGATTTCTGTAACGGATGAAATACCACCACATCATCCACACGGTTAATAAACTCCGGACGGAAATGTTGACCGACAATTTCCATTACCGCATTTTTCATGGTGTCATATTTATCTTCACCGGCCATTTCCTGAATCACATTGGAGCCCAGATTGGAAGTCATGACAATAACGGTATTTCTAAAATCAACCGTCCGACCCTGACCATCCGTCAGCCGACCGTCATCCAGGACCTGCAACAGAATATTGAACACATCCGGATGCGCTTTTTCGACCTCATCCAGCAGGATCACTGAATAAGGTTTGCGGCGAACCGCTTCAGTCAGATAACCACCTTCTTCATAGCCGACATAACCGGGAGGAGCACCGACCAGACGGGCAACCGAATGTTTTTCCATAAACTCTGACATATCAATCCGTACCATTGCTTCTTCGGTGTCAAATAAGAACGTTGCCAAAGATTTGCACAGCTCGGTTTTACCTACCCCCGTTGGCCCTAAAAACAGGAATGAACCGTTAGGACGATTGGGATCGGATAAACCGGCACGACTGCGACGAATCGCATTGGCAACTGAATTCACGGCTTCGTCTTGACCAATCACGCGTTCATGCAAAGCTTCATCCATTTTTAGCAATTTATCGCGCTCGCCTTCCAGCATTTTGGACACCGGAATGCCAGTCCATTTAGAAACCACTTCGGCAATTTCCTCTTCACCCACTCGATTCCGCAGCAAGGTGAAATCCTGCATTTCTGCCTGGGTGGCAATATCCAACTGTTTTTCCAACGCAGGAATACGGCCATATTGCAGTTCGGACATTTTTTCCAGATTACCGCTACGATTGGCAGATTCCAGTTCCAGTCGAGCTTTTTCCAGTTCTTCTTTGATGTGCTGACTGCCATGTAAAGCCGCTTTTTCCGATTTCCAGACTTCTTCCAGATCGGTGTATTCGCGCGCCAGTTTTTTCATTTCGGTTTCCAGCGTATCCAAACGTTTTTTGGAGGCTTCATCCGATTCTTTCTGCAACGCTACACGCTCAATTTTTAACTGAATCAACCGTCTTTCCAGACGATCCAGAACTTCCGGTTTGGAATCAATTTCCATCCGAATGCGGCTGGCCGCTTCATCAATCAGATCAATGGCTTTATCCGGCAAATTCCGGTCGGTGATATAACGATGCGATAAGGTCGCTGCGGCAACAATAGCGGGATCGGTAATATCCACACCATGATGCACTTCATAACGTTCACTTAAACCACGCAGAATAGCAATAGTGGATTCCACACTGGGTTCACCCACCAGCACTTTCTGGAAGCGACGTTCCAGAGCGGCGTCTTTTTCAACGTACTGACGATATTCGTCCAGCGTAGTCGCGCCGATACAATGCAATTCGCCTCGCGCCAAAGCAGGTTTCAGCATATTCCCGGCATCCATCGCGCCTTCCGCTTTACCAGCACCGACCATGGTATGGATTTCGTCGATAAACAGAATGATTTGTCCTTCCTGTTTTGACAGATCACTGAGTACTGCTTTTAATCGTTCTTCAAACTCACCACGGAATTTGGCACCAGCAATCAACGAGCCCATATCCAACGCCAGCACTCGTTTGTTTTTCATGCCTTCCGGCACTTCACCGTTGACAATACGCTGTGCCAGACCTTCAACAATCGCCGTTTTACCGACGCCTGGTTCACCAATCAACACTGGATTGTTTTTGGTACGACGTTGCAGAACCTGGATAGTGCGGCGAATTTCATCATCACGACCTATCACCGGATCCAGTTTGCCACTCTCGGCACGGGCAGTGAGATCAATGGTGTATTTTTCCAGCGCCTGGCGCTGTTCTTCGGCATTTTGATCAGTCACGCGTTCGCCCCCACGAATTTTGTCTATCACGTTATTAATATTGGTTTTGTTAGCCCCATGCTTGCGCAGCAATTCACCTGTTTGATTTTTTTCCTCAACCGCTGCCAACACGAAAAGTTCGCTGGAAATAAACTGATCCTGACGTTGCTGTGCCAATTTATCCGTTTGATTTAATAATCGGTTCAAGTCTGAAGATATGCGGATATCCCCATTACCACCCTCAACTTGGGCAAAACGGTTTAACTGTGCTTCCAGATCCGCCTGATACGCTGGCACATTGACACCGCTTTGTGCCAGTAACGGTTTTACCGTGCCACCTTGTTGGTTTAATAACGCCAACATTAAATGGGCTGGTTCAATAATCTGATGATCGCGTCCAACCGCCAGACTTTGTGCGGCACCAAGTGCTTCCTGGAACTTGCTGGTGAGTTTATCGATTTGCATCGTAATATCCCTGTAAAAAATAAGTTAATTACAAAATGGGGGGTACACAAGATGATCTCAAGAGGTCGAAACAGAATTTATTTTTTTGCTGAAAAGGCTAATTCATATTTCGGTCATTAAAATTTGCCAAGCTGTTAAATTGCTTATCGGACTTCACTACATACTATGCTTAAACACTGGAAATTGCTGGCCCCACGTTTTTGGGGGAATTGGTTAGGTTTAGCATTAATGCGATTATCAGTTTATCTACCCCATTCCAGCAGATCATTCATTGCTGCTTTTATTGGCAAGAGCTTAACCTTGTTTGCAGCTAAAAAATGTTTTGTTGCCAAACGCAATATTGCGATGTGCTTTCCGGAGTTATCAAAATCTGAACAGAAAATATTACTGAAAAAAACCTTATACAGTATCGGCATGATGCCATTTGAAACGGCACTAAGCTGGTGGGCCCCAGATAAATCCCTTGCCAAAATCGTTGACTATGACGGTCTCGAACACCTGCAATCGGCTGTAAAGAAAGGTCGTGGCGTAATTCTACTGACCGGCCACTTTACCAGCATGGAATTGGGCGGTCGCTTGATGATGCTACAACACCCCATGCATGTAATGTTTCACAATATGAAAAACCCACTTTTAAACCAGGTAATGCTGCACTATCGGCATAAACACAGTGAAGGTAGTCTGCTCCAAGCCGATATCAGGGGCTTATTGCGGGCGCTAAAAGCCAATAAAATCGTCTGGTATGCCCCGGATCAGGATTTCGGTGGCAAAACCTCAGTCTTTGCCAAGTTTTTTAATTTACCGGCTGCCACGATAATCGCACCGTCGCGTTTGGCAGAAAAGTCAGGTGCTACCGTCGTACCTTTTATGCCTTGCCGTCAGCCAGATGGTCGTTATTTGATGAAAATATTTCCAGCGCTGGAAAACTACCCCTCTGGTAATACTCTGCAAGATGCACAACAGTTAAATGATTGGCTGGAAGCCCAAGTAAAACAGTACCCCGAACAGTACCTTTGGGTGCATCGCCGATTCAAAACACAGCCTGATGGACGCGGTAAGTTATATATCCGGCCAACCAAAAGCGCGTAAATAAATATGACAGTCAGTGTCATATTTCCGACATCTTAATTACACACTTTTAAACTAAGGTTATCCCAACGAGCAAACGACTCCGTGCCAATTTCATGGGGTTGATTCACTAACTTGGGAGCAACGATCAGATGAATGCATCAGTTTCAGGCGAAACCATTATTTGGCGGTTAACTGATGGAAAACCTGGTCATCAAAGTCAGTCATTGGGTCTGGCTCAAGCATTGCAACGCGTGCGTCCCTGTCAATTGATTGATATTCCGGTATCAGGAAAATTAGCGCCATTTTCTCAATGGTTATCTGGGGTCTGGCCTGCCGGAGCTGGTTTACCGCTTCCCGATCTTATTATTGGCGCAGGTCATCGAACACATTTTTCAATGCTAGCCGCCAAGCGTGCTTATGGTGGCAAAACCGTATTAATGATGCAGCCCAGTTTAGCAGTAGGATTATTTGATCTCTGTCTTATTCCTGAGCATGACCAATATCATGGTGGTGGTAATTATTTGCAAACCCGCGGCGTATTAAATCCACTGCATGCCATAGGTTCTCATCACGCCAATCAGTCACTGATCATGCTTGGCGGTCCTTCTAAACACTGCGGTTGGGATAACACAGAATTGATGCAACATATTCGTAAACTGCTCTCTGATAACCCTGATATTCATTACACGTTGACGACGTCTCGTCGCACACCAGCTGAAACCCTACAGTCGGTGCAATTATTGGAAGCAACCAATCTTGAAGTGGTGCCATTTGAGCAAACTGCTGCTGGATGGGTAGCGGAGCAACTGGCCAAAGTCAGTAGCGCCTGGATCAGTGAAGATTCGGTATCCATGGTCTATGAAGCACTTACGGCAAGGGTTGCGGTAGGCACTTTACCAGTGCCAGTTAAACGCCAAAACAGAGTCAGCAACGGTCTGCATAAATTACTGACTGAAAAACTGATTGTCCGTTTTGACCATGATCGAAACTATCAACAGAATTTACACCCAGTAAATGGCTTTATTGAAGCCGATAGATGTGCAGAGTGGATTGAGGCTAATTGGTTATCACAACTGGTACCGGGTCGCGCAGCCATTGCCAACATCTAAAATTTACCTATTATTTTGACGAAACTGACCGTTGTTCAAGTACTGCCCTCGTTGGCGTCGGGCGGCGTGGAACGTGGTACGCTGGAGGTCGGCAAGTTTTTAACTCAGCAAGGTCACCGATCTATCGTAATTTCTGCTGGCGGGCGACTGGTCAAAAAACTTACCAGGCAAGGCAGCGAACATATCAGCTGTCCTATCGGACGAAAATCCTTGCTAACGCTAAGGCAGATCCCCAAATTACGTCGCTTTTTACTCAGTGAAAAGGTAGATATTGTGCATGCCCGCTCACGGCTACCGGCATGGATTTGTTATCTCACCCTGAAAACTATTCCGCATCGGCAACGACCACGCTTTATTACCACCGTTCATGGCCCTTATTCAGTGAATGCATATAGTGCCATCATGACCAAAGGCGAAAAGGTCATTGTTATTTCAGAAATGATTCGTGAATACGTACTACGCCATTACCAAGTTAATAGTGACAAGCTGCAATTAAATTATCGAGGCGTTGATACAGCAGATTTTCCATTCGGCTTTCAACCTAGTGTTCAGTGGCAAGAGAGTTGGTATCAACAGTTTCCACAAACCCGCGACAAAATTCTATTGTGTTTGCCTGCACGAATTACCCGTTGGAAAGGTCAGCAGGATTTTATCGAGCTTATTGCAGCACTCAGCAAAATAAATCCTCAAGTTCATGGTCTTATCGTCGGCGAAACCAAGCCTGGCAAAAAACGTTATTTACAGGAAATCACCGACCGAATTGCCGAACTAAACATGCAATCACACTTCACTTTTACTGGCCATCGCAGCGATATCCGCGACATAATGGCGATGTCACACATCGTATATTCGCTATCCACAGAACCGGAGGCCTTTGGCCGCATCCCGCTTGAAGCGTTAAGCCTAGGCAGACCAGTCATTGCTTATAACCATGGTGGTGTTGCTGAACAGCTTAATCGTATATTGCCAGCCGGTCTTATTACACCCGGAGATAAAGTTGCTTTACAGGCAAAAAGTCTGCAGTGGTTGATCACACCACCTGAGGTGCCAAAAAATCAGGAGTTTTCGCTACAAAGCATGCTGGAAAATACGCTCGCTATTTATCATTCGCTCGCAGTACCAGAAAAAGCTTCATGAAAATTGCTCAGGTACTTGCCAGCCGCGGCGACGGTGGTTTGGAAAAACATGTATATGAACTCAGTCTTGCGTTAGCCGAACGTGGCCATGACATCACAGTTATTGCCGACCCAGTATTTATTCGAAAATTGCCAACACATATTCAAAGCATTGCTATGCCCAGCCATTACAGTCGCCACGATCCAAGGCTGTTATGGGCTCTGGGAAAGTCATTACGTCAGGGCCAGTTTGATATTGTGCATGCGCAGGCAAATAAAGCCGCGGCACTGATCAATTCGTTGCGTTATTTTTTTTCAGGTCAACGCGTAGCAACACTTCACAATATCAAACGCCAACTTGGCGCTTATCGGCATTTTAATCAGGTCATTACTGTTAGCAAGCAGCTGGCCAAGCCATTTGCTGATGAAAAGGTTACTATTATTTATAACGGCATCCAGGCACCGCTCATCACAAAAGCCCTGCAAGAGAAACATAATGCATTACCACTTTTGCTGGCCGTTGGCAGACTGGTGCCAGCAAAAGGCTTTGACGTACTCATTAAGGCAGTTGCAGCGCTGCCCGTGACCTTATGGATTGCCGGTGATGGACCGGAAAAAATGCATCTTCAATCACTGATTGACAGACACTCAACTAAAGCAAATATTCGTTTACTGGGTGCTCGCCAGGATATTTATCCATTAATGCAGCAAGCTGATGCATTAATTATCAGCTCGCAGCGCGAGGGCTTTTCTTATGTCTTTAATGAAGCACTGCTAACACAATGCCGAGTTTTGGCAACAGATGTACCGGTCGCCAATGAAATATTACCGGAAAAGTTAATTGTTCCAACTGATGATCCTCAGGCACTGAGCGCGCGACTGCAAATTTTATTAGCTGATTTAAACCAATGGTCAGCACTGATGCAAAAGTCCTATTCTACTGCCGAGCAATGCATGACCTTAACAGCCATGACGGATCAAACGCTGGCGCTCTACCGTAAGCTGCTCTCATCATGAAATCACCTCATATTCTGGTGATAAAACATGGCGCTTTCGGCGATTTACTGCAAGCAGATGGCGTGATGCATGATATTCGAGTGTACTTCGACCATGCTCGGATATCTTTACTGACCTCACCCACCTATCAATCGCTAATGCAGCGCAGCCCTCATATCGATTTTGTCTTAACAGATAAGCGAAGGCCATTATGGCGAGTGTCAGATTTGTGGCTACTCAGAAACACATTAAAAGAGCAGGATTTTGATCTGGTGATTGATTTACAGAATTCACAACGTACTCGACTGTATAGAAAACTGTTATTGCCAAGATTGCCATGGATTCAACGTGCGGCTAAATCTGCTCCAGTCAGTGGCTTGCAAGGCCAGATTGAGTTGTTGCAACAAGCAGGAATTGATAGTCAATATGCGCGGCAGGCAGATTTACGCTGGCTGACAGAGAATATGCAACCCTGGCTGACCGAGCGCGGTATTCAATCCGGTTTTATTTTATTAATACCCGGTTGCTCGGCCAAGCGTCCGGAAAAACGTTGGCCGTTTTATCCTCAACTTGCTAAGCAATTAGCCGCAAAAGACGTGAACGTTGTCACCCTACTCGGACCGGATGAAATCCAATTAACTGAGCAATTTAGTAGCACCATATTAAGCGGTCTTAACTGGTTTCAACTGGCGGGTGTTATTCAACAAGCCGGTTTTGTAATTGGCAACGATTCCGGACCAAGCCATCTGGCAGCACATCTTAGTAAAGCCGGTATGGCCATTTTTGGTCCGCACAGCTGTGCCCGGCGTGCTGAAATTGAACGTGAACAATTCAAGCCTTATAGCGTCAGTTCATTGTCAGAACTGAATATCGAGACAGTCATTGCTTACTTAGTAGCTCAAGGTGTCGTTTCAAGCTGAATGCTCAGCAGAGGAATGCTGCAAATCAACTGTCAGTGCCCAGCCAACACCCAACCAAACCAGGGCCGCCACCCAGTTGTTTAACAAGCTGATACCACCAATTAATGGCCAGAAACTCAGTAGCAAAATCGCCGAACAGATGGTCAGCAACAGCCAGCTTTTTTGTCGCCATAATGACGCCAATGCCTGGTGAAAGATCGCCAACACCATCAAGCAAAATAAACTCACTCCAACAATACCGGTTTCCGCACCAAGATGCAGATACAGATTATGTGGATGTGTGCAAGCTATAGCAGTGTTAGCCATCACACCAAGTTCAGCACAAACAGCTTGATAACTGTGCAGACCACTACCAAACCACGGATAGTGCTGCCAAACTTCGAAGGCCCCGCGAAACACCTGGCCATAATCCGATTCCCGGAAATTCTGTAATTTTTCGACCGTACTAAACACCATCCGCTGCGATGTTTCCGGTAGCAAGAACATCAAAGCAATAATGACTAAAATGAGTAGCAATCCGCCCAGCACCACCAGTGTTTGTCTGGCAGGATATTGCAGCGCAAATCCCAGTAATACCAGTAAGCTGGCCGAAACACACAACATAAACGCCATGCGCTCGCCTGTGATAAAAATTAACAATAAAAAGCTCAGCAAAATACCAACGATAAACAGCACTTGCCGATAGATAGACTGCAAACTGGAAAATACTGCTATCGCAAGCAATAAAATAAATTCCACCCGCACCATCATAATCCCGGCCACTGGATTACGAAACGGTCCGGTCAACCGGTTTTCTGGAGCAATAGGAATTCCAAACCAGTCCACACCAGTTACATATTGCCAGCCAGTGTCCAAGGCAATAAATAAAGAAGTGAATAGCAAGGCGATGAGAAAGTGTTTTTGTCGATCGCGACTTGTTAATAACCAGTAAGCTAATGCTGCGGCAAACAAAGGCCAGCGCATAAAGGTAATGGCGTATAGCAAGCTATCAGACGGATCAACGCTAAGAGGTAAGTTTACAAACAGTAAATAGGCCCAAAAAAGCAGACTTAAACGAAACCAAGGGTTTCTGGCCCAATGCCAGTCCTGTCGCTGAAACGACCAGATTAAAAATAAAATGCCGCTTAACAGTACCGTCAAATCGGCAAGAGCTCGTGAAAATAGCAATAACGGCGGTAATAACCATGGCAATGCAGTTTGTGAGTAGCGGACCCAGATAGGTGTATTGTCAATCATCATCAAAGTCTTTCAGTGCAGGCAAAATAACTTTTCAGACTACCTAGCGATTAAGACACTATGATGAAAATCAGGGTCGGGGGGTTGGTGTTTCGATTGTCAGAATAATATCCTGCAAACATTCTTCCATTGATTGCGTGGTGCACTGTAGAGGTGCTCCCATGGTTAACACCACCCGGCTGGGGATAAACGGTGCTGTAAACACTTTCCCCTGAGCTGTCACACCATCAATACGCACTGGAAACACCGGTGCTCTCGACCAGCTTGCCAGCCGGCCAACACCACCCTTAATTTTTCTCGGTGGATCAGTATCCAGATGAATTTTCCCATGCGGAAACAGTGCGATAATCTCGCCCTGTTGCAAAGCTCTTAAGGCCTGTCTTAACGCCTGCTCAGGGCGGCCGGAACGATCAACAGGAATACAACCGGCTTTTTTAAACACCCAACTAACAAAAGGTCGCTCATACTCTTCCCGAGCAATCAAAAAGCGTAACGGCCGTTTGCTGGCAGATATCAGTAATAAGGGATCAACACCAGATACATGGTTGGCGACTATAATCGCTGGGCCAGTCTCTGGCAGATTTATTTTCTGTTCCGGTAAATGCTGAATATACTTGCAGATTAAGCGGGTCCAGCCATCCAGCCAGTTAACGGACGGTCCGCCCCAATCGGCTTCAGCATGAATAATGCCGATAAGCCAGATGCTGCAAGCGATTATCAGGAATAAACCAAGATAGATGATCATTCCACCTCAAACGGTTCAGGATCACCCATACCAACCCTGACCACTTCGGGTAAGTCATTTACAAACTCGACAACGGTCGTCGGCTCACTGCCACATGCTCCGCCATCAATAATCAAATCCACATGTTTACTCAATTGATCAGCTATTTCATCGGCTTCGGTCATCGGCATGGTTTCGCCCGGCAAAATCAGAGTTGAGCTCATCAATGGTTCATTCAGCTCTTCCAGTAAGGCCAGAGCAATATTGTTGACCGGAATCCGTAAACCGATGGTTTTACGTTTAGGATGCTGCAATCGGCGGGGCACCTCTTTAGTTGCCGGTAAGACAAATGTATAGGGGCCAGGGGTATGCGCTTTAATCAAGCGGAAGACTGCATTATTGAATTTGGCGTAAACCGATAGCTCAGACAAATCCCGGCACACCAGCGTGAAATTGTGATCAGCATCCAGTTGACGCAAACGACGAATGCGATCCATAGCGCCTTTGTCACCCAAATGGCATCCCAGTGCATAGCCCGAATCGGTAGGATAAACCACCAAGCCACCACTCATTATGATTTGGCAGGCTTGTTTAATCAGACGTGGCTGGGGGTTATCCGGGTGAATTTGAAAATACTGGCTCATCTAAAACCTTTGTTAATTCTTTAGTTTGTTAATTACTTGTATATACCATAACCCATGCCGCATGACCGTTTTAGTGCCATAAAGACCATACCGGTTTACAGGAGGCCGGCAATGGCAGGAAGCGTCCAAGCTCGCTCCACGTTTGCTCTGGACCATGAAAATCCGATCCACAGGATGCAAGCAAATCATAATGTTTTGCCAGGGCTGCTACATTTCTCAGTTGATCTGGATGCTGATGCCCGGAACTGACCTCAATGGCTTGTCCGCCAGCTGTTTTAAACTCATCAATCAGCCGTCGCAGCTTGGTACCGGTCATTTTATAACGTAACGGATGGGCAATAACCGCTTGGCCGCCCGCCTCGGTTATCCATTCAACTGCGGATTCCAGATCAGTCCACTGTCCCGGCACATATCCGGGTTTGCCTCTCACCAGAAAACGCTTGAAGACATCTTTAGCATTGGAAGCATGGCCTTGTTCGACCAGGAATTGTGCAAAATGCATTCGTCCTAACATGGTCTTCGACGCATATTTTCCCGCACCTTCAAGCGCCCCCGAAATACCGGATTTTTCCAAACGCTGCGCAATTTGTTCGGCTCTTTGCTGCCGATATTGGCGGATATTGGCTAAACCGTTTTGCAATTTAGCATTCTTAATATCAATGTTCAGCCCGACAATATGCACCGTACTGCTATTCCAGCTAACCGAAATTTCTACCCCGGGAATCAATGTGAGTGGCTGATCTGCGGCAGCCTCAAGCGCAGCCGTAATGCCCTCTGTGCCATCATGATCAGTAAGCGCCAGCACATCGACACCTTGCTGAACAGCTCGTTCAACCAATGCTTTTGGAGACAAGGCGCCATCAGAGGCGGTGGAATGGCAATGCAGGTCATAGTGCGTCATGGTGTTGATTTTACGTTAGAATGTGGCATCTCTGTAATAACTGAACAAAAAGATGAAACTATTTACTGATTTCCTGCCCATTATTCTGTTTTTCATTGCTTATAAATTTGGTGGCGGCATCTACCACTGGAATGGCCAGGAATATGAGGTGGCCGGCATCTATGCCGCAACAGCGGTAATGATGGTCGCTACTCTGGTTCAGGTTCTTTATGGTTTGCTGCGTCACGGCAAAGTGGAAAGACAGCATTTAATCACATTCATTCTGGTGATGGTGCTTGGCGGGGCCACGCTCTGGTTACAGAACCCGGAATTTGTGATGTGGAAACCCACCGCGGTGAACTGGTTATTTGCATTAGCCTTTATCGGTGCCCGATTGTTTACCGATAAAACCCTGCTTGAACGTCTGATGGCAGCGCATCTGCAATTGCCAACCGCGGTCTGGTCAAGACTGAACACGGCGTGGATTCTGTTTTTTATCTTTTCCGGATTTCTGAATATTTATATCGCGTATTACTACTCAGAAGAAACCTGGGTCAACTTTAAATTATTTGGCTCTTTGGCCATTACCGTGTTATTTATTGCCGGACAAGCCATTTATTTGTCCCGTCATATAAACGACAATAATGATTCGAAGGATGCCTCCTGATGCTATATGCCATTATCAGTGAAGATAAGCCTGATAGCCTGCAACGTCGAAAGAATACCCGTCCGTTTCATCTCGCCCGTCTTCAGGTGTTACAGAATGAAGGTCGTTTGCTATTGGCTGGTCCACACCCCGCTATCGATAGCGATGATCCCGGTGAAGCCGGATTCACTGGCAGTTTAGTGGTCGCCGAATTTGACGACTTGCAAAGCGCCCGGATTTGGGCCGAGGCCGACCCGTACATTGAGGCTGATGTCTACGCCAACGTAACTGTTAAACCCTTTCGTAAGGTCTTACCTTGAATTTATCGACACAACAAAAACTCGAGCAGGCATTACAGCGGCTTGCTCCCATTCACCTACAGGTCATTGATGACAGCCATCTGCATGCAGGTCATGCTGGCAATACCGGTGGTGGACACTTTTCGGTATTCATTGTCAGCGACGCGTTTGCCGGTTTATCTTTGATCAAGCGCCACCGGCTGGTCTATGACGCTGCGGCAGAACTACTCCCTTCTGCTATTCATGCATTAAGCATTCAAGCTAAAACGCCTGATGAACTGAAATAATTCGGGCAATGGCAACGGAAAACAGTAAAGCTCAAAACCAAGCTTTTCTGGCCCAGCTGGAACGACAAAGATTACAAAAACCCTGTCAGCGCATCATTGATTTACGCGGTAAAGTGACCGGTGAATGCCAGCCATATGATTTTGGCGGTGTCACCCACCACCTGGATGACCGTAGTTATTTAATTCTCAAGCAGCTGATTGAACGCATGGGAGGGCATTACACCGTCGGTGTTTACGAAGCACTGATGCAGGCCGTTCGCCAATTTCAACAGCAAGCACAACAACAGCAACCTACTCCAATTGAAGACGATGGCGTATTACTTATCCGGCTGGATCAACCGGTAAGACGTCAGGCGCCACGCATGCTACTGACTTTACCGGTCATCATACAAATTGGTGAAATTAGCTACCATGCAATGACTCTGGATGTCAGCATTGACGCCATCCGTGTCAGCATGAAGCATGTCGCCGCACTGGAAAAAAATGATACTGTTAATGCCTGTTTTGAACATTTTCCCGACGCCCATAATACCGAACCCACGCTCATAGCGTTTGACGTTACCCGGATGCATCATGAGGATCAGCGAACCTTTGCCGTATTACGCTTTCATGACTCAGTCGGTGATGACGTTCGTCAAGCGTGGCAAAACTGGTTAAGCAATCGAAATCAGCACAGTCCGGCTGAACTGAATAATGAAATTCTGAATCTGACACAAAATTGTCTGTTACGTTTATACAGCCAGCTAATGCCCAGCCTGCTCTGCTGGATGGGTGAACAGCAATCAGACAATATCACCGCGGCCCATAGCAGCACTGTCTGTGATCAGATATTCATCGACACGCCCGACTTGCTGTCGGTCGTGAAAAGAGTGCTCTCTCATATTGAAAAAAACAATTTAAATTGTGGGTTTGTGGCGCTTAACGAGGAAAAACTGGTGGTGATTGATACCAGTGAAATAGCAAGACTCAAACAATTTTGGCCATGGCCAAAAAACACACAATTATGGCATTTCAATGTATCAGCATTGGAAGTTGATGAAGCAATTTACCATCCGCATTTTGATATCATGGCTCAATCAGACCCGCGCATTGCCGTTGATTTTTCACGCAAAGTTTCACAATTAAAAAATCTGGTAGAAATCACTGATATTTCGGCCTGCTTGCAACAGCTGAGTAATAATGAAAAGCAAATTCATGCTGATGAAAATATCGAAAAACCGGCGGTTCTTTTCAATTTACCCCCCGTCAGTTCGCTCAAAGCATTTATTCGACGCCAGCAAAGCCGCTATACCGTGCTTACCCCCATCAATTTATTTGTAAATAGTCAGGAATATTCTTCGCAAACCAACGAGGTTTCGATTAATGGACTGTCGTTATCAGTCAATGCTGATTTGCCGGTGAAGATAGGGGCCCGAGTCACTTTGCACTTTACTCGTTGGCAAGCACAGCGCCCCCAATTAAATTTGCGCAGTGTGCCGTATGAAGTTAAGCGAGTGCAAAAGTTTGCTGAGCAAACCGAACTTGGTTTACAGCGTCTGGTGACCCAATGCCCATTTGCTGTAAATCAGTTTTTTGAAAAGGCCATTAAAGACAACCAACAGTCATTGTCACGTCGCGAGGATGATTTATTACAAATGCAGGTCAGCCGGGTTTATCTGGATCTGCTGAGCCACACACCGCTTAGTACAGCATTATTTTTTGGGCTCGACATTCAACAAAAACGCGTTCTGCAGGCGGTTACAGGCCATTCTCAGATTTTCACTCAAACCGACAACACCTTGTGGCAGGCTATTTCTAATTCCATCCATCGCATCACTCTACAGCTTAAAACAATTCATACTGTAAATGTGGTGACCCATGGCATGGGATTGTATTGCTATCGCTCAGAGCATCAACCCTGGCAGATCATCTGTGAGCATGAACTGCAATCAGCAGAGGCTAAAAACCTGTTGTTGCATAGACTGTTCAACTCCGAAAATTATTATGTCTTTCATTGCCAGCTGGTCAACAACAATACTGACTGGCTACACGATGAGCAGGACTTGATACGTCAAATCAATGCGTTACGAAACCAAAGCGCTCATCGCATTAAAAATCTAAGGCAGATGCTATTTTCAATATTTGCTGTGGCCTATTTAACTGATATCACTGGCTTCGTCCGCGATAGCATCGATCCTTAAACTAGGGTCTGAAAGATCAACAAGCCCTAGGCGGCCACCATCATTTTATCGATCCACACCGAACCGCTACGGATATTACTGCGTAAGTCGACATCGTTGGCCACTGCCTGAATACCTTTGAACATATCCTGCAATTGACCGGCAATGGTGAACTCATCAATGGCGTATTGAATTTCACCGTTTTCCACCCAGAAACCCGCCGCACCTTGCGAATAATCACCATTAACAATATTGACGCCCATGCCCATGGTTTCAGTGACAATCACTCCACGGTCCATTGCTTTAAGCATGTCCTGGAAGGACAAATCATTGCTATCAACCGTAAGATTATGTATTCCTCCAGCATTTGCGGTAGTCGTCATATTCAGACGCCGTGCTGAATAGCTGTCCAGCACATATCCCTGCAATACACCGTCGCGGATAATGTCGCGATTTTGGGTCGCCACCCCTTCCGCATCAAAAGCCGAACTGCCCAGCGCCTTAAAAAGATGTGGTTGTTCATGGATATGCATAAATGCTGGAAAAATCTGCTCACCCAGCTTATCCAGTAGAAAACTGGATTTGCGATATAAGGCACTGCCGCGAATTCCACCCACTAACTGACCGAATAATGAAGAAGCAACTTCAGCAGCAAATATGACCGGGTAATGTCCCGTTTCAATTTCCCGCGCGTTCAAACGTTTCAACGTTTTTTCAGCCGCTTTTCGACCCACCGAAACAGCAGAAACCAGATCCTGACTATCACGGGCTACATCGTACCAATAGTCACGCTGCATCCCAGCTTCGTCACGGGCAATTAATGTACAGAACAAACTGTGACGAGAGGACTGAGTCTGACCAATAAAACCATGGCTGTTGGCGTAAATTCGTTGATCTTCATGGGAGGCAACACTGGCCCCCTCAGAATTACTGATAAGAGGGTCATATTCCCTTCCCGCCTGCTCACATTCCATTGCCAGCGCAATAGCCTGCTCCGGCGATAAATCCCATGGATAATACAAATGCAGGTCCGGAAATGAGGTGGCCATTAATTCCGCATCGGCTAAACCAGCAAACTTATCTTCCTGAGTATGTTGGGCAATACTACATGCCATGGCCACTGTTTCGTGAATGGCTTCTGGCCTTAAGTCAGATGTACTAGCCGAAGCCTTGCTTTGCCCCAGAAACACTGTAACCCCCAGTCCGGTATCTTTATTATGCTCCAGCGTTTCAATTTCGCCTTGACGCACATTTACCGATAAACCCTGACTTTGACTGATACCCACTTCTGCAGCGGTCGCGCCCAGCTTTTTAGCCGCATCCAGCGCCTGTTGCGCTGCATCTTTTAATACTGATGCGTCAAGTATACTCATATGATTAAATTTACCTCTTCAATGTTCAACCCATCTTTTTGAAATCCCCGCATTTCCAGCACACCTTGGGTATTCAATGAAATAATCAGATACAAAGCCTGTGGATAATCGGCGACATCCTCATCAATAACCGAGGGTAAAGCGGGTGCATCAGGATGGGAATGATAAATAGCGAATAATTCCTGATTACGTTCTTTCATTTCTTTCAAAGCCGCCAGCTGTTCACTGGCACTCAGTGCAAATAGCACACTGGCATCCGTTTTAACGTTATCAATGGGATAACAAATACAGCGCTGTCCATGACGACCTATTAAACCGGAAATTTCCTGATTGGGTGAAAGTTGTGCCTGGTGCAATAGCTCATTCACCAATTCTCGAGGTAAACGTATCGTCGTTTTCACTGTCATTTAGCGATTCTCATTATCGTGGCATACCGGACAGGCCGGATCCTGTTTTAACGTCATTTCTCTTAGCTGCATTGACAGGGCATCCACCATTAACAATCGACCATTGAGAGAAGTCCCTGTATCAGCGAGCAATTTAAGCGTTTCAATTGCTTGTATGGATCCCATCATGCCCAGTAATGGTGAAAGCACACCACTTTCAGCACAGCTTTGCTGGATATCTCCACCTTTATCATCATATAAACAACGATAACAAGGTGCGTCAGCTTGTCGGGCATCATAAACTGAAACCTGACCTTCCCAACGAATGGCTGCAGCTGAAACCAAAGGCGTTCTGGTTTTTTTGCTCACCCGGTTGAGCAAAAAACGACTACTGAAATTATCGGTGCAATCAACGATGACATCCGCATGAACTGCCTGCTCGGACAGTTCAGCTTCGTTCAAGCGATAATCGATCGCTTCAACCTTAATGGTGTCATTCAAACTTTGTAAAGTTGTCACGGCTGAATGCGTTTTGGTTTGACCAACAGATGCCTGTCTATGCACGATTTGCCGTTGCAAATTGGTCAGTTCAACAATATCATCATCCACCAATACCAGATGCCCAACACCAGCAGCAGCCAGATACAACGCGACAGGCGAACCCAGTCCACCCAAACCAATGATCAACACGCGGCTTTGCAAGACGCGTTGTTGGCCAGCGATATCAAAATTGGGCAAGAGTATATGGCGACTGTAACGCAGTAATTGTTCATCATTCATCTTGCATTATGTTACCTTAATTCGAAGCTTGCAGAGCGTTTGCCAATAACCACTCGATCCCGTCGTCCATAATCCTGAAAAGCTTGGACCTCTGTAAATCCAGATTGCTCAAACAATCGTTGTACTGCGAGAGACTGCTCATAACCATGCTCAACAATCAACCAGCCGTTGGATTTTAACACCAACGCCGATTGACGAACCAGTTGCCGGATATCATCCAGTCCATCCTTGCCGGAGGCCAGCGCTGTAATAGGCTCAAAACGTAAATCACCAAGGGTTAAATGCGGATCATCTGAAGGTATGTAGGGTGGGTTGGACACAATGATATCCAAACTCCCGGGCTGCATAGCTTCCAGCCATCGGCCACGAAAGAAAAGCAACGGCAATTGATTATCCTCAGCATTCTGTTTAGCTATTTTCAATGCATTGAACGAGTAATCCATTGCCAATATCCAGATATCTTTGCGTTCAGATCTAATTGACAACGCAATTGCTCCGCTGCCGGTACCAAGGTCAGCAACACGCATTCCCGGCTGAACTTTTTCCAGTGCCAACGACACCAGTAATTCCGTGTCGGGTCTTGGGATGAGCGTATGCTGATTAACACCAATATCCAATGACCAGAAGCCGCGAGATCCCGTTAAATGGGCAATCGGGATACCTTGTCGACGCTGTTCGATCAATGACACAAATTGTTGCTGCTGTTGGGCGGTTAACTGTTGTTCTGGATAGCCAATCAACCGTGATGGCGAACATTGCAATACATGGCATAACAGGCTGTCACTATCGGATCGCAGCGTTGGACTCGTGACCAGTTGCAATCTTGCCCATTGCAAAGCCTCCTGAAGCGTCATCGTCATGCTAATTCATCAAATCAGAATAAATTGATTTGTAATAGCGCAAAGACACCAACCGCCAGCGCGATCATTAATAATGCATTGGTCATACGCTGTCGCTTAATCAGCTGATTTTGCTGTAATTGCAGTTGTGCCAGTTCCTGCTGCAAGGTTTCGGTCATGGGATCAGCTGCGTCAGGCATTGCGGACAGCTGATCGGCTATTGCTGTTTCAATTCTGGGCTGCAGTGCCGTCAACAGTTGTTGTTCAATCGTTTGCTGCTGACTGGCCAACCAGCGCTCAGTTTGTGCCGTTACTTGCTGTTGCCAGTGATTGGACTGATTCAGGTTTTGCATGACTGTTTCGGCGGCATCAGCGGCTTTTTCCAACAATACTGTCTGCATTTGTTCCGTTTGCGTGTTGAGTTGATGCTGAACCTTTTCCTGCACTGCACCACTTATCTGCTGACTTATCTCCGCAGACAGGCTTGCCGCTAATCCATCCAGTTTTTCATCAATCAACTGCCGTGCGATATTTTCTGCAATCTGCTGGCTACGTTGCTCCGTCTGCTGTTGAGCTTGTTGTAACCAGCCTGGTAATAACTGTTGCTCAACCTCTGCGGTAATTTCCTCTACGGACGGAATGGAAGGAATTTCAACAGGCGATAACGGCTCAGCTACGGATGGTTGTGTTTCTTCTGTGGCCACTGAAGGTGCCGATAAGGCAGCTAAAATCGATTGTAACTGTTGGGCTTCAGGTGGTTTGGACAATAAAGCCAATACACCACTGTCGTGCGCAGACAGTTTATCCGCTTCACTGTCATTACTGGTGCAAAGTACCACCGGAATGGATTGCCACCGAGAATCGTTTTTTATCTGACGGGTTGCGGTCAGACCGTCCATGCCAGGCATCATCAAATCCATAAAAATGATTAACGGCGTTTGTTCACTGGTTTCCAGCCAGGACAGGGCTTCATCAGCACTACCCTGCTCAACTACTGAAAATCCAGAAGATTGCAGCAGTTTGCAAAGCATCATGCGGGCAACACGAGAATCATCAACGACTAATGCAAGTTTGGTGGCCATACCTTCTACCTCTGATGACTTAACTGTAACGGTGTGGATCCAGTTGGATGGTCTTGACGCGTTTACCCAACATGACGATTTCACCACGATAACGTTGTTGCATATCACTGGCAAACTCAAAAAAATAGGTACGCTCTAATTGCACTCTGCCGGTCGCACCTCGTTTGAGACGGATTTTTTGCCAGGCCACGGTATCGTTGAGAAAACTCACCCCCATCGACTGACAATATTGACTGGCAACCTTGCTGGCATGTTCCGCTACTCCCCGGCTGTCCCACCATATCCAGCCTATGACCGCCAGAATCAGTAACACAATGGTACTATCATTCACGCGATATCTCCCCAGCCAGCCTGCACCATCGCTAATGCTGCTGCAGAAGCGGTTTCAGTTCTCAATATTCTCGGCCCTAATGTGATACCAGTGAAACCCGCATCATTTGCCCGTTGTACCTCTGTTTCACTCAGGCCACCTTCGGGGCCAATCAGCAAAGCGATCTGCTGGGCTTTTTTTACACTGGAAAAACTTTTTATCGCCTCTGGATCCAGCACCAGTTTGCAGGCATCGTTCACGTTTCCAAAAGCTGAATCTATCGAAGCGATGGGCAATAACTCAGGCAAATAACTTCTGCCGCTTTGCTCACAGGCACTGATAATCACTCCTTGCCAATGATTTATTCTTTTTTCGGCACGATCCCCGGAAAGTTGCACATTACAACGCTCGGTCACCACCGGCATAATACGTTTCACGCCAAGCTCAACCGCTTTCTGTATGGCGTAATCCATCCGTTCGCCTCTTGAAATACCCTGCATCAACAGAATATCCAATGGAGACTCATTATCTGTGTGTATTTGCTGTTGCAGGCTGACGGTGGCCTGACGCTTATCAACCTGCTCCAGCTGAGCCTGATATTCCAGGCCTTGCCCATCAAATAAATTCAATAAAGCACCAGGCTTCATGCGAAGCACCTGCACGGCATGGCGGAAAACCTCATCTGGCAACTGCATTGGTGAATTGGCAGGCACTAGAGACGCGCAATAAAAACGGGAAACACGCATAAACAAGCTTCAACTGACAAAATGAATCAGCAGTTTACAGACTGCATCACAGAGTTTGAATAATAAACCGTAAATGGCTGATATACTTTTTGCCATGGATACCGACCTCGCCAAACTTCAAAATTGCCTGACTGACACGGTTCAGCAGCATTTAATGCCATTATTCAATACTGTCAGCCGTCAATATAAACATGATGGCAGCGTGGTCACCGTTGCTGACAAATTGATGCAGCAGACCATCACCGAGGTTTTGCAGCGGGATTTTCCGGATATCAAATTACTGGGCGAGGAAATGACTGCCCTTGAACAAGCTGAATTACTCGGCAGTAATGACGCACTTTGGTGCCTCGATCCAATAGACGGAACCAGTAATTTTGCCGCCGGCATGCCCTTCTTTTCCATTTCCCTTGCCCTTATTGAAAAGGGCGAAGTAACGCTTGGATTGGTTTATGACCCGGTAATGAATGAGTGTTTTGCCGCGAAAAAAGGTGCAGGGGCATGGCTTAACGGTCAGCGATTAAAAGCTGAAATTTCCGGACTTGCACTTAATCAGACCCTGGCCATCATAGATTTCAAACGTTTACCCATATCCCTCTCTAAACGACTGGTTGAAGAAAAACCCTATGGTTCACAACGCAGTCTGGGCTCAATTGCCTTGGAGCTTTGTTGGCTGGCTGCGGGACGAGCTCAATTGTATCTGCATGGACGGCAGCAGATTTGGGATTATGCTGCAGCACAGCTGGTTATTCAGGAAGCTGGCGCATTTGCCTGTACTTTGGATAATGAGCCGGTGTTCAGCCGCAACTTAACTCCCCGTTCAACCTGTGCTGCCAGCGATGAAAACCTGTTTGCCGCATGGCGTGATTATCTGCATGTGCCACGCTGTGATGGCTGAATCATTTATAGAGGTTAATTGGCCTGCTCCAAAAAACATTCGTGCAATAACTACCACCCGAAACGGTGGACAGAGCCTGGCACCCTTTGACTCATTGAATTTAGGGGATCATGTTGGTGACAATCCAGATTGTGTAGCTGCCAACCGGCAAAGATTAATTGAAGCGGCCTTGATGCCAGCCGAACCATTATGGTTAAAGCAAACCCATAGTACAGCTGTAATCCACTCCAGCCAGTGGCAACAAAATATTGAAGCCGATGCGATTATCAGCAACTCCATTAATCAGGTGTGTGCAGTGATGACTGCAGATTGTTTGCCACTGTTAATCACCGATAAGTCGGGGTCACAGGTTGCTGCCATTCATGCTGGTTGGCGAGGATTACAAGCCGGAATTATTGAAAACACACTAGCAAGATTTGGCGTTGCCGGTTCCGAAATCCTGGCTTGGATGGGACCGGCGATCGGGCCCAAGGCTTTTGAAGTTGGCCCGGAAGTAAAAGCGGCATTTTTAGCGATAGATCCTGCGGCAGAATCTGCTTTTATCGCATCTCATTCAGATCGTTATTTGGCAGATATTTATATGCTGGCCAGACAACGCCTTTCTGCGCAGGGTGTAACCGCAATTTATGGTGGAGATTTTTGTACCTACAGCGAAAACGAACGTTTTTTCTCGTATCGGCATGAAGGTGTAACCGGACGAATGGCAACACTGATATGGATAGAAGCTGAATAAGGTATGATTTGCGCATTCTTTTTGTCTGTCAGGTGCATATGGACTTATTAATCTGGATTATTATCTTCAGTATTCTTGGCGGAGTGCTGAGTGTTGCTATTGCCTCAAGTTTTCTCTTATTACCCACTCATACCCGTCAACATGCTGTTCCCCATCTGGTGAGCTTTGCCATTGGCGCATTGCTTGGCGCTTCTTTTTTAGGCTTGTTGCCCCATGCGATTGAGCATGAATTTGCGGTGGATCCTCATAATATTGGGCTAACTTTACTGATTGGTTTATTAAGTTTTTTCCTGTTGGAAAAAATGGTGTTATGGCGACATTGCCACAGTCATCACGGTCATGAACATATTCCGGAGCTCGGTGAAGATCATCATAATCATCATCACGACGACTCCAAAAAGGCTGCGGGTGCATTAATTTTGATTGGCGATGCCATTCACAACTTTGTTGATGGTGTTTTGATCGCTGCTGCATTTTTAACCGATGTGCATCTGGGTATTGTGACTGCCCTTGCAATTGCAGCTCATGAGATTCCGCAGGAGTTAGGGGATTTTGTGATTCTGCTGCACAGTGGGTATTCGCGGCGCAAAGCACTTTATTTCAATATGCTTTCCAGTCTGGCAACCGTGGTCGGTGCCGTAGCGGCCTACTTCCTGCTAGCCGATATGCAACATATTCTGCCGTTTATTCTGGTGGTCGCAGCTTCCAGCTTTATTTATATCGCTGTAGCTGATTTGATTCCGGGCCTGCACAATAAAGTGAAACCTTCCGAGACGTTTCAGCAAATCTCATTGATTGCTGCGGGTGTGGTGTTTATTTATCTGGCTCACAGTACGCTGCATTAATAGCGAATGACTGGCACTAAACACGATATTTTGATCATTGGCCCATCATGGGTCGGTGATATGGTGATGGCGCAATCTTTATTTGCTGCGCTTAAGCAACGCTATCCAGACGGCAATATTGATGTGTTGGCGCCAGAATGGACCCGTGCCCTATTGGCACGTATGCCTGAAGTACGGGAAGCGATAAGCATGCCAGTGACCCATGGCGTATTTGGCTGGAAACAAAGGCGCCAGATTGGTCTAAGTTTAAGGCTTAAAAACTATGACCAATCGATCGTTCTGCCCAATTCCTGGAAGTCAGCTCTGATTCCGTGGTTTGCCAATATCCCACAACGCACTGGCTGGTTAGGCGAAATGCGTTATGGTCTGCTCAATGATCCACGTAAACTCAACAAACAAACTTTACCGTTAATGGTGCAGCGATTTGTCTCTCTTGCTCATCCTGCCAGCCAGTCAGATATTGCCCCGGAATATCTGCCACCGAAAATGATTGCAGAGCCAGTTTCCAGCGAATTGAATCCGCTCAAAGCCCCCGAGCAAAAGCGGTTGGTTTTGTGTCCCGGAGCTGAATTTGGGCCGGCCAAACAATGGCCAACAACACATTATGCCGCGCTTGGTGAGCTACTTTCCCAGCAAGGTTGGCAAGTATTGATTATGGGCTCCAAAGCCGATGTGGCTGTGGGAGAACAGATCGTTGCAGGCATAACAGATAAACATAATGTGATAAATCTATGCGGTAAAACCCAATTGGGCGAAGCCATTGATTTGATTGCGACTGCCGATCAGGTCGTCAGTAATGATTCCGGGTTAATGCATATTGCTGCTGCACTTAATAAACCCTTAGTGGCGATTTACGGGCCGACTTCACCTGCCTTTACCCCGCCGCTTTCAGATAACGCCCAACTGGTGCAAATTCCAATTGAGTGCAGCCCTTGTTTTCAGCGAACATGCCCATTAGGTCACCACAAATGTATGCAAGACATCCCATCTGCTAAGATTGCGGAATTATTTCTGCCAAAAAGTGGCTTTTCGCCGTAGTTAAATACGATGCAAAAACATCATTTTTGATAATTTAGTTCGACAAATAATCTGAATCGGTATTGGTGTAATGAAAGTGGTTGAAGGCAAAAATTCAAATATTAATACAGCTCCTTGTATCCTGCAGATTTGCCATTGCTACTATGAGCCGTTCCTTGATTGTGCCCGCCAGTACGCCGTTCTGTTTAAAGACACGCCCTATAAAGTAGTTACAGTGTTTTTATCAGGTGAACCCGATCCCGCAGTTGCCGAAAAAGCCTGCTCGGATGAGGTAATCTTCCTCGGCTATAAAAGTAAACAATTAAGTGGACTTAAACTCGGCATCATCAAAAAAATTCGTCAGCTTGCTAAGCAATATAACTTTGTGGCATGTATTGCTCACCGCGCTAAACCTACATATGTCGCCGCTATGGCGACCAATTTACCCATTTTAAGTATCCGGCATTCTTTTGGTGACTTTGATCGTCCTGGACGTCGTCTATTAGTTAACCTGTTTAAATCAAGGTTAACGTTATTGGCAGTATCCAATGCTGTTCGGGATGAAATAAGAGAAAAGTTGCCTGATTGGCCGCAGGAGCAAATCCAGACGCTTTATAACCGCATCAACGTCGATTTGGTGAAAAGCGAACTATTGACGACACAAGAAGCCAGAGAGAAGCTCCATCTTCCTCTGAATGACTGGATCATCGGCAGTGTTGGTCGTATTCATCCTGACAAGGATCCACAAACCTTAATACGTGGATTTGCCAAAGCCCTTCCTTCTCTTCCAGATAATGCAAAACTTTGTTTTATTGGTAAGGGCAGACTCGAAGCAGAACTTAAAACCTTAGTGCAGGAACTCAATATTAATGACAATGTATTGTTTCTTGGTCCCATCCCAGAAGCCAGACGCTACTTCAAGGCATTTGATGTATTTGCGTTAAGTTCGGATCGCGAACCTTTTGGCATGGTGTTTCTTGAAGCCATGGCAGCAGAACTGCCCATAATCTGCACAGATTGTGGTGGTGGAGCTGAAATCATTGAAGGTGTAGGTGAACTGTTTAAATTCAGAGATATCCAGGCACTGAGCGACGCTTTAATAAATACAGCTAGCGTCGAAAACTCAAAGGCAAACAATCAAGCCATTAACAGCAGACTGGAAACGTATTTTTCCGACTCTGCTGTTAAAACAGCATTTTGGACCAACCCCAGGATTTCGAAATTGCTGAAGGCCTAGTGCAAATCAACTGCTACCTTCGGATTGAAATTCTAGTGAATCATTCCGCACTGACACGTTATTGTTGTGGATTTCATACATTGCGATTACCACCAGCGGCATCCAGAAAATCAGCCATTGTGAATTCATCCGGGTCAATATGCCATGACCAAATGTGATACCTAAAATACAGGTATAGATAAAGACTATCGCGGCAACTTTAACAATAAAAATATCTCGCATTTTCCATGCAGCAGACAACGTTGTCACGATGAGGAGCAGATGCAAAAATAACCCTGCCAGCCCCATTTCAACTAAAGAAGCTATATAGGTACTATGATAGTGATACCAGCCATCAACCTCTTCTACAAGTGACGAAATGGGTACGTTCGAACCACCACCATGTCCAAGAATAAGGTGCTCTGTTGCTCGCTCAATAAAACCGAACCACAAATCTAACCGATAACTCTGACCTCTGGCCATATGCTCCTGAATAAACGGCAGGAAATATAACAGCGCCATCAAGCCTATGATTCCGCTAGTTAAAAGAACACTGACCTTCATTTTTAGTGACTGTTGCGACATTATTACGGTAAATAATGCCAGCAATAGCATTGCAGCAATCGGAGTTCTTGACTGCGTTAGAACAACTGCCCCAACCATTAAGATAAAAACGAGTATTAAAAAACTTCTGAATATTGGTTTTAACTGATTAAACTTGTCTAATAAAATTGCCAGTATGGCTAACGCCATTGCCCCATACATCGCTGCTGCCCAGAGAGGATTCCATAATCTGCCCATTCCAGAAAATCTGGCAGATATTGGTTCTGCATTAACTCCATAAAACAGATAGACATTGATACACAGACTGATAACAGCAGAAATAATTAGAATATTTATTACCGTAGTCAGCCTAGCCGATTGGCTGTTGATAACGTACAAAAAAACCAGAGCAAAGAAAATCAGATACAAAAAAGTTTTGATATCTTTGAATTTTTCAGAAAAGCCAAGATCATTAGACCAGGCAATACTAATGAGGAATAGCAGGGCATAAAGTAGAGCGGAAATGATGACTTTGGACTTTAACAGACTTCTGTAGTTTATTTTCTGGGTGAAAATCAGCCAGAATGCACTCAACACAATAGACAGAATAAAAAATTGATAGTGTTGCTTATTTGTGGGAGATAGAAAATACCCCGCCAGCCAAATATTCATTAAAACAAAAATAGTTTTCTCATAAGCAGGGGCATTTTTTAAGCGATTCAGCATTTTATTAACATCATATTACTTTGAGGCCCTGCTACCTGAAATGAAAGTTAGGTTTCTTTCATTCGTGGGCGAACGGTTCCTAATTAAAATTGCCGTTATAAACCAACGTAAGACACATTAATTTCTAACGAAAACACTTCATTTAAAAGGGGTTATTATCTCATATTATTTATACTATTAGCTTGGCAAAATTAAGCTGACAGAACAAAGAGACGTGAATTGAGACCATATTGATTAAACTGCTTTATGAAATCGATTCTTTCCTCAGCATTTTATAGGTACTTTTTTTGAGACAACCGACAATCGTCATCGTTATCCCCTACTTCGGCCAATGGCCGGAATGGTTCGAACTATACATAGAAAGTTGCAGCCATAACCCTGACATCCAATGGCTTTTCTACACTGACTGCGGTGAGCCGGGTAATCGGTGCTCAAATGTCAGCTATGTCCATATGTCTTTTGATGAATATAAGCGTTTGGTAAGTGATCGTTTAGCCATCACATTTAATCCTTCAAGTCCATATAAACTCTGTGATTTAAAACCTGCTTTGGGATTTATTCATGAAGCCGACATTCAGGATTATGATTTTTTCGCCTTTGGGGATATTGATATTATTTTCGGTCAGATAAGAGACTTTATTACTGACGATTTACTGCAAAAATATGATGTTATCGGTACACATAACCGTCGTTTATCCGGTCATTTCGCCATTTTCCGTAATACCGATCGATATCGCCAAGCGTTTCGCAACATCCCGAATTGGCAGAAATTAATGGAAATGGACGAACACCTCGGATTGGATGAATCTAAATTTTCCAAGCTGTTTGTTCGCCATAAAAATCATCCATTTTGGTTACGTAAGTTGTGGTCCTTCAGTTCACGCTATCAAAGACGAGTTTTATATAAAGAACAATTCAGTACAGTTCTCTCACCAATCGAGTGGTTTGATGGAAGCTCGGATCATCCCCAGCAATGGTTTTGGAAAGATGGTCATCTGACCAATAACAGAGATCAAAGAGAGTTCATGTATTTACACTTCATGAACTGGAAGTCCAATCGCTGGCTGCCTAAAAATCTTCGTGAAGCTCCAGCCGCATGGTCTTCCCTAGATAAGCTGGTTCAAATTGATATTGAACAGGCGCGTCAAAATGGTTTTAAGATCTCCCCACAGGGGTTTACCCCTATTAATCCAGATACTCTAAAAGGTTAAATAGTCTCAACTCTCTCTACGCTTGATATACTGGGCAACATTTTTACGCAACTCGAAGATAACTTATGATCGTTTTAGGCCTTTCCGGCGCGGTAAATCACGACGCCTCAGCTGCTTTGTATATTGATGGAAAACTGGTGGCAGCTGCCGAAGAAGAACGCTTCCTCCGTGACAAACATGCCAAGGGCAAGATGGCTTATGAAGCCACCAGATACTGTCTTGAACAGGCAGGCATTCGACCTGATGAGGTGGATATCGTCGCTTTCCCCTATGCCCAAATCGGTCTGCAATCTCCAGCTCGCTGGCACTATGCCAAACGTCACTGGTACGCACCGGATCGGGCATTAACCGCTTTATTTTCGGGTAATCGCCGTTACTGGCGTAATCACAAAAACGTGATGAAACTGCTGGATGATTTAGGCATTGATTCCAAACGCGTCAAATTTGTCCCGGTTGAACATCACCTGGCCCATGCCAGCAGTGCTTATCATTTGAGTGGTTTTCAGGAGAAAACTGCGATCATCGGCATTGATGGTAAAGGTGAATATGCCACAACATTTTTTGGTTATGGCGAAAACGGCAAAATTCACAAAATCAAAGAATTCTTTGACCCTGATTCCCTCGGCGGCGTTTATGGCGCGATGACCGAGTATCTGGGTTTCGAAATGCTTGATGGCGAATTTAAAGTCATGGGCATGGCACCTTATGGTGACCCCAACCGTTTTGATTTTTCACGTTTGATTCATTGTGAAAATGGCGAGTTTAAGGTCAATACCAAGCTGGTCAATACCGTCGGTTTCCGTCGTTATAAAAAAGATGGCAAAGGTTACTTCTTCAGCCCGGAACTCATTGAATGGCTTGGCCCAATGCGTGAAGGCGATGAAAAGGACGAGCCTTATATTGATTACGCCGCCAGCATTCAGGCGTTGCTGGAAAAATGTGCTTTGCATCTGATTGATTTTTACCTTGGCGATATTATTCGTGAAACGGGTAAAGTCGCTTATGCAGGTGGTGTGGCACTGAACGTCAAACTGAATCAGCGCATTATTGCCATGCCCGGTGTAAAAGAATTGTTCGTACAACCGGCTTCCAGTGATGCCGGTACCGCCATTGGCGCGGCAAGCTATGCATCACAATTGGCTGGTGTGCCAGTCGAGAAAATGGAACATGTCTATCTCGGCCCTTCCTATACCACCCAACAATGTATCGATGCCTGTGAACAATACAGCCAGCCTGTCAGCTGGCAATATCTTGATGATGTCTGTGTCGATACTGCTAAGATTTTAGCCGATGGTAATCCGGTTGCCTGGTTTCAGGGTCGTATGGAGTTTGGACCGCGTGCATTGGGTAATCGAAGTATTTTGGGTTCGCCAAACCATTCCGGTGTTGCGGATCGAATCAACGCACAGATTAAATACCGTGAACGCTGGCGTCCATTCTGCCCAAGTATGCTGGATAAAGTAGCACCAGAAATTTTGCAGACCGAGCATCCAAGCCCATATATGACGTTTACCTTTGATGTGGCGGAAAGCTGGAAATCACGGATTCCGGAAGTCGTTCATGAAGATGGTACTGCCCGTGCTCAGATTGTCACACGAGCGACCAATCCACGTTATTACGAACTGATTGAAGAAATGGAAAAACTCACCGGCAATGCGGTGGTTTTGAATACCTCATTGAATCGTCGTGGTGAACCTATGGTCTGCAGCCCAACGGATGCGTTAAATATGTTCTTCGGTTCGGATCTGCAATATCTGGTGATGGAAGATATTCTGATCACCAAAGTTTAACTATTACACATAATTTTTTTGGTAATTTTTTCAATTTCTTTAATTGAAATAAATGGTCGCCAGATATGTTCGCCACCAAATTTTAATGTAATCATTGGTGAAACAACATTCCCCACCTTATAACCTGGACGCCATACGAAGTTTTTATTTTTACGAGTAATAGTTATGGTGGAAATACCGAGCATTGCAGCAAGGTGCCCTCCTCCCGAATCGTTGCTAATAACAACCTTAGCTGATCGCAGGTACTCTATTAAATCTGCGATTAGCTCAAAACTTTTAACATTTATATTCTCAAATTTAGCTTCTAGCTGTTCTCTTTCATGGGGCATAACAACAATATCCACTTGAAACCCCATCCCAATAAGATTTGTTGCAAGTTTATTAAAGCCTTTAATAGAAAAGTTCTTTTTTGGATTTGGCGTAGTTGGAAAAATCACCACTAAATTTTTAACTTGCTTTGGCTGATGGAAAGTAACTGCAGGTAACAATGAGTCGGCTTTAACACCTAATACCTCCACCCCATACTCATCAACCCAGTCAACCATACTTCTGGTGCTGTTTTTATCCAAACAAAGTGGACGGTTGGTAAAAGTACCTGATGATTGAGAAATTAAGTCTTTATTTGAAAAAGTTTTAGTTGGAAGGCTTTTAGAATAATTCTTTGAAGTGAACAGTAGTATATTTTTCGAAACTCCTAAATCGGCCAAATGATCTTTTACCCACGGCGACAATACGTCCAGAAGGATCAGATCGTATGATGGCATCATGACAGCAGGATTCGTTGGCAATGCGCTCAGCTTAAGCCAAGGGAAATTTAAAGCAGCTGAAGTAATTAAATTTGCAAACAACGTTACTTCGCAACCACTTTTAGTCAGATTTTGTGCTAATCGCAAACAAATGGTCACATCACCAAGAGCAGGGAACGGAACAATTGCTATTCTTTTAACTGATTGCATGTATTGAAATTTTCTTGAATTATTTTGTAAATATATTGGCTTACTGCTTTATAGCTAACATTTCTATCAACTCCGCAGCCCGCTGTGGCATGCTGTACAAATCATGTGTGGCGGCATAATCCAAGGCATTTTGTGACAACTGTTGCAGGCATTGTTTATCGAGCATTTTAGCCAACTGATGTGTAAACGCTGACGTATCTTCCGGCTGGTCGATACATTCACCGCCGTTTGAGTCTTTGACATAATTGGCATAACCGCAGGCAGTGCTGACCATACTGGGCAGGCCAGCCACCATGGCTTCCAGAATCACGGTCCCGGTATTTTCAGAACGTGCCGGGTGTAAAAACACATCGGCCGACAGCAGCCATTTTGCTACATCATCGCGTCCACCCATAAAATGAGTTCGTTCAGCGACATCCAGCCTTTGTGCCAGTTGTTCAAAGGGGTTGGCATTATCTTCACCTACCACATACAAATGTGTTTTATCGCGTAATGCCTGTGGTAAAGCGGCCATGGCTTCGATGGCGAAATCAGCGCCTTTACGTTTAAAACCGGAACCTATCATCAGCAGTAAAAAGTCGTCGTCATTCAAAGACAGATCTTGGCGAAATTGTTGGCGCTGCACTTGCCAGTCATCCGGACGCACTCTCTCAGGATCGATACCAGGTGGTAGATCGACCAGCCTTTCAGGTGGGGTTTGATAATACTGTTCAAACAATTTGCGCTGTACCGATGAGATCATCATCGACACGGTGTGGCTTTGCGGTCCAAATACGGCTTTCTCCCAGGCTTCGTAGAATCTTACCCGTCCAAAAAACTGTTTAATGATATAGCTTGGCTCTTTTCTGACCCGCGCCAGATAACAAGGGTCAGCAGCGTAATACAAATCAAGACCAGGCATTTTGTTAAAACCAATCACCAGATCATAATTACCGGCAGCAATTAATGGCTGCGATTTATTATAAAAATCCCGTACTTTGGCATGATTGGTTAGCCCTGAAACCTTAATCGGAATTTGGTTAAAACCGGGAATGGGATCGCCTTGCCATTCAATGTAATACACATCGATTTCATCCCCGGCATCACGGCGAATTTCCAGAATCCGCCGAAAATCACGCGCCAGGCCGCCATAGGCAAAATATTTATACAGGCATACCGCCAGCTTCATAAATTCGTCCCGTTTAACACTATTTAGTTGCCTTATGCTTTGATCGCTTTGGTTAACAGGTGACGAGTTTCGCCAACCGGCCAATTGCGTAAAAACCGCTGTTGATCCTGTTTATGCAAACGCTTAAATCCGGTTTTGGTGATTTGCTGCATCGCGTCCAAATCAATCAGCCATATTTTTTGCTGATTATCGACCAGCCAATTGGTGGCTTTTAAATCACCATGATAAATATGATGCAGATGTAATTGCTCAAATAAATCACTGATTTGCTGCAGCATCTGCGGTTGCTGAATTTCCGAGTCAGAAAGGTCTGCCAACGAACGACCAGCAATATGCTTGCAAATAAAATAGGCTTTATGCCGCAGCCCGAAAAACCGCTGTTCAACAAAGCCCAGTGGTTGTGGTGTAGCAATACCCAGAAACTCCAGCAGGTTGGCATTGTACCAGGACACATTGGCCCGACTTTTCCGCAGACAACGTCGTAAGAAATGCCAAGGCGTTTTCATGTTATAGCGTTTAATGACCACTTGCTGTCCCGCCAGCTCACTTTTTACAACGGTAGCAGAGTTGCCTTTTTTCAGAGAAATCCCATCCTGCATGGCTTGGTTTAAAACCGTTAACGGCTGATCTGCTAGAGATACAGACAAATTGCCACGCAATGCCGCTTCAAGCATCAGCGATTTTCGATAACGGGTCATGGTGCAGGATCTAAACTGCTTTTTCAGATAATGCGCTTGGCGATAGTCACGGGCTTTTTTGATCTTGCCAAGTAATTGCTGCTCAACCATAGGATCCAGCACCATATTTCTGGCAGCAAAATAAGCAGGTAAACCGTTCAACAACCACTCCTGCTGCTCCAGCGGAAACTGTGCCATCAGCCTTGCCAGATTATTCAGGCAGGTCGTCATTTTCAACGGTTTTTTCGGGCAAACTACGGAAGCCAAATCCAATAGATACAAAGTGTTATTGGAAAACACAAAATTATCCAGATGCGGATCCTGCTGATAGCACTGGTTTTGATGGCAACGACCAAACAAATCAAATAAGACTGTCAACGGAAACGTTTCTTCTGATAAAGCATTCAACGTCACCGCTTTAGGCAAAAAGGCATAGATGATAAAACTGATGCCCTGCTGATCATCAGCATGCTGCAAAATTGGCGCAACGGCGATATCGGCCTGGCTGCAATGTTGATGCGCTTTCAGTTCGCGTTGATATTCCTGCTGGCCTTTGCCTTGCGCAGCAAATAACTTGAGCACAAATTCGCCACTCTCGTTACTGGCATGCAAAACAATCCGCCGTCCGGCCAGAAAACGTAATACCGACAGGATTTGATACTTTGTGCCGCCCAGTTCCAATTCAACTGGAAAACTGGCAGGTAATTCTTTTAGTATACTTTTAGCCGTCAACATCACCATTATTCCGCCAGCAACTTTTGCGCGCGACGTTTCACCTCACGCCATAAATCGGCCTGCTCACTGAGCATCGCACGCAAAGGTAAGCCTGAATAAATCTGCATAAAGCGTAATTTGTCCCGTTTAGTCAAAGGTACTCTGGAAGCCGAAAAATACAGGCTGCCCAAATCTTTTATCTGCCAGCGTTTCGGTGTTTTATGTCTAATAGTCGCACGGTGCAAATCAATCAGATAAACCGGCGCGTTGTCATCAAACGTATTGTGCTCGGCAAAGCGTTCATCCAGCAGAAAGTGACACAGATAAAAATCACGATGATTCATGCCGTTTTTATGCATAGTGCCCGCCATATTGGCCAGCTTGCGGATCAGCGCCTGTTTGGTGGCAAAACTCGGCGGCCGTTGTTGCCACTGCTCGCCAACATATTCCAGGCTCATGGTATTAACCAGATCATCAGTAATCACAAACGAACGTAATGTTGCCGGATTAATCCCCTTATCGCCATATCCTGCCAGCGTCATGGTTTCGATGCCGTGCTTTTCCAGAAAATGAATAGCCTGCCATTCATTGCGAGCACTGATGATCGGCAAACGCATTTGCAGCAGATTTTTGATGATTTCCGCCCAGCCGACACCTTGATGATATTTCAGAAAATACGATCGGTCATTCAGCTCAAAGCGCAAGGTACGGCGGCCTTCCTTATCCCGAAAGATTTCGCCATCGATGTTCGCCAAAATATCAAACACTGGCTTATCGGCCCAGACCTGAGCCAAATCTTGTCGCAAATAACAGGAATTCTTTTTCATTAAGGCCATCTAAAGGCTATGCCAAGCAGTGAGTTGTGCGAACGCGCACAGCGTTTTGTTACACTGTTTGCAGGAAACCACAAATACTACCACCAGAGCCGAAATGAGGTAAGCCGTGTCATTTAAATCCACCTTGCAACGCCACCAGAAGATGATTGAAAGCTTGTTTGATATGGAGCCTCAATTAAATGATTTACTGGCCCTTATCAGCAACTGCGTACTGAATGACAATAAAGTGTTGTTCTTCGGCAATGGCGGCAGCGCTTCAGATGCCCAGCATCTGGCCGCGGAATTTGTGATTCGTTATAAAGAAGACCGCAGACCACTGGCTGCGATTGCGCTGACCACCGATACATCAATTCTGACTGCCCACAGCAATGACTACAGTTTTGAAACTGTATTTGATCGGCAAATTCAGGCGCTGGCCCGACCCGGCGATATCGCGATTGGTTTATCGACTTCCGGTAACAGCGCCAATGTAATTAACGGCATCAATGCCGCCAAAAAAGCCGGTTGCGCAACCATTGCCTTTACCGGCCAAAGCGGCGGACAGCTTAAAGCCATTGCTGATCATTGTGTCTGTGTCGCCGATACCGAAACCGCCCGGGTGCAGGAAGGCCATATCCTGATTGGTCACTGGTTATGTGAAGCACTGGACGAGAAACTCAGCAAAGCATGAGCCAAAACATCATCACCGCAGATGTGGTCATTGTCGGCGCCGGCATTGCCGGTTTGTGGCTGCATAATCGGCTAAGCCAGCTGGGTTATCACTCACTGTTGCTGGAAAACCAGAAAATAGGCCATGCTCAGACACTCAGTGCTCAGGGCATTATCCATGGTGGCAGCAAATATGCGTTAAATGGCATTTTATCCAACGCCGCGCAAACCATCAGCGGTATGCCGGCTCGCTGGAAAGCTTGCCTGCAAGGCAGTGGTGAAATCGATTTATCCAGCGTCAATGTGTTTACCGAACATCAACTGCTCTGGTCCACACAAAGCCTGTCTTCCAAAATGGTGTCGTTTTTTGCCAGCAAGGCACTGCAAAGCCGGATGCAGAATATCCCTAAATCGGAACGCAGCGGCCTCTTTGCCGATGAAGGCTTTAAAGGCACGTTATACCAATTGGACGAACCTGTGCTGGATGTCGGCAGTTTGCTTAAAGTCTTAATCAAACCCTATACCGCGACGATTTTAAAAACGCCTGACAGTACACCGGAATGGATAAAACAGGATGGCCAAATAACTGCAATGCGTTTCGGCTATGAACTTGAAATTCAGGCGCAGCAGTTTGTACTGACTTCCGGCGAAGGCACCGGTGAATTGTTAAAAAGCCTGCAACTGTCACGTCCAAAAATGCAGAAACGGCCATTGCAAATGCTGCTCTGCAAAGCAAAAGATTCGGCTAATCCTTTACCGCAGATTTATGCCCACAGCCTCGGCAGTGGCAGCAAACCGATTGCCACCATCAGCAGCCATCCCGATAAAACCGGTAATATCGTATGGTATCTCGGTGGCAATATTGCAGAAGAAGGTGTAGGCAAAGATCCTGATAGTTTAATAGCGGACGCACGAGTTTTACTTAAACAAATCCTGCCGTGGTTTACCCTGCCGGAACTGGAATGGACTACTCATAACGTCAATCGAGCCGAACCCAAACAAAGCGGTTTTGCACGTCCCGATAGCGCCTATGTCAGCAGTCATAAAAATCTGCATATTGCCTGGCCGACCAAGTTAGCTTTATCACCCGATCTGGCCGATAAAGTTATCGAAGCGCTAGCAATACAAAATATGCAAAAAACAGCCCATCCAGAGCAGCATATTTTGCCTTTGGCACAACTGGCTGAACCACTATGGGATCGGGCATTTAATAAATGAATAAGCTGCCTAAAAAAAATATTCCAGGTACCCAACTGGATGTCTCGGTGCTGGGGCTCGGCACGGTCAAACTGGGACGTGATAAAGGCGTTAAATACCCCGAATCATTCACCATTCCAAATGATGAAGCCGCAATTACCTTACTGCAGCAAGCCTGGGATTTAGGCATCAATCTGATTGATACCGCCCCCGCCTACGGCAACAGCGAACAACGTCTTGGCGAGTTATTACCCCAACTGCCATATGACTGGATTATCTGCTCCAAAGCCGGTGAACAGTTTGATGCCGCTACCGGCGAGTCACATTTTGATTTTTCCCGGGATGCGATTATCAGAAGTGTTGAACAAAGCCTGCAACGCCTCAATCGCGAGATGATTGATATTTTGCTGATTCATTCCGACGGCAACGATGTGCCCATCATCGAACAGCATCGGGCATTGGAAACACTCAACGAGCTAAAACAACAAGGCCTGATTGCTGTCACCGGTATCTCCAGCAAAACCGTCGACGGCGGCCTGCTCGCCCTGCAACAGTCTGACATCGTCATGGTCACCCATAACCTCGCCTATCAGGAAGAACAAATCGTGATAGATACGGCTGAGCAGCTCAATAAAGCCATCTTTATCAAAAAAGCTTTCGCCAGTGGGCATTTGCCTGCTAACTCGACCAAAGACAGCGTAATTGCCAGCTTTGAAATGATCTTTGCCAATCCGGCAGTGGCTAGTGTGGTGGTTGGGACGATTAATCCGGTTCATCTTGCGGATAATGTGGCTAAGGCTATTGCAGCGATTCAAAATAGTTAACCACGGAGGGCACGGAGTTTTTTGGGGTTTAAATATTTATCCGCAGATTTCGCAGATGGGCGCAGATTTAGCGTCGATAAATAATAGGATTACTTTGACAGCTTTAGCTACTTTTACTCTTCAAATTCCCAACCGACTTTTTCAGAATGCAACTTTAAATTAATCGTGAATGATTCACGATTAATTATTTCAGTTATAGTTATTCAAATATTAAAGTTCTAATTTCAATTACTTAAAAAGGATAGAACAGTTTGCTAAATAATTATGATCCATTCACGTTAATAATTATTATGAGGTCGAAGACCTGATTAACAGACTGTTACAACGTCACTGCTTCCGCTTGATATCGCGGTAGAAGTTTTCGTGTGAGCTCAGGGCCATCAGTTCAAGGACAAGAGCACCGTCATCAAAACTATAACCCAGAAGAGTCAGTTGCTTGTTCATTTTGAACTTATGGACTCGCAGAAAGGCCAGATCCCCTTTTTTCTGCTCACCAATGTTGGGGTTGGCCATTAGTTCCTTAACGGCCAAATCAAGGTCTTTTTTCTGGTTGAGCTTGAGCTTCTTTACTGCTTTTTTGAATGTAGGGGTTTGTAATACACTGGTGGCCTTAACCAAAATCGTAGGCCTCCAGCTTTCCGGCGTCCCGCTCTGCCTGTGCGATGATGGCTTGCCTGACAAACTCGTAGGGTAAATCCGGGTTGTCTTCCATCATCTCGCCGATTTTTGCCCAATGCTCTATTTGTTTAGGCGGGGTTCGATTAAGCGCTTTGGCTATAATAGTGGCTTTTTCAATAAGATTTTGATCTAAGCGAATGCTGTTCGTAGCCATTTGTACCTCCTACGTTGAGTTTTTAGATTGTAGCAATATGCCACAATTGAGGCAATTTGTAACAAATCGCTGCTTTTCCGCTGGCGCTACAAAGCAGCCGCAAAGCGCAGCGTTATGGTTCAATTTGCCTCTAGTCAACGTCATACAAATGACCTAATATAAGATCTTTATTTAGGTCATTTATGAGGTTTATATGCGCCAAGTATTAGCAGATTTCTCTGTAAGCATCTCAGAATTAAAGAAAAATCCATCATCATTGCTATCCCAGGCCTGTGGCTCCCCTATTGCTGTCCTGAACCATAACAAGCCTGCTGCATACTTCATACCTGCAGATACGTATGAAGCTATGATGGAAATGATTGAGGATTACGAACTGGGCAAGCTGGTCGAAGAGCGCCATGGTGAGCGCGCAGAAGCCGTCGCGGTGTCACTGGATGACCTATAAGCTGAAATTTGTCCCTTCAGCACTGAAGGAATGGAAGAAGCTGAGCGCTCCTATAAGAAGTCAGTTTAAGAAGAAACTTGAAGAGCGACTTATTAATCCAAGAATACCTTCAGCAAAGCTTGGAGGCTATAGCTCCGTGTACAAAATTAAACTACGATCAGCTGGCTACCGTTTGGTTTACGAAGTGGTAGATGAAGAGCTAGTCATCTATGTCCTTGTCGCTGGTAAACGAAAGAAAGGGAAGGTCTACCAGACATTGAAGGACCGAAAATGAGGCCAGCATCACGCCATTACATGGTCATTATGTGGCAGTTCGTGAAGAGATTTGAATGACGAAAAATTTGACCGAAGCGAAGGAAAAGCTTTTAAGCACCGAGTACCCGCGTTGGCGCAATCTGCTGTCTTGCGCGATTCTCGTGCTTCTCACCACGGGTATGGTTTCGGGGTGGAGGTATGCCTATTACACCGCCTCTGACATAGAGTGTCACAAAGGCATTTTGTATTTCTCAGCTGTGTGGCTGGCTGTGCAATGGGTGGTCATTGGCTCTTTATACCGCTATCAAAATATTCCCGCGTTTGCTCGGAATGCAATCAAGTTGCTGATATTGCTTGGTAATGTATGGTTTGGGCTTTTCGTTTTTTCGCTACAGCCGTGTACTCAGTAGTCCAAGCACATAATATTGGCGTTATGCCTCAGGAAAGTCATGGCTAGAATTCCCACATACATCGCATTGAATCAATTTTATGAGGAACCGGCTCAGGAGGTGAAGGATTACTTGTTACACCTTCCCAATCCGGTTAGTAATGAGTTTCCCTATGACATACCGCTTGCATACGTTTTTCTCAGGTGTGAGCAGGCTCAGAACAGAACTCTGTATAGGGGTATGGTCAAGATTCACCGCGGAAAACGGGATTTTTTCTCGTGTCATGAACTACCAACACTTAACCCGTGATGGGTTCAAGGATATATTCAAAAACGTTTTTGGTTCTCCGCTCAGCAAGGAGACAATTGAAAAACTGGAGGAAGCAAAGAAGACTCGGGATCGCGTTATTCACGGTAAGTCGGTTCCTGATAACGAGCTTCGCGAGGCTATTGCCAATGTCTTGGAATATGCGGAACTGCTGAATAAGTTGATAGCGGCATAATTGTTAAATACAGGGAGAGACCAAGATGCGGTGTGCAATGACAGGACTTCCCATCAGCGATCCATCTGATGGCATTTGGGATGATGGGGAATGGATTAGTTGGCAGTGGATTAATGGCCAATTGCACGAACAAGACCTCAAGGCTGAGTTTCCGAATACTCCCGTTGAATTTAGCAAAGTTTTTGAGGAGTTGGTCTATTACGCTGCTGAGTACCACAGACTCACTGGTCGTTATCTTCAAATTTGGGGAGAGCTCGGTGAGCTTTATGCTGAGATGAAATATGGGATCAAACGTCATCTTCCTGGAATGGCTGGATCAGATGGTCGTATGGGAAACGACTGGATTGAGATCAAAACGATTTCCCCTGAAAAAACTAAAGGTAAAGTATTGGTCAAGAGAGCAGGTAATTTCAACAAGTTACTCGTTGTTAAAATAGACGAGAACTTTCAGTTTGAATCTCGACTGATTGACCGAAAAAAGCTTGGCAAGGGCAAAGGTAAAAACGCCAGCTATTCATGGGACGCAGTCTGAGTAAACCTATAACATTTAACCAGTCCCTAGTTTAGTACGAAGCCGATAGCCGCAGTTAAGCTTCGCGTTATGCGTAAAGGTTGATCTCTGCAGTCTCTCTTAAGTTTTTAAATTTCTCTAAGAAGTCTAACCCTTTTTCTAATGTGTCTGTGGAAAGGCCTTTCGATATGTTGAATTCAATTTCACTTTTAAAGGCATCGAACATATTAAATTTTTCATTCATAATTGGGTCAGTCTCCGTTGCATTGCGTAACTGACCATTTTCGTTTACCAAGATCATACTGTGCAAGAGAAATGGGTTGTCCAATTCTATTGGTTCACCAGCTTGCCTTTGAGCATCCACGATGGCCCGGGCTTCATTCCTGCTCATATTGCTGGGGTCAATAGATTTAGCCAGTTCTCGTATAGAGTTAGAAGAGGATTCTTGTAAGTTTTGCACTTTAGCAAGCGGCAAATTGTTGCCACTTTTATGTAGTTGAGCTATCCCAGTTGCATACGAAACGTTATTAACTTGCATTTTTATCTCCTTGCCAAGAACATTCATAGTGGTAGGGCAGGATTTATGCCAAACATATCTAAAAGTTAAATGCCAAGAGAAAGCATACGAAATCAACATAATTTCTGAATGTGGAAAGTACAGGTATGAGGATCTAAAACAGATTTGGGATAAATCCATTCCATGGGTTTTTTGTTTGTCTCAAGTCATCAACAGCTGATCACAAAGAAAATGACAATACTTCATAATTCTACGTCCATCTGCGTAATCCGCGGATAAATTGCTTTTATCTATCCTGACACAGGTGGCATGGTCTGTTTGTGTCATTAAAAATCATGTATCCGGAAGCGGATATCCCCTGCGTTCAATTGTCTCTGGTTAATAGTCTCGACCCTGAGCTGCATACCACCTGCGGATAAATTGCTTTTATCTACCCTGACACTGGTGGCATGGTCTGTTTGTGTCATTAAAAATCATGTATCCAGAAGCAGATATCCCCAGCGTTCAATTGTCTTTGGTCAACAGTCTCGACCCTGAGCTGCATATCAAGATGGGACAGGCTCTACAAACTTTGGGGGATCAATCATTGCTGCTGATAGGTTCCGGGTTTTTATTTCACAATATGCGGGCTTTTTTCACAGCTGAGACAGATGAAGCAAAAACCATGAATGAGTCATTCGAAGACTGGTTACTTGAAAAGTGTTGTGATGAAAAGCTGACTGAAACGGAAAGAGAACAAAGGTTTATCAATTGGCAGTCGGCACCTTTTGCACGCTATTGCCACCCAAGAAAAGAACACTTGCTTTCCCTTCACGTCTGTTATGGATTTGCTGCAACGGTTTGTTCAAAATCATTTGAATTACAGGTGCGCAATAAAAAAGCGCGCATGTATCTTTGGGAATGATATTAAAAAGTAGAATTAAACACCCGTAATGGCAAAGTCTAATGCGGATATAATTTCATCACGAAAATGATTTAAAGAACCGATTGGATCTTTTAAAAGTTTTGATGGGATGGAAGCGATTTGCGGGGTGAGTAATAGAAGCTTTTCTCCATCATATTCTATTACTGGAGTTAAATTAATCATCACCTCGTTCTTGAAACTGTTCAGTCTTCCGAGCGGAATAACAATTCTGGTGGAAATTTCAGAGATAACGGGACTTTGAATATCAACCAGATAAGGAAATGCATTACGGGTGGTTTTGCTTGGGTTTTGGTAAACGTCAAATTGTGCCATTAAAACTCCCTGAATTCATCACCGAAACAACCATGTTCCTCTACAAACTCATTGTAAGCTTGTATGGCATTTTTATTTTCTTCAGCCCACTTTTCTGAATTTAACTTGGCCAATTTATCGGTAAGTGCTTGTTCAAGCGTGGCCGAAAGATTAATGTTCATTGCCTTACTTTTTTTCAATAGATCACTGTTAACACTAAGATTTGTTGGTTTTTTTGGCGCTTCAAGGTCGAATAGAGATTGCATACTTTAATTCTCCTAATACACGCCCTCATTATGCGCATAAATGTGCGCATTGAAAAGAAAATGATCCTTAGTCATATCGATTCAGTGGCTATTAAATCTAATATTTCTCCGTGCCCTCTGTGTCTCTGTGGTTTATTTAGCTTTTTGAATAATCTGCGTCCATCTGCGTAATCTGCGGATAAAGTGCTTTATCTATCCTGATGGATCTTATTCACTATCGCCGTGGTAGAGCAGTTTTCGGTTAACCCCATGACTCTGACTTCGCCGCCGTAACCTTCGACGATTTCCCAGCCAACCACGCCTTTTTTATCGTAGTCGCCACCTTTAACCAGGATATCCGGCTGGATTTCTCTGAGCAGGTCTTCAGGGGTATCGCCTTCAAACACGGTAACCCAATCCACATCGGCCAAGCCTGCCAGCACAATCTGACGGCGATCAGCGGTGTTGATCGGACGGCCTTTGCCTTTGAGTTTGGTGACAGATTCATCAGAATTGATGGCGACAATCAATCTATCGCCCTGAGCTCGAGCCTGATGCAGATAGCTGACATGACCGGCATGCAGGATATCGAAACAGCCATTGGTAAAGACGATTTTTTCGCCACGCTTTTTGGCTTGGTCGACGGCAATTTTTAATTGCTCAACCGTGACCGCACCGGCAAAGGAATGATCACTTTGACGGGTTCCCTGATGGCGTTGGTATTCGGCAAACAGTTCCGGTTCACTGACGGTTGATGTGCCCAACTTGCTGACCACAATACTGGCGGCGACATTGGCTAAGGTCACGGCTTGTTGCAAAGATTGTCCGGCTGCCAGTGCCGCCGCCAACGTGGCAATCACGGTGTCCCCTGCTCCGGTGACATCCGCGACCTCTTTGGCAATGGCCGGTAAATGGAACTCGGTGTTATCGTTGGTGATCAACGACATGCCTTGTTCACTGCGAGTGATCAATACGGCTTTAATGTCAAAGTCGGCAATCAGTTTTTTGGCTTTTTCAATCAGATCGGCTTCTGATTGAATTTCGCCCGCTACCGCTTCAAATTCAGTGAGATTGGGGGTGATTAAATCCGCGCCACGGTATTTACTGAAATCATTACCTTTCGGATCCACCAGCACGTTCATCGCATTGGCTTTGGCTAGTGCAATCCACTGCTGTGGATCGTGCAGCGTTCCCTTATCGTAGTCCGACAGAACCATCACCCCACCATTGACCAGTAATGGTGTGACTTTGTCAGCCATACCGACACCGCTTTCGACCGTAAAGCGGCTTTCAAAATCCATCCGTAGCAGCTGCTGATGGGCACTGATAATGCGGGATTTAATAATAGTCGGATGTTGTGAAGTTTGATGAAACGCACATTCAATGCTGACAGAATTCAGTCGCTCTTCTAGCACCTGAGCGGCTTCGTCCTGACCGGTAATGCCGGACAGGCTGCATTTGGCACCGAGAGAAGCAATATTCATCGCTACGTTGGCAGCACCTCCCGGAATATCTTCCAAACGTTCAATATTGACCACCGGCACCGGCGCTTCGGGTGAAATGCGTTTGGTTTTGCCAAAATAAAAGCGATCCAGCATCAAATCACCAACTACTACAACATTGGCCTGCCGAAAATCCGGGAATGCGTTTTTCATAACGTTTAAATTATTGATTAAGGAAAGTGGTTATTGTGCGGCTAAAAGTGGTTGCAGTCCATGCCAAACCATTTCCGGTGTCAGCTCAGTCATGCAGACGGGTTCGCCACTGCGTGAGGCGGGTAACGGACATTTGCGTTTGTAACATGGGGCGCAGTTAAATTCGCTGACCAGATGCTGCTGATCTTTGCCATAAGTGCCAATAAGCGCTGTATCCGTAGCACCGTACAAGGTTAATGCAGGCGTTCCTGCCACGGCAGCAAGATGCGCCAGGCCGGTATCACTGCATACCGCTCCTGCCGCATGGTGCATGATCGCCGCGATATCGTTGAGGCCTAAACGCGGTAATGCAAAAGCCATGGCATCGACTGAGGCGATCTGTTGAGCACGTTGATATTCGTCATTATTACCACACGGTAACAGGACCGCATAACCTTCTGCTCGCGCTTGTAATACCAACTGTTGCCAGAAATTTATCGGCCAGAGCTTGGTCAACCAGCTGGCATTATGCACAAACATCAGATATCGCTTGGGTAAGACAAACTCGAGTTCAGGCAACGGGTATTTACTGAAATTTACAGTATATTTCGCTGACGCTTTGGGGATCGAATAATCCAAAGCCTGGGACAGTAGCTGCCGCATCCGCTCCACGGCATGTTGTTGTGGATTGACGTTAATTGGATATTGATAGGCCAGGTGGGCCGGTCGCTCTCGACAGGACTGTTTATCCAGACCATAGACCGGGCCGCGACGTAATTTGCTGACCAGCGCACTTTTCAGATTATTCTGCATATCGACGACCGCATCGTAATCATCCAGATTCAGTTCCCGATAGAACTGGCGTAATTCACCACCGGTCAGCGTTTGCCAGGCAGATTTCTTCCAACGGCGATGCGAGGTGGTAATAACTTTGCGAACATTGGGATGCCATTTTGGCACTTCGGCAAAGGCTTCATCCACCACCCAGTCAAATTCAATACCGGGAAAAGCTTTTGCTGCATCGGTTAACGCCGGTAAGGCATGCATTAAATCGCCCATGGAGGTGAGCTTGATGATTAATACTTTCATAAACGGAAAAACACCTGATGGAATAACATCAAGCGTTTTGCAAAGTATTTAAAGATAATGGGTTGTGGCGATGCTGTTGCAGGATTTTCAGAAATGCATCGGGGTTTTTAATCTGTGTCATTTCACCTTCACGAGGGAAAAGCTGATCCTGCAGGCGTGACAGCCAGAAACGTAATGCTGCAGCTCGACACACCAGATTCCAGTTAGATTGTTCGGCTTCATTGAGTTCCCGGCGTTGCAGATAGGCATTCATCAAACGATGATAGCGTTCGATATCAATCAAGCCTTGCTCGTTAATACACCAGTCATTAACGGCAACTGCCAGGTCATAAATCAGAAATTCATCACAGGCAAAGTAAAAATCAATAATACCCTGCAGTTCATTATCAATAAATAAGGCGTTATCACGAAATAAATCTGAATGAGTCACGCCCCATGGTAATTCCAGATCACTGTAATGTCGCTGAAAAGCCAGTTCTGCTTTGAGCATATCGGCCTGTTCTGCAGACATATGCGGAAGCAAAGTTTCGGCTATTGATTCACGCCAATCGGCACCGCGTTGGGTGGCCCGACGATGTTTAAACTTCTGCCCGGCCAAATGCATTTGCGCCAGCATATCGCCGATAGCTTCGCATTGGCCAAGCGTCGCAAGTTCATCCACTGTATGACCAGCCAGACGCATCACCAGTGCTGCTGGACGACCGCATAAGGACTTGAGGTAATTTCCCTGTTTATCTTCAGCGGGATGCGCCGAGGGAATGCCATGCTTGAAGAAAAACGTCATGACCTCGAGAAAATAATCCAGCTCAGCAAACTCATGCTGCTCGAACAGGGTGAGCACAAACTCTCCCTGATCAGTGGTGACAAAATAATTAGTGTTTTCAATTCCAGCAGAAATGCCCTGATAGTCAATCAGATTACCAACGGCATACTCGCCGATGAACGCTATTAATTCATCGCGCCCGACTTCGGTATAAACAGACATGAAAATCTCAGTTAACGGGAGTTTTTGTTACCATTCCAACAGGATCCAGTTCGGCACTTCCGGATTGGCAAGGTTATGTTTGGTCGTTTCCAATGAACCATCGCCATCAGTATCCATCAGGTAATACGAAGGGCCAATATCCGGGGTGATTTTGATCATGTAGAGCTGACCGTTGACGCGGTATTCTTCGATAGTGCGATCTTCTTCCTGGATGATGTTGATTTCAGGTTCGATGCTTTCGCCATCTTGTAACGGAGGCGGCATCGCTGGAGGCTCAGTCAAATCAGGACCGGTAGCTCCTGCCCACGCACTTCCTGTGATCATCGCGCTAATTGCGCATACAATGGCGAACGGTTTTAACATGACTTGGCTCCACTAAATTTCCGATAAAGATAGCATTTCCGCTACGATGATAAAAGCAATCTGTTTGCCACTAATTTCAGGCCTTGTGAACTATGACTCAAACTGCACCACTTATTCTTGTTGATGGCTCTTCCTATCTGTATCGCGCTTATCACGCGATGCCTCCGTTAACGAATAGTGACGGCGAAGCCACCGGTACCATTTATGGCGTCATCAATATGCTGCGTAAATTAATCCGTGATTATCAACCCGAACATATGGCAGTGGTATTTGATGCCAAGGGCAAAACCTTCCGTAATGATCTCTACGCAGAGTATAAAGCCACCCGTCCGCCAATGCCGGACGATTTACGTGAACAAATTGAACCGATCCATGAAATTGTTAAAGCCATGGGCTTGCCGCTGCTCTGCATTGATAACGTTGAAGCTGATGATGTGATCGGCACGCTGGCAAAACAGGCCACTGCAGCCGGAATTGAAACCGTGATTTCTACAGGGGACAAAGATATGGCGCAGCTGGTTAGCAAGCATGTGACACTGGTCAACACCATGAATAACACTAAAACCGATATCGCCGCCGTGCAAGAAAAATTTGGCCTGACCCCACAGCAAATCGTCGACTATCTGGCGTTGATGGGCGACAAGGTGGATAACATCCCCGGCGTTGACAGTGTTGGCCCAAAAACCGCAACCAAACTGCTGCAACAATATGGCAGTTTGCAGGGTGTTATCGAACATGCTGATGAAGTTAAAGGCAAACTGGGTGAGAAATTAAGAGCAGCCGTTGATGCTTTGCCACTCTCCTATCAGTTGGCCACCATCAAGATGGATGTCGAGCTGGATTTCACACCGGAAACGCTGGATATGCAGGTAGCGGATAACCAGAAACTGGCAGAGCTGTATCGACGTTATGAATTCAAAAGCTGGTTACAAGAATTAGACTCTGCACCTGCTGCTGGGCCTTCGACAAAAACGGATGAACCTGCCACCAGCAATGAAACATATTATGAAACCATTCTGACTCAGCAGCAGCTGGATAGCTGGATGGATAAACTCAAAAAAGCTGAACTGTTTGCCTTTGATACCGAAACCACCAGCCTCAATTATTTGCAGGCACGTATCGTCGGTATGTCATTTGCCATTAAAGCCGGTGAAGCCGCTTATCTGCCGCTGGCGCATGATTATCCGGGCGCCCCGGATCAGCTGGATTTTGATGCCACGCTGGCTCTGATGAAACCATTACTGGAAGATCCCAAGGCACTGAAAGTCGGTCAGAACCTCAAATATGACCGGCATATCCTGCTCAATCATGGCATTAATTTGCAGGGTATTGCCCATGACACCATGTTGCAGTCCTATGTGTTGGATAGCACCGCGACCCGCCACGATATGGACTCGCTGGCCGAAAAATATCTGGGCCGCAGCACCATTCATTTTGAAGATATTGCCGGTAAAGGCAAAAAACAACTGACTTTCAATGAAATCGGTTTAGAAGAAGCCTCTCCATATGCCTGTGAGGATGCCGATATCACCTTGCAACTGCATCACGTTTTATGGCCCAAGGTTCAGGCGATTCCATCATTGGAAACCGTTTATCGTGAACTGGAAATGCCGTTGTTGCCGGTGCTCAACACACTGGAACGTAATGGCGTGCATATTGATATCTTTATGCTGCAACAGCAAAGCGACCAACTGGCATTGGATATTGATCGGCTGGAAAAAGAGGCCCATGCCTCTGCCGGGACCAAATTCAATCTGGGTTCACCAAAGCAATTACAGGAAATTCTTTACGACCAGCAGCAATTGCCAGTTCGTAAAAAAACGCCTAAAGGCCAACCTTCGACCGCTGAAAATGTGCTGCAGGAACTGGCAGATGATGGCTATGAACTTCCACAAATCATTATGAATTACCGCAGTTTGAGTAAGCTGAAATCCACTTACACTGACAAACTGCCACAGCAGGTCAATCAACAGACCGGCCGTGTTCATACCTCTTATCATCAGGCGGTCACAGCTACCGGACGCTTATCTTCTTCGGATCCAAATCTGCAGAATATTCCGATCCGTACTGAGACGGGTCGTAAAATCCGTGAAGCCTTTGTTGCCGGAAAAGGTGCCAAGATCCTGGCAGCCGATTATTCACAAATTGAATTACGCATCATGGCGCATTTATCAGGCGATAAAAGCCTGCTGACCGCATTTGCCGAGGGTGAAGACATACATCGCCACACTGCCTCCGAAATTTTTGGCGTGGAAGCGGAACAAGTTAACGGTGATCAACGTCGCAGTGCCAAAGCCATCAACTTTGGTTTAATTTACGGTATGTCCGCCCACGGACTATCCAAACAACTGGGCATCGAACGTCATCAGGCTGCCAAATACATGGAAACCTATTTCGAACGCTATCCCGGTGTCAGAAATTACATGGACAATACTCGTGAACAGGCCAAAAAAGATGGATATGTCGAAACCATTTTCGGGCGACGGTTATATTTGCCGGAAATCAACTCCAGCAACGGCCTGCGTCGTCAATACGCCGAACGAACCGCGATTAACGCCCCGATGCAGGGCAGTGCCGCAGATATTATCAAACGCGCAATGATTTCGATCCATGACTGGTTGCTTGAAGCTGATACCGGTATTCGCATGATTATGCAGGTGCACGATGAATTAGTATTTGAAGTGCCCGAAGATCAGCTTGATTTAGCTAAAACCGAAATTGAGCAATTTATGATTCAAGCCGCTGATCTCGAAGTGCCATTAGAAGTTGGTATTGGGGTTGGGGATAATTGGGAACAAGCGCACTAGCTGATAATTAACCACAGACACGAAGGTGCAAAAGCAATTTATCCGCAGATTACGCAGATGGACACAGATTTTTAGAGAAATAATTTTAATGAAACCGATAACAAACTATCAAACCAGGTAATTTCAAAAACAGATTGATCCGGTATTCCCGTAGATGGCTACACTGTTTATTTTCCACCTTGTCGGACACAAAAATAGTCACCAGCAGTGAGATAAACAAGCCCTAGCGGATTTTTCACCACAGAAACAAATAGGGGCAGGAAGCTTTTAAGGAGTTTTATCCGTAGATTACGCAGATAGGTGCTGATTTTCTGAGACAAATCATGAACAGGAAAATCGCCGAAAAATAAAATACATGCTTGAGGCTTTAGGAGCCCAGACTAAATGGCAATACTGAGCGTCGACTCAACTGCTTTTGCAGGAGTGGAGCAAAATGGTTGTTCATAATGTTTCCAGCGACAAAGCGTGTATCGGTTTATTGTTTTAGTTGCCCCACCAGTTTATTCAAACTCTGACTGACTTGATTGAGACTGTGCCCAGCCTGTTCAATTTCGGTGATTTGCTGATTCACGGTCTCGGAGCGCTGTTTGATCTGTTCGGTACTTCTGGCGATATCATCCACTACGGCTGTCTGTTGCTGGGTTGCTGTAGCGATGGAAGCATTGACCTGATGAATATTCTGCACCGCGTTTATTACCGGGATCATCGCTGTTTTCGCGTTTAAACCTTGTTCAGCACATTGCTCAGCAAACTGACTCTGGGACCGAACCGTTGCAGCGGCTTCACTGCTACTGTTCAGCAGATCGACAATAATGGCCTGGATTTCTTCCGTTGATTGTTTGGTGCGGGTCGCCAGCTGTCGGACTTCATCGGCCACCACACTGAATCCTCTGCCATGTTCACCGGCTCTTGCGGCCTCAATTGCCGCATTCAAGGCCAATAGATTCGTTTGCTCAGCCACGCTTTGAATCACCACCAGCACCTGATTGATGTCCTTGCCACGTTGTTCCAATGTATTCATCGTGCTTTCAAATGCTAACAAATTCTCAGAGAGTTGATGGCTGGCATTGGCGGCACTGCTTAATTGTTGACTGGCCTGCTCAGTTGCCTGTGTAGCCTGTTCTGTCGATTCAGCTGCATTAGAGGCACTTTGGGCAACCTCTTTAAAGGAATACGATAACTCGGTGATCGCAGCCGAAACTTCCTCGGTGGCGGCAATCTGTTGTTGGTTGACCGAAACCGCCTGCATCGAGGCCGTTTGTAAATCAGTACTGGCAGACAACACATTTTGAGATTGCTGATTCAGCTTATCAATCAATTGAGCAAAATAACTTTGCAGCTGCAGCGCCGATTGCTCAACTGATCGCGATTCGACAAACGGCAACTCTGAAACCAGAGTCTGTTGAAAGTTACCTTTAATCATCTGGCTGAAATAATGTTCCAGCTGTATTAGGAAGCGGATAATGCGTTTCTGTAAAAAATAGAACAGCAAAATAGTCAGGATAATGATGCTAACGACCCCCATCATGATCCACTGCACCTGCTGACTGATGGACTGTTTGATGTCTTCTATTTTTAACTGAAACTGATCCAGCGTGTCGGCAAATGTAGAGATCTCACCGCCTAAGGCCGCGCGTTTTTGCTGTAGCTGCTGATCAAACTGTAATGTATTGCTTAATTCTTTTTCATAGCGCCTGCTCAATGATAACAATGAGTCAATGCCACGTTGCCCAAGTTCTTCGGGATCCTGAGGGATTAATGCTTCGGTATTCACTTCCGAATAAATGCCAAATTTTGGCAAGGTATTTAATTGTTCCAGCTTATCGATAAACGCATTGTTCGCAGAAACTAACGCCGTTTGAATATCGCTGGTTTGCAACTCGATATAACGCTGTCGAAGGCGTCCAATATCATTCAGCTGACGACTTAATTCTGCCAGTAGTGCTGTAAAAGATTGCTGATAGGGATGCCCTTGCGCTTCACTCTTTTGAGCGTAGTCGATCAAAAGGCCAATTTCACCATCTCGCTCACGTTCGTTCTGAATCAGCAGCGCTTGTGGATTACCGGCCAGTTTTCCGGCTTCACGCACTTCAAATACTTTTTCCTGAAGCACAGCAATGGCTGATTGAATCGTCTGGTTGTCCTGTTCATTAAGCCAGGTCTGTTCTACGGCAGATAATTCAACAAGCTGGGTCTCGGCCTGTTGAAGTAGATCGGCATCACCGGAAGCCAGATAACGGGCCAGCAATACCCGTACTTCAATATCAAACCGGGATTTAAATTGCTGAAACTGTTGGGCAATCTGATACGGCTTATCTAATTGTTGCCAGCCCCAGATACCCGCCAGCACACCAATCATTAATCCAGCAGCAATAAATATTGCCAGCCATCTTGAAACTACACTTAATCGCACTCTTTATCCCGCTTAACATACAAGCATGAAACTCTAGCGCAAGTTAATGACAGCTTTATGACGGATTAATGTGCTGTTCCAAAGCCCACTGAACATGTTCGCGTACAAGTTCTGAGGAATGTTCAAGCTGGTCTTTTAATGACGCCACAATTTTTTGTGAAGTTTCGGCATTGCCCAGAGCAATAGCAATATTCCGCAACCAGCATTCATAACCAATGCGGCGGATTGGGCTGCCTTCCAGGCGTTGCAGAAATTCTGCTTCGGTCCAGGAAAACAATTCCACCAGCTGAGGGGCATCAAGACCTTCACGCGGCAGATAGGCTGACTCGGTAGTCATCTGAGCAAATTTGTTCCAGGGACACACCAGCTGACAGTCATCACAGCCATATATCCGATTGCCCATCATAGGTCGGAATTCCACAGGAATACTGCCGCGAAGTTCAATGGTCAGATAGGAAATACAACGTCTTGCATCCAGTTGATAAGGCGCCACAATCGCCTGAGTCGGGCAGATATCAATACAGGCAGTGCAGGAACCACAATGATCAGATACCGGCTCTGTCAGTGGCAAAGGCAGATCGGTGTAAATTTCGCCTAAAAAGAAATATGAACCGTTTTGCCGGTTTAACACATTGGTATGTTTGCCAACCCAACCCAGCCCGGATTTCTGTGCCAGGGCTTTTTCCATCACCGGTGCGCTGTCGGTAAAAACCCGATACCCCATTGCACCAACGGCCTCCTCAATTCGCTGCGAAAGCCGAAGTAAACGCTTACGTATCAGTTTGTGATAATCCCGACCCAGTGCATAACGGGAGATAAAACCCAATTCGCTCTCGCCCATCACCTGCCACGCATCGGCAGCGGTTTCCGGCCAGTAATCCATTCTGGCGGTTATAACCCGGATGGTTCCGGGCACTAACTCTTCAGGATGGGTTCGCAAACTGCCATGGCGTTGCATAAATTCCATCTCACCATGAAAGCCGCGCGCTAACCATTGTTGCAATTGATCTTCTGCGGCAGACAGGTCAATATCACTGACACCCAGCTGTTGAAAGCCAAGCGAACGCGCCCATATCTGCATATCATTTAAAAGTGCTCGGGATAACTGCACTGTATTTGAATCGACCATGCGGTCTATTATAGTGAACTGAATTTTTTCATCGGGATATTATTTTATGTCGACTTTGCCACATGAACTTTACACTGCAGAACAGACCCGTGAGCTGGAACGTATTGTCACAGAGCAACATAATATTTCGTCAGCAAAATTAATGTCACGTGCTGGCGCTGCTGCTTTAGGTGCTATAAAAAGTTATTGGCCTCAGGCAGAACGTATCTTAGTCGTTTGTGGAACTGGCAATAACGGTGGCGATGGCTTCGAGTTGGCCAGACAGGCAATAACCGAAGAGTATCGTGTCAGTATTTTTCAGGTGGGCGATGAAAAAGAAATGAGCGAGGAAACCCTTGCTGCCCGTGAAGCCATTATTGCCAGCGGTGTTGAAATTCATCGGTTTGAAGAGAAATTACCTACCACAGACGTGATTGTTGATGCTCTTTTGGGGATAGGACTCAGTCGAGAAGTAAGTGGTGACTACGCCTTAGCGGTTAATGCTATCAATGAACATACCAAACGAATACCGGTTTTAGCGCTGGATATCCCTTCCGGTATCCATGCTAACACCGGCCGTGCATTAGGAACCGCCGTTCATGCCACAATCACATTAAGTTTTCTGGGCCTGAACAAAGGGTTATTTACCGGCGAAGGCCCCAATTACTGTGGCCAGGTCTGCTTTGATTCGTTAAAAGTCCCATCCGCCATTTATAAAGCATTTACCCCCATTGCGCGTCGGGTCAGTCTGGAAAACGATGCGGCTGGATTAGCGCCCCGCGAGCGTACAGGTCATAAAGGTTTATATGGCCATTTGTTTATCATTGGTGGCGATCATGGTATGCCTGGCGCAGCACGAGTTGCAGCTGAGGCAGGAGCTCGTGTAGGTTCCGGTTTAACCAGTATTGCAACCCGAAGTGCACACGGTCCCATCCTGAATCTGGCCCGACCTGAATTGATGTGTTATGGCGTTGAGAGTGCCAGTGAGCTCGAGGAATTGCTGCGTCCTGCAAATGCACTGTCTGTTGGCCCCGGTCTTGGCCAGAGTGAATGGGCTGTTGCATTATTTCAGAAAGCCATTGAAACCAATCTGCCGATGGTCGTGGATGCGGATGCACTAAATTTGCTGAGTAAAAATCCACAGTATCATGATAATTGGGTGCTCACACCGCATCCGGGTGAAGCAGCCCGATTGTTAGGTTGTACTTCAGAAGAAATTCAGGCGGATCGTTTTGCCGCAGTTTATGAACTGCAACGACGTTATGGTGGCGTGGTGGTGCTTAAAGGATCAGGAACACTGATTTCCAACGGTGAAGCACCGACCCGTCTTTCCACCTGGGGTAATCCCGGCATGGGCAGCGGAGGTATGGGTGACGTGTTGGCCGGTGTCATTGGCGGTCTGCTGGCCCAGCATTTTCCAATCATGGATGCTGCCTGTGTGGGCGTCACACTTCATGGTATGGCGGCGGATAAAGCAGCCGAACTTGATGGTGAACGCGGCACACTGGCAATGGATTTAATGCCACATCTGCGTCGACTAGCAAACCTTATCTATTAATGGTCTGGCTCGAAGACGAACAAGCTACTCTGGAATTGGCTGCAAAACTGGCGGCCTTACTTCCTGATTCAGCATTCTGCATCCACCTCAAAGGTGACCTGGGAGCGGGAAAAACGACTTTTGTTCGGGGATTGCTCAACGCGCTTGGCCACTCAGGTAAAGTTAAAAGCCCGACTTACACTCTGGTCGAGCATTATCAGCTCAACGCGCGGGATATTTACCATTTTGACTTATACCGTCTCGCTGCTCCGGAAGAACTGCTCTATCTGGGTATAGAAGATTACTTTTCTACTAACGCCCTATCGTTAATCGAATGGCCGGAACAAGGCACAGGGGTTTTACCAGAACCCGACCTGCTTATCTCATTGAAATATCAGACTTCCGGCCGAGAAGTTATTTTTACGGCTTATTCCGAAGCCGCTTCTGATATCTGCGATAAACTTCACAACTAATTCAGCTTTATTCGCTATCTCATTAAAAATATAGAAAAAAGTCTTGATTTTTTATTACTTCAATCACAAACTAGCACTGTGTAATTTGTTGGAACTTGCTATGTCTCGTTTGTTATTGGGATTGATAATATTGATGTTTACGGTCGATGCGCATGCCGCCTCGGTTGAGAATATCCGTATATCCCAAAATACTAACCTGACCCGCGTGGTGCTGGATCTTGATACAGCACTGGAATATTCCAGCTTCACACTGACAAATCCGCATCGGTTAGTTGTCGATCTTAAAGCCGCCAAGGTAAACAAAAAATTAATTGCCCCGACATTTAACAGTGCAGTGGTCGAGAAAATCCGTCATGCCCAGCATGATCAGGAGACTTATCGCCTGGTTTTCGATCTTAAACAGGAAACGGACTATGAGATTCAGACTTTGGCGCCTGAAGGTGAATACTCGCATCGACTTCTGGTCGATTTAAAACATGGACCGGCCACAGCTCTGGCCACTAACAAATCGTCAAAATCACCCGAAAAGGCTACTGATAAAGCAGAAGAAAAAGCTTCCGCTCAAATTACAAAAGCTGATACTCCCCCATCACCGCAACAAACAGCTACCAACACAACGGTGCGTAACCGACCGATGTTGCCCCGTCGCGATATCGTGATAGCAATCGATCCAGGTCATGGTGGTCGTGATCCCGGTGCGATTGGCAGAAAAGGCACTCGTGAAAAAGATGTGGTGCTGGCTATTTCCCGTCGGCTGGCAAAACTGGTGGATAACGAACCGGGTATGCGTGCCTTTATGACACGTGAACGCGATGAATTCATTACCCTGAGGCAGCGTATTCAGCGAGCCAAAAAAAATGGTGCGGATATGTTTATTTCCATCCATGCTGATGCCTTTCAGCGCACCAGCGCCAAAGGATCTTCGGTCTATGTATTATCACAACGCGGTGCCAGTAGTGAGGCGGCTCAGATTCTGGCAGACCGTGAGAATGCTGCTGACCTTGCAGGTGGTATCAGTCTTGAAGACAAAGACGATCTGCTGGCCTCGGTCTTACTGGATTTATCGCAAACCGCCAGTCTGGAAGCCAGCCTGGAAGTGGGCAACAGTGTTTTAAGTGGTTTGAAGCGGGTTGGGCCAGTGCATAAAAAACGGGTTGAATCAGCAGCGTTCGTGGTACTCAAATCACCGGATATTCCCTCGGTGCTTGTGGAAACAGCGTTTATTTCCAACCCGGAAGAAGAGCGCAAGCTTAATGATGTCAATCATCAGAACAAACTGGCGCAGGCAATGCTGGCTGGTATCCGCAGTTATTTCCAGAGAAACCCGATAACCCAGCAGGTTAAACCACAGCAACATATTGTCAGTAGCGGCGATACCCTAAGTACGATTGCACAACGCTATCGGGTCAATATGTCTGAATTGAAATCCACCAATAATCTGCAAACCAGCAAACTGATGGTCGGTGACGTTTTAAAAATTCCTTGAGTGATGTTGACTGCGGATTTGCTGTTCGCAGCTGTTAAACTGTGTCGATGCTGACGCCGAAACGTATCCATGCCCTGCCCCTACAACTTGCCAACCAGATTGCGGCTGGCGAAGTCATCGAACGCCCGGCATCCGTCATCAAGGAACTGGTGGAAAACAGTCTGGATGCGTCAGCAACAGAAATTGATGTCACCATTGAAGGCTCAGGCAGTCAACTGATTCAGGTTCGAGATAACGGCTCAGGTATTCATCCTGATGATCTCTGTCTGGCACTGAGCCGACATGCCACCAGCAAAATTTCCTCCAGTGATCAGCTGAGCCAGATATCTAGTTTGGGATTCCGTGGTGAAGCCTTACCCAGTATCAGCTCAGTCTCTAATCTGAGTTTGATTTCCCGGCAGCACGACAGTGAATGTGGCTGGCAGATTCATCACGAGGAAGAAGAACCGGAACCCGTTGTTCATCCAGAAGGCACCACCGTGGCCGTACGAGATTTGTTTTTTAATCTGCCAGCCCGCCGACGGTTTCTACGCAGCGCGCGTACCGAGCAGCAACAAATTCTTACCACCATGCAGCGACTTGCTTTAAGCCGTTTCGATGTACGCTTTCAGTGTCAATTAAATGGCCAGCAAAAGCTCAACCTGCCCATTGCCGAGTCTGAGTCTCAGCAATTGGCAAGAATTGGCAAAATCTGTGGTCAGGCATTTGTAAAGCAAGCCATAGCGATTGATCAACAGTTTGATATCATCACGATTAAAGGCTGGTTGGGGCATGTGGAGGCGCATCGTCCTCAAGCTGATCAACAATACTTTTTTATTAATGGCCGGATAATACGGGATCGTCTGATCAGTCAGATAGTGCGTCAGGCCTATGCCGATTTGATTCCGGCTGGCCGTCATCCAGCCTATGTTTTATATATGACGATTCCACTGGATCGGGTGGATGTGAATGTGCATCCCACCAAACATGAAGTTCGCTTTCGCGAAACCCGGCTGATTCATGGATTAATACATCGAGCGGTAAAAGATCAATTACAGCAACAAATAATCACCGGCCCAGCACAAACACCATCCCCGACAAATACCCCATGGGTTGCAGAAACGGCCTCTGCCTATCAAAGACATGATCTTGTCACACCTCCTCCAGAGAATCCTGTCCGTAGGCCGGTATCCATTAACCAGACTGACTCAAATGATGCTATTCAGTTAATACAGATTTTGCACCAACGCTATGTCTGGATACGCTTTCAACAACAGCATTATCTGATTGATCTTCCAAAAGCGCTCTCCAGTTCGCGCAGGCAACAATTCAGCGAGCGGCTAAAACAGCTGCCTTTGAAAAGCAGGCCGATTCTGGTACCACTCAGTCATCCATGCAGTGATGTCCAGTTAAACAGCGTTGGAAAACAACAGAAATTACTAAACTCATTCGGCTTTGAGTTACAACCGACAGAAAATGCTGTAATCATCAAAAATATTCCCATTGCACTGGCACAGCTGGATCTGAAGACAGTGGTGTCTGCAGTTATTGTGGCTGTCTGTAAGGATGATATTGATGCAGCGGTTCTTGGTCGTTGTCTCTCGGAATTATTGAAAACCTCAGATAAGATTCCACCTCAGCAGGCAGAAGAATGGCTTAAAACGCTCACTCTGTCGGAATGCATTGAAAAGCCATGGTGTCGAGAACTTGATCTGGCGACACTTGGTAGCTTATTCTCGGACTGATTAAACATGCACTGAGGCGGTTTTCAAATGGATCGAACCCGTACAGGTTCCACAATCATCGCGGCAATACTCGCTGTTATCGTGATATTACTGTTTGGCTATCTGTTATGGAGTGATGCGCCGCCAAATCGAAGTGAATTAACCGTCGACCCGCCGATAGAAGTAATCGAACCTGATTTACCGCTGGAAATTATTCGCTCCGCTGATGATGTTCCGGATAGTGAAACCATTCGGGAACAGGAAGCAGAAGCATTTGTAGATAATCTGGCGAAGTCTGATGCAGATACGATCATTATTAATGAATATGACGATATGTTTGTCCGCCCGGACAGCATTATTGCTCTGCCAGAACTCGAACAACGCGTCACCACATTAAAAAGTCTGATGGATGACAAATCGCTCAGCGATGATACCCCGGTAACCCTTCGCTATACCGAAGAAACCCGTGAAGATACCACCTTGCAGGAATTGGAAACTCAGGAAGAGGATCATATCGCGCCGATTACCATCGTGACTGAACAGGGCGAGACCATTACCGCCCCGCTGGTAGAGCTGTTAAAACGTGAAGATATTGATCACCAGGCGCCAGTAACTCAAATCCGTCAGCAGAAACAGGTCAAACAGCTTAAAGCAAGCGAGCTGGCCGAGTCAGGTATTCCAGAGGATCAGGAAATTTCCGTCACCATCAGTCGTGGTGTACAAAAGCTGGATATCGCCGACTTAATTGATAGTGATTCAGAAGAAATGCAGGACAGTCTGTTTTATCTGCACCGGGTAACGGAAGAAGATATTCAAGGTCTCTGGGGTATTATCCAGACCGGCTTGATTCGCAATTTTCGACAGGGAATCCGCCTGCAGCGAGATGGCTCAGACCAAAAAGTCAGTGTACTGATTCCGGCGGATGCAGATGAACCGTTGCCCACCGGACTAAGTTCATTTTTAGGCAAGATCCTGCATGATAAAGTATCGACCAGTTACGTTTATAACTTCAACACTCACACCATGGGCTATGATCCTGACCTGATCCGTCCCGGACAGGAACTGATTTTAATCCGCTTTTCCAGTGATGAAATTAAACAGATTTACCAATTCTTTGCTGAGCAACGCAACAATACAACAGAAACTTTTGCTATCGGTCGCTGATGATTGTTGAAATTATTTTGATCCTGATTGTGCTTGGCATTATTGCCTTTGCATGGTGGTTTCCGTTTGAGTGAGTCGTTGCTTGTTAAACTCACCATATCGAAGCATCACACTGGGCAATACCAGTAAAGTCAGCAACGTTGATGAAATCAGCCCGCCGATAATAATGGCCGCCATCGGCCCCATAATTTCGCGACCCGGGCTGTCGGCGTTAATTGCTATTGGCAACATCGCCAACGCCGTGACCAGCGCCGTAATTAAAATCGATGGCAGACGCTCCAGCGCTCCCTGAATAGCGGTTTCCATCACCCAGGCCTTACCCTCATGTTCAATCAGATGCTGATAATGTGAGACCAGCATAATGGCATTTCGCAGGGTAATGCCAAACAGCGTCACAAACCCCACCAGCGAACCAATCGATAGCACCCCTCCTGTTACCCAGGCTGCCACCACACCACCCAATAGCGAAAAGGGTAAATTCAGTAACACCAGCCAGGTATTACGCACACTGCGCAGTGCCATATACAATAAAATGATTACGATGAGTCCAACCAGAACGGAATGAATCATCAGATCCTTACGTGATTCAGCCTCAGCAACAGCTGTACCGGTAAACTCGGGATAGGTATCTGCATCGAACTGCACATCCTCATGGACCCGTTGTTGCAGTTCCTGGAAAAATGAACGTAAATCGCGTCCGGTGACATTACAGGTAATCGTTTGCAATCGCTGAGCCCCATGATGCAGAATCGCATGTCTGCCGGAAACCTGTTGTAACTCAGCGACATCCCCCAGAGTCAACATCCTGTTATCTGAAGTACGTAATGGCATACTCAGAATCTGATGTGGCTGTTCACGCAAGTCGGGTGGCAACACCACGCGAATATCAAACAAACGGTTCCCCTCAGATATCTGCCCAACCTGAATACCATCAAATGCTGCTTTGATATTCTGCATTACCGTCGCGGGCTGCAGACCCCACTGAGGTAATTCTTCGAGTTTAATGCGTAATTGCAGCTGGGGTTCCCCCGGCGGAGCACGCAACTGGATATCTGTGGCTCCCTCAATATCCGCCATCACCTCAGCCACTTCGCGCGCTTTATAATCAAGTGCATCCAGATCATAGCCGTATATATTGACTACCACCGGCGAGGTATAACCGGAAATGGTTTCATCAATCCGCTCGGTCAGGAAGGTGTTTACTTCAGAACTGATGCCCGGAAACGCTTCCAGAATTTCACGAATTTCATCCAGAATAACTTGTTGCTCAGGCCCCGAAAGAGGCTCCAGGTCCACTTCATATTCACTGTAATGGGTGCCAAATGTATCGGCGCCGCGCTCTGCACGTCCTGCCCATTGTGATGTGGCTCGTACCCCAGGTATTGCAGCTACCTGCTGTTCAATCAACCCGCCAATTCGCAAGGATTCCTCCAGCGAGGTACCGGGCACACTTGCGGTGTGAATAATGTAATGCCCCTCACGCAGCTCTGGCAGGAAACGTCCACCAAAAAAAGGCAATAAACTGGCTCCAGCAACACACAACACCAATACGCTGATTATCATCAGTTTGGGAAATTGACATGTGACTTTTAAGACGCGGCCATAGAGGATTTGCAGCCAGTGGATCAGTGGTGGCTCAGAAGTTCGGGTAACCCCAATCCGACTAAGTAACGTATGACATAAAGCCGGTGTGACCGTTAACGCCACAAGTAACGAAGCCAGAATCGCCAGAATATAAGCCTGACCTAATGGCTCGAACATTCGTCCAGCCACTCCGCCCAGAGTTAATAAAGGCACAAAAACCAGCATCACAATTAAACTGGCATAAACAACCGAACCACGGACTTCCATTGAGGCTTCATAGACAATCTGAATCACTGGGCGGGGTTCTTTTAAAGCGGCGTTTTCACGCAGCCGTCGGAAAATATTCTCGGTATCAATAATCGCATCATCAACCACTTCACCCAGCGCGATAGCCAAACCACCCAGCACCATAATATTGATGTTGACCCCGAATTCCAGCAGCACTATCAACGCAGCAAACAATGACAGCGGTATGGCTGTCATCGAAATAATCGCCGTGCGCAAATTGAACAGGAATAAAAACAGCACTAACAGCACCAGACTACCACCGACCAGCAGATGATGTTGGATATTCGCCAGGGAAGTTTGAATGTAATTAGCCGGACGGAATAAATCGGCATGTAACTCAATACCATCGACTTCAAACCCATCACGAAACTCATTCAACGCCGTTTCGATGGCTTGGGTTACTGCCAGAGTATTGGCTTTATATTGACCGATTACCATCAATACAATGCCAGGTTCACCACTGACTGCGGCGCCGCCGATGGCGGGTGCTGGGCCATATTCGATGGTTGCCACATCACCCAAATGCAGCACAGACTGTCCCTGCTGACGAATGACTACTTTCGCCATTGTTTCAGCACTCACTGGGAATCCGACCACTTGCAACATCATGCGCTGGTTACTGTTTTCAATAAATCCGCTGCCTTGTAATACAGTAGCTTCCCGGGCAGCTGTAACGATATCCATGGGCGACAGCTGGTATAAAGCCAGTTTTTGCGGATCGAGCTGGATCTGCATTTGCTTCTCTGCACCACCAAACACATTGATATCAGCTACCCCGTCAACGGCAAGCAATCTGGGGGTTAATGTCCAGTCCACCATTTCCCGCAGTCGCATCAGGCTCTGCTGATCGGATGTTAACCCGATGGTCATGATGGTGCCGGAAGAAGATTCCAGGGGCACCATTAAAGCGGGCCCAACGCCCTGCGGTAATTGTCCCTGTGCTGGCATCAACCGCTCAGACACCAACTGGCGGTTAAGATAAATATCGCTTCGATCTTCAAAGGTAATGATCACAACGGACAATCCGGGCGTCGAAGCTGAACGTACAAACATCACATCCGGAAGACCACCCAGTGCGTTTTCAATCGGTTGCGTCACCAGGGTTTCCACCTGCTCGGCGGTAAATCCTGACGCTTCAGTCTGAATAATGACCTGCTTCGGAGCAAACTCTGGAAACACATCCAGACTGGCTTTGTAGAGCTGATAGGAACCATAGCCCAACATTAATAACGCTAATGCCAATACCACACCGCGGGCACGAACCGAAAAGGCAACTAAATGAGAAAGCATCCGTGTTCCTGTTAATTATCGAATAAGGAGGTACTGATGATTTGGCTAGTCATCATCATCGTCTTCATCATGAATTTGCCATTTGAACTCTTCTGATAACAATGTCTGAGCACCTGAGGTCACAACCGCATCACCTGGATGGAATCCCTCCTGCAGATAAATACCTTCCACCGAGTCATGACCATTCAGTAACGAAATACGCTGAAAACGCTGATCATCCATGCGCAAATAGGCCCATGGCTGGCCCGCGTACCAGACCACTGACTGATACGGAATCAGCACCGCTGAAAATGCACCCTGCTCAGTAGGCACCCATACCTGTAACTTTGCACCTTCCTGCAAAGAGGATGATTTGTTCAGAAAAAACCAGGTCTCGCCACTTAACACCGGATCGACACTGATGGCAGCGGCAAGCCGTTGCGCCTGACCTACATTATGTTGCTGGTTGGTTTGCTGCCAACGTAGGGTATCAACACGCTGGGATAAGCTTTGTTTTGGTGGCAACGTGACTTTAAGAAGAGTCTGTTTGCGTGACATCAGCAGATTGAATTGTTCTCCACCGTTAATAATCCAATCCGCAACGGGTTGAGGCCATTGCTGACGAACTTCAGCGTGACAATTGTCTACTAGTTGCTGTTTTAACTCGGATTCAGCCTGAGCGAGCGATAAATTAGTTTGCGCATAGTTCACTTCTTTTGAAGCCACGCTTCCAGTGGCTTGCTGAAGCGTTTTTAAACGCGATAACTCTTTACTCATCCCCTGTTGATTGACCTTAGCCATACGAAGGTTCATTTTTGCTTCAGAGCAGCGCGAGTGGGCTAATTGCAGCTCCCGGGTCGGTATAACCACTGCCATAGCTCGTATTTCGGGGGTATAGAAACTTTCCATCAACGTCTGACTTTCGATGGAGGCCATTTTCTGTGCGGCTTCGGTTAACTCAACCGACAGCGCAAACTGATGATTCTCCACCTCGTCATCACTATCATTGTCATCATGATCGTCAACAAGATGTTTCTCTGCAGGGACAAGTGAATCAAGTAATGGCGATAAAAAATAAAGTGCTGCAACTATCGCTAAAACACTGACGATCCACAATAAAATACGCTGACTGGAATTCATTTTTATTTGCTGCCCCGATGCAAAACTGCCCGTCATTACAGCATGGCTGTCTAAATGCCACAAGGAGAAATTCCCGGGATGCTGAACATGACTTGACAGCAAGCACGCGTGCAGGTTTAATACCGCACCTTGTTGGCTCGATAGCTCAGTTGGTAGAGCAAGGGATTGAAAATCCCTGTGTCCCTGGTTCGATTCCAGGTCGAGCCACCATCGAATTCAAAGCCCGGTTTGCATTGCAACCCGGGCTTTTTTATTGGCTGTTATTCCTGCCTTTGATAACAAACCACTGATGACAGAGTGTTGATAGATATTTATCCGCAGATTACGCAGATTTTCGCAGATATAAAGTTGTCTTGTTGGCCGCAACCCTCTTCATTAGATATGAATATTCACCTCAGAGGTACAGGGGGCACGAGATTACATTTTAGAGCTAAAGCCGCTGTCCCCTGAATATTAGTAGTAAGAAATGTAATCCGCAGATTTCACAGATGAACGCAGATTAGGCATTAAAAACTTAATTGACTGGCTCTTCGGCCTATCAACAGAGCTAGATTGATTTTGATTAATTCAGGCGCTGAAGAATGGGTGATGTTGGGTTTCACTGGTTCAACCCAACTTACGCTGCGATGACAACTATTTAAACGGGGCTTCTTGGTTTCTGTGTCTCCATGGTTAACTTTAATATCCAAACATAGGCTGGCTACAAAGCTACCTCAATGAAAGCACCTTTAATATCTGCGAAAATCTGCGTAATCTGCGGATAAATATCTATCAAATCTCTGTGCCCTCTGTGCCTCCGTGGTTAATTTCGTTTTTGCCCTACATATATAGATAGAAAACCTTCGCTGTGGTAAAAAAAACACACATTCGTATCTAAATGACCAAATTCACATTTTTTTGTTGTAAAAGTGTTGCAAAGGTTTTGTAGATGTGGAAAATACACTCTTAACCGCGAAACATTCCGGTTACGAGAGATACTTAAAGTAATCTGTTAACAACTAGAAGGTGAACAGACATGAAAAAAACTACACTTGCTACATTAGTCGGCGCAGCGGCATTCGCAGCAGCCGGCGCAGCTAACGCTACAATCGTTGTTGGCGGCGAAAACGGATATGAATTCAGCGTTGACGGTAACATCAACCAGTTCTTCATCGCTTCAGATCAAGACAGCGCGAATGGCGCCTACGATCAAAACAACCAAGGCGTAGCGAACGGCCTGTTACCAACTTTCTTTGGTTTCAATGTTAAAGCTCCAGAAATTAATGGTTTGACTGTTGCAGCGCGTGTTTCAATCTCCCCATCTACAAACAATGGCAGCTATTTTAATAGCGACAATGGTAATGCAAGCGGTAACATGGAGCAACGTGAAGCATTTGCGACAGTAGACGGTGCTTTCGGTCAGATCATGTTAGGTAAAGGCTTAGGTCTTTATGCAGCTAACAACATTTTGTTAGATCAAACTTTATATGGTGTTGGTGCAACCAGCGTTATTGCTGCTAATGATCAAAACACAGGTACTACCTCTTTAGGTCGTATTGGTTGGGGTTATGAGTACGCTAACTGGCGTTCACAAATTCGCTGGACTTCAGTCGATATGGCTGGTTTCAAAGTTGCTTTAGCTGTTGCCGATGGTGATGACTTCTTAGAAGCTCGTGATGCGGCTGGATATGAAAAAGATGCACGTTATGAAGCCTCTTTAAGCTACGGCACTGCATTTGATGGCGGTTCAGCTAAATTGTGGTTAGATGGCATGACTCAAAAAGTTAGCTATGCAAATTTAGATAGCATTAAAGCTAATGCTTATACCGTCGGTGGTCAATTAGTACTAGGTGGTTTTGAAGCTGTAGCTGCCTACTACGATGGCAAAGGCCAAGGTATTGGTGGTTTAGGTCTTGGAGCATTCAAAAACGGTGGTTCTGATGCCCGTGACGGCGATGGTTATTACGCGCAATTAGGTTACCGTTTTGGTGGACAAACCTTTGTCGCTGGTTCATACGGTGAATCTACGCTTGAGCGTGATGACTCAGCTGCTGCTGGATCGAACTTTGGTGATTTAGATACAAACTCAATGTACACCATTGGTGTTTACCATGATGTTACAGCTAACCTGAAATTGGTTGCTGAATACTCACGCATGGAAACTGAATACCACCTTCAATCTGACGAAGATGAAGTTGATGTTCTGGCTATCGGTGGTTTCATCAGTTGGTAAGCAGTTATTTTCTAAACCTTCTGGTTTAGTTTAAAACTGATAAAAAGCCTCAACCTTCGGGTTGGGGCTTTTTTTTGCTTCTGCACTTCACAGCATAATCAGCATTAAAGATTAAGATTTCGGGTTTTCAAACCTGCTCAACTCCCCTAAGCTTATTGGCATTCCGATAATATGAGGTTTGTATGTCATCTACCCGTATTTCATTATCCCCCTTTATCCAGTCGATTAAAGACACCATTGATCGGCATGCCGATGAAATCGCTCAACTGGATCAGGCTATTGGTGATGGCGATCATCTGATCAACCTGCAACGGGGAATTGAGGCTCTATTAAAAAATATCGATGAAATAGAACAAATGGAGTTAGCTGCTGCATTGAGCAAAATCGGCATGACACTGATGTCCACCATGGGCGGGGCCTCTGGCTCACTGTTTGGGTCGATGTTTGTCACGATGGGCAAGCAAGCTAAAGACAAATCGGTAGATTTCGCCAGTATGGCCGATATTTTTCAGGCCGGTGTGGGTTCCGTTAAAGCCCGCGGCAAAGCGGATATCGGTGAGAAAACCATGCTGGATACTTTGATTCCTGCCGCGGCAAGCCTGCAACAAAGCCTGGTGAATCATGAGGCATTACCAGTAGCACTGGAACAGATGAAAACAGCGGCGATCGAAGGAATGGAATCCACCAAAGAGATGCTCGCCACCAAAGGCCGCGCTTCATTCCTGGGTGAACGCGCCCGGGGACATATCGATGCCGGCGCCCGCACCAGCCAGCTGATGCTCTGTGCTATTGCTGATGTGATTATTGAAAATCATTAACCACAGAGACACAGAGGGCACAGAGAATAAAAAAAACATACAGAATAAAGAGTTAATCGTTTAGCAGTCTCACGATGCCTTGTCGCATCATTGGAACATTAAAGTTGAGTAATAAACCATATCTGAGCTTTGCTAGTTTCAGATAAGTTAAAAGTTGAGCCTTATGGAGTCCTGAGAGGCTCTCTACAGTTTTTAACTCCACGATAACTTCATTTTCAACCAGCAAATCGAGTCGATAGACTGAATTTAGTTGCTTTCCTTTGTAGATTATCGGCAGTGAATGCTGACTTGAAAGTTTTAATCCCTTATTTTGCAACTCACTTATAAGGCATTCCTCATAAATAGTTTCTAAAAGACCTGGCCCGATTTGACGATGCACCTCAATTGCCGCACCAATAATTTCACCTGTTAACTCATTACTCATAAGTCTCCTCCTTGAGACATTACCATCTAGAAATCTATCACTATCTCTGTGCCCTCTGTGTCTCTGTGGTTAACTCTTTTAACAGCCCCAACGAAGTGCTGCGGTATGCACGGGGGCATCCCATAAGGCAGTCATTTCTTCATCCAGTAATGTTAGTGTTACCGAGCAACCAGCCATGTCGAGAGATGTTGTGTAGTTACCCACTAAAGAGCGTTTGATTTCAACACCTTTTTCTTCCCAGAATTTAGCGGCTAAATCGAACACCAGATAAAGCTCCATCAATGGCGTCGCACCAAAGCCATTTACATGCAAAAGCACCTGTTGTCCTGGTTGAGGATTTAATTCTTTATCAATCGCCGCGGTGACATGTTGAACCAGCTCTTCGGCGGAGCTCATGGTCATCGGTTCGCGCCCTCTTTCGCCGTGGATACCCACGCCCATTTCAATTTCGTTTTCACTGAGCTCAAAAGTTGGCCGACCTGCGGCTGGAACAGTGCAACTGGTTAACGCAAAGCCCATTGATGCGGTGTTATTGGCTACACGATCACCAAGATTTTTACACTGGTTTAAATCTTTACCTTGCTCAGCCGCAGCACCGACCATTTTCTCAACAATCAAGGTTCCCGCAACACCTCGACGGCCAGTGCTATGGGCTTCAGGTAACGAAACATCATCTTTTACCAATACTGTTTCGTGCTGACATTCCAGCATTTCAGCGGCAATTTCAAAGTTCATCACATCGCCAGCGTAATTTTTAACGATAAACAACACGCCCGCGCCATTTTCAACGGATTCTGCCGCGGCCAGCATTTGATCCGGTGTCGGAGAGGTGAAGATCTGTCCCGGGCAGGCGGCATCCAGCATACCTTTGCCTACCAGTCCGGTATGCAGTGGTTCATGGCCTGAACCACCGCCAGAGATAACTGCAACTTTTGGTTCTGTTGAAATAGTTGCACGACGTATAAATGCAGGCTGCTGTTGTAGCGAAACGATATCCTGATGTGCTTTGGCAAAGCCATTCAGGCTTTCATCAAGCAGATTATCAACGTGATTAATTATTTTTTTCATTCTCTCACTCCTCTCTCTTTAGAGCTGTTTTAATAACGCTGTTATTTCCTGAATGTCCTGGAAAACCCAATCCGGTTTGTAATCAATCTCCGCCAGATCAGCTTCAGATGACACTCCCGTTAGCACCATAATACTGCGCATACCGGCATTCACGGCCCCTAAAATATCTGTGTTCAATCGGTCACCGATGGCGATTGTATTATGTTTATCAGTACCCAGAATTTCAAAAGCTTGTTGATACAAAATGGGTTCAGGTTTACCAATGACAATGGGCTCAATCCCTGTCGCTGCGGTTAATGCTGCCAGCACACCACCATTTCCCATAACTTCACCCAATTCAGTGGGTAAGGTCGTATCGGCGTTAGTCGCATAGAATTCTGCACCAGCCCGGAGATTTAAGGTTGCCGTGGCCAATTTGTTCCAGTTCAGTTGCCTATCCAAACCAGAAACCACAATATCCGCCCAGATATCATCCGTTTCTGCATCAGGTTCACTAGGATAATAGGTTGAGGTCACGGTAAAACCCTGCTGTTGCAAAGGTTCTATAAGACCAGACTCGCCGATGACAAATACCCGTCGTTTCGTTGCTGGCAAGGTATCAACCAGATAACGGGCAGTCGCCATACTGGAGGTCAGAATCTCGTTGGCTGACACCTCAACGCCCATATCTGCCAGTTTTTTTAGATATTGCTGTTGCGTCAGACTGGCATTATTTGTCGCGAGCACAAATGGAATTTTTTTGGCGCGCAACGTAGAAAAAAATTCTATTAATCCCGGCAATGGTTTGCTTCCCTGCCATAAGACACCATCCATATCGATGATGAATGCACCCAGGTCGTTGATTGTTTGCATGATTACCTGCTTATCAAATAGTGTAATTAAAGTGAAACGCCAAAAAGCGTCGCACAGAACAAAATAGACTGTCCAGTTATAAACAAACGCGAAAATCGGTTAAAACCCGGAAAAATTGACATAAATGAACCTTGTGCTTTATAGTCTGCGAGCGTATTTTCAACGTAAAACCACAAATTAAATCAATTATTAGGAGCATGTCAGCATGGCAAAAGCACTTATCCAAATGGCTCTGGATTCTCTGGACTTCGATCAAACTCTCGCATTGGCAGAACAAGTTGCACCTTATGTCGACATTCTGGAAGTTGGTACTCCTTGCATCAAATACAATGGCTTGGAAATCGTCACTGCACTGAAAACCAAATTCCCTAACAACCTGATTCTGGTTGACCTGAAAACAATGGATGCGGGCGAGTACGAATCAACGCCATTCTATGAAGCAGGCGCAGATATCTGTACTGTTCTGGGCGTTTCAGATAAAGCAACAATGGGCGGCGTTATCAAAGCAGCCAATGCTAACAATGCAGAAGCTCAAATTGACTTGATCAGCGTTAAAGACAAAAAAGCTGTTGCAACTGAAGCCGCTAAAAACGGTGCGCAAATCATTGGTGTTCACACTGGTTTGGATGCGCAAGCTGCCGGTCAAACACCATTTGCTGATCTGCAAGATATTGCCTCATTGAATCTGGGTGTACGTATTTCTGTTGCGGGTGGCTTGAACAAAGACACTATCCAGAAAACCATTCAAGCAGGCGCAACGATTGTTGTCGTTGGTGCTGCAATTTACGGCGCACCTTCACCAGCAGAATCTGCTAAAGAACTGCGCGCACTGGTTGATGCTGCGTAAGCAGAACAAACAGTAGCATGAATAAGAGCGAGTGGCCCTGTGCCACTCGTTTTTTTTACGCTTCGCTGACTCATCCGGGATTTTGCTGTGCAAGTCCTGCCGGTAGTAAGTTATTGTCCATGCAGATAAATTGGTCAAAAACAGCAGAGCGTGATTATAATCCGTAGTCTGCAAACCTGCTGGCTTGCCACACAGGATCTAAAATAGTAATTTACCCGTTGCACCAACCTCATCATGTTGGGCAGATGGGGTTAAGAATGTAACAGGGGTATAATCATGAGTGATAAAGGATTTTTTGCTTCAATCTGCAGCTTTTTTAATGGCTTGTTTTCATCTGACAACAATAGTTGTTGCAAGCCGGAACAAAAAACTGCAGCAGCACCGAAAAAGACAAATGATGGTTTGACCAGTGTAGAACGTTACATTCGCAACCAATCACAAAGCAGTTCAAAATTAACTGGGGTTGAAAAATATATTCGCAACCAACTGTCAGCAAATAAATCAATAACAGGTGTTGAAAAATATATTCGCAGTAAAGCTAACGCTGCTCCATTAACCGGTGTTGAGCGTTACATTCGCAGTAAAGCTTAACGAACCCTTTTTTACGAATTAACATACCCGCCATAAAACATGCATGGCAGGGAATTAGCACGGTATTCCACCGGCAAGCATTTTCGTGACTTTAAAATTATTAAGCTCAACCGCTCTAAAAACTAACTCAAGAAGGTAAGAAAATGGCGAATTTACTTGATCAATTAAAGCAAATGACCGTCGTTGTTGCTGATACGGGTGATATTCAAGCAATTGAAAAATACACTCCGCGTGATGCAACAACTAATCCATCACTGATTACTGCTGCAGCACAAATGCCACAGTATCAAGGTATTGTTGACGATACATTGAAAGCAGCACGTCAATCGCTTGGCGCTGATGCACCTGCATCTGAGGTTGTCTCTCTGGCTTTTGACCGTTTGGCCGTATCCTTTGGTCTGAAAATTCTGGAAATCATTCCAGGTCGTGTCTCTACTGAAGTAGATGCACGTCTTTCTTATGACACTGAAGCCACTATCGCCAAAGGTCGTGACCTGATTGCACAATACGAAGCAGCGGGTGTTTCACGTGATCGTATTCTGATCAAAATTGCTTCTACATGGGAAGGCATTCAGGCTGCAGCCGTTTTGGAAAAAGAAGGTATTCATTGTAACCTGACACTGCTGTTTGGTTTGCATCAAGCCGTAGCCTGTGCAGAAAATGGCATTACCCTGATTTCTCCGTTTGTGGGCCGTATCCTCGATTGGTACAAAAAAGATACTGGTCGTGATTCTTATCCATCAAACGAAGATCCAGGCGTTTTGTCAGTCACTGAAATTTACAGCTACTACAAAAAATTTGGTTATAACACTGAAGTTATGGGTGCAAGTTTCCGTAACGTTGGTGAAATTACTGAATTGGCGGGCGTTGACTTGCTGACCATTTCACCCGCACTGCTGGATGAATTACAAAACACAGAAGGCACTCTGGAGCGTAAACTGTCTCCAGAAGTTGCAGCTCAATCTGATGTTGCAGAACTGAATTTGGACAAAGCCACTTTCGATGCCATGCATGCAGAAAACCGCATGGCGGCAGAAAAACTGTCAGAAGGTATTGATGGTTTTGCCAAAGCACTGGAATCACTGGAAGAACTGCTGGCTACACGTCTGGCAAATCTGGAAAGCTAATTATTGATTAGCAATCTGCAATCAGGTTGCGGATCATCCGCAACCTGATTCAACAGATTTTGGCTCAATTGACTTATCGCCAAATTCTGAACTATAGTCCCGCCCGCACTGCGAAGCGTGGCAATAATTTTTATTAAAATTTTTAGGAGTAAATACACATGGCTGAAATTCAAATGGCTCTGGATTCATTGGATTTTGACGCAACTATGGCGCTGGCTGAACAAGTCGCACCTTACGTCGATATTCTGGAAATCGGTACACCTTGCATCAAATACAACGGTCTGAAATTAGTTAAAGCTCTGAAAGCTGCTCACCCAGACAAGAAAATTCTGGTTGACCTGAAAACTATGGATGCTGGTGAATACGAAGCAACTCCTTTCTTTGAAGCTGGTGGTGATATCACTACTGTATTGGGTGCTTCTGATGAAGCGACCATGAAAGGTGTTATCAAAGCTGCAAACGCTAATAATGCAGAAGCTCAAATCGATTTGATCGGTGTTGAAGACAAATCTGCTGTTGCAAAACAAGCTGCTGCCAACGGCGCGCACATCATCGGTGTTCACACTGGTCTGGACGCTCAAGCTGCTGGTCAAACTCCATTCGAAGATCTGAAAACCATCGCTGGTCTGGGTCTGAATGTTAAAGTTTCTGTTGCTGGTGGTATCAACAAAGACACCATCCAAAGCACAGTTCGTGCTGGTGCTGATATCGTTGTTGTTGGTGCTGCAATCTATGGCGCACCTTCTCCAGCAGAATCTGCTAAAGAACTGCGTGCATTGGTTGACGCAGCATAAGGATTAGTAAAATGACAATGCATCGTGATCTAGTTGTAAACAAAATCACTGATATTCTGAAAGCAACTGACAGTTCACTTGAAGCCGAATTTGTTGCTATGTGTGATGATGCCAAGCGTATCTTCATCACTGGCGCAGGTCGTTCAAGACTGGTAGGCAACTTCCTGGGTATGAGGCTGATGCATAGTGGTTATACTGTCTATGTTCAAGGTGAAATCAGTACGCCTAGTATCCGTGAAGGCGATTTGTTAATCGTTATTTCGGGTTCTGGTGAAACAACACAGCTGGTTTCATTTGCGAATAAAGCTAAATCTGAGAACGCTAAAGTGGTTTTGATTTGCTCAAAATCCAGTTCAACGATTGGTGATATCGCAGATAAAACAATTCAGATTGGTACTGATAATAGCTTTGCCCCAACAAAGGGCATGCCAATGGGAACCATGTTTGAATTGTCTACTTTGATTTTCCTGGAAGCCATCGTTTCTCATTTAATTCATGAGAAAGGAATTCCAGAAGAAGAAATGAAATATAGACACGCTAATATGGAATAACCACTGTCCTTAGCAGTAAAACAAAAACGGGCAATCTTCGGGTTGCCCGTTTTTTTATGTCTGTCGTTCTGGTGTCTCAAAACGGTATAATGTTCAGCTATTTAAATTAAACCGGTTCTGAGATTTATGTCCGTCAAAACACTTTATGACAAATTATGGGATCAACATGTTATCCGCAGCGAACAGGATGGTACTGCGCTGATTTATATTGATCGTCATTTGGTTCACGAAGTCACCTCTCCGCAGGCTTTTGAAGGCTTGCGCCTGGCGGGCCGTATTCCATATCGATTGAATTCAATTCTGGCAACACCCGATCATAATGTTCCAACCAGCCATCGCGAACAGGGTATTGCTGATCCGATTTCACGGTTACAGGTTGAAACGCTGGATCAAAACTGCGCGCAATTTGGTATTACTGAGTTTGGCCTGAATGATTTACGTCAGGGTATTGTGCATGTTGTCGGCCCTGAACAGGGCGCAACCCTACCCGGTATGACAGTAGTGTGTGGGGACTCGCATACCTCTACCCATGGTGCTTTTGGTGCATTGGCTTTTGGTATCGGCACCTCGGAAGTTGAGCACGTGATGGCAACGCAATGTCTGATTCAACGCAAATCCAAAAACATGCTGGTCAAAGTCGAAGGACATGTAAACCCAGGTATTACAGCCAAAGATATCGTTCTGGCCATTATCGGTGAAATTGGTACGGCTGGCGGTACCGGCTACGCCATTGAATTTGCTGGTGAAGCCATTCAGGCTCTCTCCATGGAAGGTCGGATGACCGTGTGCAATATGACAATTGAAGCCGGTGCCCGTGCAGGAATGATCGCTGTAGATGACACAACCATTAATTATCTGAAAGATCGTCCTTTTGCCCCTAAGGGAGAAAACTGGGATAAAGCCGTTGCAGCCTGGCGTGACTTACACAGCGATGCTGATGCCCATTTTGATAAGGTCGTGGTACTAGAGGCCAACCAAATCAAACCTCAGGTTACCTGGGGCACCTCCCCGGAAATGGTGGTTCCAGTTGATGCCAACATTCCAGATCCCACTGCAGAAAGTGATGCTGTTAAACGCAATGGCATGCTAAAAGCATTGAAATACATGGGATTGAATGCGAACCAGCCAGTTCAGGAGATCCGTCTGGATAGAGTCTTCATCGGTTCCTGTACCAACTCACGTATTGAAGATTTACGCGAGGCTGCTGCTGCAATTAAAGGCGGAAAAGTTTCTGCTACGGTGAAACAAGCGATGGTTGTTCCGGGCTCGGGATTGGTGAAACAACAGGCTGAACAGGAAGGTCTGGATAAAATCTTTGTAGAAGCAGGCTTTGAATGGCGAGATCCTGGCTGCTCGATGTGTCTGGCAATGAACGCAGATCGTCTGGAGGCAGGTGAACATTGTGCCTCCACATCTAATCGCAATTTTGAGGGTCGACAGGGGCAAGGTGGTCGTACGCATCTGGTAAGTCCGGCAATGGCGGCAGCCGCCGCAATTGCCGGCCATTTTGTTGATATTACTGCGCATTAATGACAATCAATTATCAAGCCGCTGAGGCTGAACTCAGTACCTTGCGTGATTTTCTGCGCTGGACCACCTCACGGTTTGAAGAAGCCAGATTATTTTTTGGTCATGGCAATACCGACGCATTTAATGAAGCCACGCAACTGATTTTGCATAGCCTGAAACTTCCGGTAACTGAATTACCGGAATTGTTTCTCGATGCACGGCTGTGTAGTGCTGAAAAACAGGCTTTACTGCAGTTGGTCAAACAGCGAATTGAAGAACGGGTACCTGTTCCCTATCTGACACATGAAGCCTGGTTTGCTGGCCTGCCTTTTTATGTCGATGAACGTGTCCTTATTCCCCGCTCCCCCTTTGCCGAATTAATTGATAGCCAATTTGCTCCCTGGTTACAGGATGCAGATTCGGTCGAACGTATTCTGGATATGTGTACTGGCAGTGCCTGTATCGCGATTGTGCTGGCAATGACGTTTGAAGGGGCTGAAGTTGATGCCGTAGATATCAGTGATAAAGCTTTAAGCGTCGCACAGATCAATAAAAACAAACATTTGCTCGGAGATGAGCTGACGCTTATTAAATCAGATCTATGGGCTGAATTAAAGCCATCACGCCAGTATGATTTGATTATCAGTAATCCCCCTTACGTGGGGGATCTTGAGATGTCCAGCTTGCCAGCTGAGTATCATCATGAACCGGTCCATGCGCTGCAGGCTGCTGATAATGGCCTTGCTCTGGTAGAGCAGATCATCATTGGTGCAGCGAAGTTTCTCACTCCTCAGGGATTATTGTTTGTTGAAGTGGGCAATAGTAATCTGGCAGTAGAAGAAAGATGGCCGGAGACTCACTTTTTGTGGCTGGAGCTTGAGCAGGGAGGCCATGGAATATTTATGCTGACTCAAAATCAATGTGCTGAATTTGCAGCGGCTTATTCGAGAATTTCACTAACGGGCTTCTCTGACTCAGCGTGATAAATCCGCACACAATTTCGGCCTGCCATTTTCGCCTGATACATAGCACGATCAGCCATTTCAAACAGACTGTTTAATGTGTCCTGTTTATCATGACGTAACGTTGCCACACCAACGCTGATAGTAATACCGATACTGGCAGGTTTGAACCGGGTAAGTCGTTTCTGCATGCGTTGCATCAATATGGAAGCGGTGTGATTGTCACACCCAGGTAATAACAATACGAACTCTTCACCCGACCAACGAGCAATCATATCGACATCCCGTACGTGACGTTTTAACCAGTTACCTAGTTCCGCCAGCAGATTATCGCCACGAACAAAACCATATTGCTCATTAATAGCCCGGAAATGATCCAGATCAATAACCGCCATCGCCAAATCACGTTTAAACCGATACGCTTCGCTCAGATATTTACCGGCAAATTCACGTAACGCATGGCGATTAAATAATTGAGTCAGCTCATCCAGCATGGCCAGGCTGCATAGGGAGTTTTGCTGGGCTCTGAGTTCACGGAAATTCTGGTAGCTGGTAATGTGATTGAACACACGCTGACGCAATTCTTCCCGAACAATCGGTTTGGAGACAAAATCATTCACTCCAAGGTGAAATAACTCAATCTTGCGCGAGACATTATCAAATCCGGAAGTGGCAATAATAGGGACGTTGCCATAGTCCTCATGCAGACGGCGGATTTTTCTGACCAGTGTAATACCACTCATGCTACCTTCCAGCATAATATCGGTAATCACCAGATCATAATCACCACCACTGAATGCATCCCATGCCTTTTCTGCAAAGGTATAAGAATCGACATCCAATCCCATATCGGTCAGTAGATCGATAATAATCGTCTGTAAAACCCGGGAATCTTCGATAAACAGTACCCGACCGGATAACTGGCGGGTTTCACGTTGAGCGAGCCGTTGCACATAAATGCCCAGCTCAGATTCATCATGTTTGCTAAAAATATCCGTGGCACCGGCCAGCAATGCCTGTTTAAGGGTGCGTGCGTTATCAGTTTCTGTCATCACCAGCACAGCGGCGTAATCGTAACCGTTAATGGCTCTCAGTTGACCACAGAACTCACTGCCGACGATATCGGGTAAATCATCACTACAACAGACTAATCTATAACGGGTACGTCCAGCATGTTCAAGACCCTGATTACCGGTCTCTGCGTGGTCAACTTCAAATCCGGCAGCCGATAATAGCGCACGAGCCTTATTTCGAAATTCAGTAGATGCGTCTACTACTAATGCATTCAGTTTTTGCACTAAGCCAATCCTTTTTACTAATGTGCATTCTGCCTGTTGCTGAACATTAACAGCAAGCTTTCCCTGACAGAATTTGTTGCGTAAAACATGTCCGAAGGTAAAAACCACAAGGATGATGCCATTCTTCCCCCCCGTCATAGCCTATTTGACGGGTGATTACCCGACTATTCGCGGCTTTAGGCCGAATCTGTAAATAACGTCCGAGTCTGGCCGTCACGGCACCCTCTGCAATCATTATTTCCATCAGATCTTCCCAGTCCTGTTGTAAAACACTCTCCTGCTGTATTGAAGGCTGCCATAAAATTGCCTCTCCAATATAGCGATCTTGCAATGATATTGTTTTATCAGCCTCAACTGGTAACCACAACACTTTACTCAGTTTACGCCGTAACCAGGACGTCTGCCAATGGGTTTCTGTAACAGCCCTCGGATTAACGGTGCAGACATATGTGGACTCTTTTGGTTCACCTCGGGTATTTAGAGGAATAGTTTTTAATTCGATGCCTAAAGCGACAAAGTCCGGTTCAGCCTGGTTACCAGCATCTGCCCCAAGAATACGCTCTAACAAATTACCTAACCAGCCTTTATGTCGCCGCAAATCAGCTGGAACCGTTACGCTACATTGTTGTGCCAGTTGCCCCACCGTTTTGCCTGCTATTTGCTGACAGCGGTACACGAGTTCGGCTTCCGTATCTGGAGGAGAAGCATGAATCATTGTTGGGTAAATATCATCAGACATGAGCCTCATGATAATCTAGTACGTTTAAATCTGCTTGAGGCGATTTAGGTGAAAGCCCTTACCATTGAACATCTGAATAAAACTTATCGCAGTGGCTTGGAAGCTCTTAACGATATCAACTTGACAGTTGATGAGGGAGACTTCTTTGCGCTGTTAGGGCCAAATGGTGCAGGAAAATCTACAACCATCAGCATCCTTACCTCGCTGGTCACAAAAACCAGTGGATCGGTAACCATCTTTGATGCCGATCTGGACAATCAAACTGAACTGGCTAAAAGCTACATCGGACTGGTGCCGCAGGAGTTTAATTTTAATGGGTTCGAACAGGTTAAACACATTCTGGTGACTCAGGCCGGTTATTACGGTGTTCCAGCTAAAGAGGCGGAACCGCGTGCCGATGTTTTGCTGAAGCAATTAGGTCTTTGGGAGAAACGACACACAGCCTCCCGTTCATTATCCGGTGGTATGAAACGCCGGTTGATGATTGCCCGGGCGCTGGTTCACAACCCACGGCTGCTTATATTGGATGAGCCAACAGCTGGTGTGGATATTGAGCTGCGGCGCTCAATGTGGGTGTTTTTACGTGAAATCAATCAACGTGGCACCACTATCATCTTGACGACCCACTATCTTGAAGAAGCCGAAAACCTGTGTCGCAATATTGCCATCATCGACAAGGGCCGTATCGTTGAAAATACCGATATGAAATCGTTATTGAATCGCCTTGATAAAGAGACTTTTGTATTGGATTTGCTGGAACCTCTGACTGACAGCAGTTTGCTACAGGGGATTGAATATCATCAGGTAGATCCAACGACCATAGAGGTCGAGCTTCAGCGCCAGGAATGTCTGAATGATTTATTCACGGTATTAACCGAACGTGGTATCAAAGTGGGAAGCATGAAAAACAAGGTCAATCGTCTGGAAGAATTATTTTTAACCCTGGTTGAACGTCCGGAGTCTGCTGAATGAACAATCGCCACCAGCATCACTGGATTGCTTTCTCAACAATCGTCACACGTGAAGTCAGACGCTTTCTGCGAATATGGTCCCAAACCTTACTGCCACCAGCAATTACCATGACCTTGTATTTCATCATTTTTGGTAATTTAATCGGCAGCCGTATAGGTGAAATGAATGGCTTCAGTTATATGGAATATATCGCCCCCGGCATTATCATGATGGCGATCATTAACAACGCCTATTCCAATGTGGCCTCATCCTTTTTCAGTGCCAAATTCCAGAATCATATTGAAGAACTTATGGTGGCGCCTGTCCCTGACTATATTATCCTCGCAGGATATGTTGTCGGTGGTGCTGCACGCGGCCTGTTTGTGGGACTCATTGTGACGCTGGTTTCACTGATATTTACCAAACTTACCGTTCAACATATTGGGATTACCATTAGCATGGTCTTTCTCAGTGCCGTCATGTTTGCATTAGGCGGATTTATTAACGCCTTATACGCGCGCAGCTTTGATGAAGTCTCAATCATTCCAACCTTTATCCTCACCCCGCTGACCTATCTGGGTGGTGTATTTTATTCGATATCACTACTGCCCGAATTCTGGCAAAACGTTTCCATGTTGAATCCGGTTTTGTATATGGTCAATGCGTTCCGTTACGGTATTTTGGGTGTCTCGGATATTCCGGTAGCCGCTGCTTTTGCCATCATCCTGGGCTTTATCGCTGCACTGACAAGCTATGCGCTTTATCTGTTGCATAAAGGTACTGGCTTGAAGAATTGATTTTTATGGACCACAGAGGGCACAGAGTTTTTTATTATTGATATATCCGCAGATTACGCAGATTTTCGCAGATGCTTTATGAATGATTTAACAATTCGGTTTGAAAGACGTTAGCCCTCATGGTCCTTTTGTGATGTATTACTGAATCAACCTGAAAACCATTTATTTAATCTGCGTCCATCTGCGTAATCTGCGGACTATTTTTAGAAAGCCTTAACAAAACACACTTTAGAATGGGAGTAGAAATAGCGTTTATACCTATCCCATTTATTAAATCTCTGTGTCCTCTGTGTCTCTGTGGTTACTTATAATCTCAGCCTATTAATTTAAGCGCATCGCGAACGACTTCAATCCCGGCTCCAGGTAAATGGGCATTTTCACTTAAGTGCCGCCGCCAGCGACGAGCACCTGGCAAGCCTTGAAACAGGCCCAGCATATGGCGGGTAATCGATTTTAAGGGTCTCCCCTCTTTCATACGCATTTCAATATATGGCAGCATCAATTCAACGATTTCTTGCTGACTCGGTACTAAGCGATCATCATTAAAAATTCGTTTATCCGCTTCAGCCAATATGTATGGCTGATGATAAAGCGCTCGCCCCATCATCACCCCATCGACCTGTTGCAGATGGTTTTCGGCTTCTTCCAACGAGTGTATGCCGCCATTAATATCCAGATGTAAATCAGCAAACTCCTGTTTGATTTGATACACCTTGTCGTATTCAAGCGGCGGAATATCCCGATTTTCTTTTGGACTTAAGCCTTTTAACCAGGCTTTGCGGGCATGCAGAATCACTGCATCGACTTCAACCTGATAAAGTGCGTCGACAAATTCTCTGACAAATTCATAGCCGTCCTGCTCATCAATCCCTAATCGGGTTTTTACGGTGATGGGAATATCCACAACTTGTTTCATCGCGGTAACACATTCTGCCACCAGCATAGGTTCCGCCATCAAACAGGCACCGAAACGACCATTCTGCACACGATCACTAGGGCAACCGACATTCAGGTTAATTTCCTGATAACCGGCCTCGGCACCTAACGTGGCACATTTTGCTAATTCTGCAGGATCACTGCCACCCAATTGCAATGCCATTGGGTATTCAATTTCATCATGCGCCAGAAAGCGTTGATGATCGCCGTGGAGCAATGCGCCTGTGGTGATCATTTCGGTATACAGCAAGCTATGCTTGGAAATGAGTCGGCACAAATAACGAAAATCCCGATCGGTCCAATCCAGCATCGGTGCCAGTGATAAGCGATGGGCGAATTTAATATTGGCTGTCAAAGTCATAATAAAACCTGTTTAATCCGACATTTTCGCAAATCAGCCGCTAAAATGCCCATTTAATACGTTATTTAAGTCAGTCGATGAGCACCATCAAGATTAACGATCACTCCGTTGCAGTTGTCCGAAGCGCACGCCGAAAGACCATCGCCATCAAAATTCAGGATGGCAACGTAACTGTGCACTTACCCAAATTAATGCCCTTATGGTTGGCAAAACAATTTGTGCTGCGCAAACAGCACTGGATCGAGGATAAATTAAAAAATTTCCAGCAGCGTCCACCCAAAAGACAGTTTATTGAAGGTGAATTACAACCTTTTATGGGCGAACACTATCCATTGCATATTATTCAGGAGCCGCAGCGCCAGCGACTGCATGTTCAGTTTGATCAACAGAAACTGGTGATTGTGGCCCCGCCCAAAGTGACAGCCTTGCAAATAAGACAGTCGTTAACGAGATGGTACAGACGTCAGGCAGAATCGTTATTGAAGGAACGGGCAAAACAGCTTGCTGAACACACCGGGCTGCGGCCAAATCAGATTCAGATAAGAAGCTATAAAGCCCGCTGGGGCAGTTGCAATGTAAAAGGTGATGTCCAGCTTAACTGGCAATTAGTTCAAGCTACAACGTCTATTATTGATTACGTCATCATTCATGAACTATGTCATCTGCAACAGCATAACCATTCGAGAGCTTTTTGGGATTTAGTGGAGCAGTTTGATCCCGATTTCAGGGAGCATCGCAGTTGGTTGAAACATCATGGACATCAGCTGGTTATCTAAACGAGTCTGCTTAACTTGGTAATTTTTCCATTATGAATTAATATATGCCACATTGAATAAGGAACGCTGCGACAGAGAGCACTCTGCTAGGCTTATTCAATTTTACATTCCAAACGGCGTTCATTATTACAGGTCACTGGTAGTAATGGGCGTTTCATCCGAACTTTACCCATGGTTAAACTATCATTGCCTTATTTGAATTTTAATGAGGAAGTTGTCTATGAGTAATGCTTATCTTTTTACCTCTGAATCCGTTTCAGAAGGTCATCCAGATAAAGTAGCAGACCAAATTTCCGACGCTGTTTTAGATGCAATCCTGACCAAAGATCCCCACGCTCGTGTTGCTTGCGAAACGCTGATTAAAACCGGTGTTGCGATTGTGGCTGGCGAAATTTCAACCAGCGCCTGGGTAGACTTGGAAGACATTGTTCGTAAAACTATTACGGATATTGGTTACAACAGCTCCGAAGTTGGGTTTGATGGCCAGACCTGTGGGGTCATGTCGGTTATCGGTAAACAGTCCGGTGACATTGCTATGGGTGTGGATCGTGAAACAGAAGAAGATCAAGGTGCCGGTGATCAAGGCTTGATGTTTGGCTATGCCAGCAATGAAACCGAAGTGCTTATGCCTGCGCCGATCACTTATGCACATCGTCTGGTCAAACGTCAGGCTGAAGTACGTAAAAGCGGTGAATTACCGTGGTTACGCCCTGACGCCAAAAGTCAGGTGACATTTGCCTATGAAAATGGCGTACCGGTCGGTATTGATGCCGTGGTTTTATCAACCCAACATAATCCTGAAATCAGCCAATCTGATCTGAAAGAAGCGGTCATGGAGCTCATCATCAAACAGACGCTTCCAGCTGAATGGTTAACCAGGGATACCCGCTACCACATCAATCCGACCGGACAATTTATTATTGGTGGTCCTGTGGGAGATTGCGGTCTGACCGGTCGTAAAATTATTGTCGACACATATGGTGGTATGGCCCGTCATGGTGGCGGCGCATTCTCCGGCAAGGATCCTTCAAAAGTCGATCGTAGCGCAGCCTATGCGGGTCGCTATGTGGCGAAAAATATTGTCGCCGCCGGGCTTGCTGATCGTTGCGAAATCCAGGTTTCGTATGCCATAGGCGTTGCAGAACCCACCTCGATCAGTGTCGATACCTTTGGTACCGGCAAAATTGCTGAAAATAAACTTGTCGCATTAGTTCGTGAGCATTTTGATCTGCGCCCGATTGGCCTTATCAAAATGTTGGATTTAGTCCGTCCTATTTATCAGCAAACTGCCGCATATGGCCATTTTGGACGTGAACAAGCTGACTTCAGTTGGGAACGAACAGATCTTGCTCCCGTTTTACGTGACGCAGCAAAAATCAACTAACACAGGAATTTATCATGCAACCTGCAGTAGAAAACTTAACACCCGATTACAAAGTTGCCGACATTAGTCTGGCGAAATGGGGCCATCAGGAAATCAAAATCGCTGAAAGTGAAATGCCTGGTCTGATGGCGTTACGTGAGGAATATGCCGACCAATATCCGCTAAAAGGTGCGCGTATTGCAGGTTGTCTACATATGACTATCCAAACTGCCGTGTTGATTGAAACATTGGTGGAATTAGGTGCTGAAGTGCGCTGGTCTTCATGCAATATCTTTTCAACGCAGGATCACGCTGCAGCGGCGATTGCCGATCAGGGCATTCCGGTTTTTGCCTGGAAAGGTGAAACTGAAGAAGAAGCCGTCTGGTGTATTCGCCAAACCATTATGGGCACTGACGGCTGGCGTCCGAATATGATTCTGGATGATGGTGGTGATTTAACCACGATGATGCATCAGGATTATCCTGAATTATTGGCAGATGTAAAAGGTCTGTCTGAAGAAACCACCACCGGCGTTCACCGTTTATACGAAATGATGAAAGCTGGCGCATTAAAAGTCCCGGCGATCAACGTTAACGACTCAGTCACCAAATCCAAATTCGATAACCTTTACGGCTGCCGTGAATCACTGCTTGACGGTATCAAGCGTGCAACCGATGTCATGGTTGCTGGCAAAATCTGCGTGGTGTTGGGTTACGGCGATGTGGGTAAAGGTTGTGCGCAGGCTTTCCGTGGCATGGGCGCTACCGTAATGATTACTGAAATTGATCCAATTTGTGCTCTGCAGGCAGCAATGGAAGGTTACCGTATTGTCACCATGGATGAAGTCGCTGATAAGGCCGATATCTTTGTTACTGCTACCGGTAATATCAATGTCATTAATCATGATCATATGGCAGCGATGCGTAACGAAGCTATCGTTTGTAACATCGGTCACTTTGATAACGAAATTGATGTTGCTTCACTGCGTAACTACGAGTGGGAAAACATTAAACCTCAGGTTGACCACGTTATTTTCCCTGATGGTAAGCGTATTATCCTGTTGGCTGAGGGTCGTCTGGTCAATCTGGGCTGTGCAACCGGTCATCCAAGCTTTGTGATGTCTGCGTCTTTCACCAATCAGGTCATGGCGCAAATCGAGTTATGGCATAACAGTGCCAACTACGAGAATAAAGTGTATGTGTTACCAAAACGTCTGGACGAAAAAGTAGCTCGACTGCATTTAGGCCGAATCGGTGCTAATCTGACCGAATTAAATGCTGAACAGGCCAAATATTTAGGGCTTGAGCAACAAGGCCCTTTTAAACCAGAACACTATCGTTACTAAACTTAACTGGGGCTAACCTTAAACGTTAGCCCTTTTTCTTTTACCTAAAGTAAGCATCATGTCCAAACAACCTGTTATCAGCTGCGAATTTTTCCCGCCAAAAACGGAAAAAGGCGCGCAAAATCTTTTATTGGTGCAAGAGCGATTAGCTGTATTAAAACCTGAATTTTACTCAGTGACTTTTGGTGCTGGAGGATCGACTCAGGATAATACCCTTGAGGCAGTTATCGCTATACAACAACGCTCAGCAGAGACAGGAATTGGTGCAGCTCCGCATTTATCCTGTGTGGGCTCATCAAAAGAACGCATCCGTACTATCCTGCAAACCTATATTGATAATGGAATTTCTCGCGTAGTGGCATTAAGAGGTGATTTACCCTCGGGTATGCGGGACCCGGGAGATTTTCGTTATGCCAATGAATTGGTGGACTTTATACGCAAAGAAACCGGCGACCATTTCACTATTGAAGTTGCAGCTTACCCCGAAGTACACCCTCAAGCACAGGATGCAGGTGTCGATCTGGAAAATTTCAAACGTAAGGTCGATGCCGGTGCTGACAGCGCGATTACTCAGTACTTTTTCAATATTGATTCTTACCTATACTTTGTCGAACGTTGTCAGAAAAAAGGTATAGATATCCCGATCATCCCCGGCATAATGCCAATTAATAATTATTCCCAACTTGCGCGCTTTTCTTCGGCTTGTGGTGCAGAAATTCCTCGTTGGCTCAAAAAGCGACTTGAAGAGTTTTATGATGACACAACCTCGATGCAGGCATTTACGACCGATTATCTGACTGAATTTACCGAAAAACTCATTAGTCTTGATGTACCCGGCTTACACTTTTATTCAATGAATAAAACACAGCCTGTATTAACCGTATGCGAACGATTGGGATTAGTTCGCTGACTATTTGGATGCATTAGCCGTGGACTTTTTCGGCACATCTTTTACCGCAGCGCTTAAGCTGCTAATAGCCTTTGATGCCACCGTCTGGGAAATTATTCAGACATCGGTCAGCATTTCGGTTGCTGCCGCAGGAATCGCCGCCTTATTAGCGATTCCTGCCGGTGTGTTTACGGCATTAACCGAATTCCCTGGTAAAACGACACTGCAACATATCCTCAATACCTTAATGGCCATGCCTACCGTGGTGATTGGGTTATTACTCTACGGTCTATTCAGCCGAATGGGGCCATTAGGGGAATTGGGGTTGCTTTATACACAATCCGCCATGATTATTGCGCAGAGCCTTCTGATTTTTCCCATTATGATGAATTTGACCCTGGTGACCGTCAATACGGCTGATCCTAGATTAATTATGACGCTGAAAAGTCTGGGCGCTAATAAATGGCAACAATGCTTTCAGGTCTTGAAAGCTGTTCGCTTAGCCGTATTAGTCGCTATTCTGACCGGCTTTGGCCGTGCCATTGGCGAAGTTGGCGCGGCGATGATGCTGGGTGGAAATATTGAAGGCTACACCCGTACCATGACCACAGCGATTGCATTGGAAACCAGTAAAGGTGAGTTTGAACTGGCCTTGGCGCTCGGCATAGTGTTGCTAATGATCGCTTTTATACTGAATTTCGCTTTGTCCTGGATTAACCGTCGACTGTCATGACTTATGCATACCAATTAAACAATGTGAAGGTTCATTATCACGATCAGCTGGTACTGGATATTGAAAAACTGAATATTCCCGCTTATGAATGTTTGGCGGTATTGGGGGAAAATGGTGCAGGAAAATCCACCCTGTTTCATTTACTCTCATTATTACAAAAGCCCGATTCAGGTGATATCAGCGTATTAGACAATGAGATCAATGCTTCACAAACAAAACAGTGTCACCAAATCGGGCTGGTGCCACAACACCCCTATATGCTACCCGGCACGGTAACAGACAATATTCGCCTGGCACTGAAGTTAAAAAAAGTTGATAAAGCCCGACATGCCTCTCAATTGCAACAGGCATTGGAAACCGTCAATTTAACCCATTTGGCAGATCAAACCGCCAACACCCTGTCGGGCGGAGAACAACGCCGTGTTGCGATTGCCAGGGTGCTGGCATTTGACCCCAAGATCCTGTTGCTCGACGAACCATTTGCTAATCTGGACAGCTTTCACCAGCGCCAACTGGAAGATGTGATCACCATGTTGGCTAATGACAGTAAACGCACGATACTGTTTTCAACCCATGACCGCCTGCAGGCTTCAGCTATCACACCACATACCATTCAACTGCTTAAGGGTAAACCAATATCTGCTCCCCTGTTGAATCTGTTTCACGGCCATTATGACGGTGAACTTTTTCATACCAAAACATTGAAAATCTTTGCCGCAGAAGGCTCTCTTTCTGCCAGACATATTGCAATCGATCCGTTGGCGATAACTATCAGCACGCATGCTCATTCGGATAGCAGTGCCCGGAACCAGCTACCTGGCCGTCTAATCAGTATCAGTGAAGCAGATAGAGCTGTTCGTCTAACCGTTGATTGTGGTGACAAATTCGAAGTGATTATCAGTCAGCAGGCTTTATCTGCTTTAGCCCTTTCGCTGGGAGCTTCGGTATGGATAAGTTTTAAAGCCACGGCGGTTACCCTGTTATGATTTTTATTTTAAAAACACGTATAGGCAACGGCGCGACGATTGGGGTAACATAAACTCATGGTCACAACATTAAATCAAAACATTAAGTGAAACCCTCCTTACAGTTACGCATTGGTCAAAGCCTGTCGATGACTCCACAGTTGCAGCAAGCTATCCGTTTGTTGCAATTATCGTCGCTGGAGCTACAGACTGAAATTCAGGAAGCACTGGAGACCAACCCTCTTCTGGAAGTCGAGGAAGAATACAATTACGATGAACCAGGCACTGTCCGTCGCGACGAAGATACCGGAAGTCGTGAAATCAGTGAATTAGAAAATACTGATATCCCCGAAGATCTGCCTGTCGATAGTAAATGGGAAGATACCTACGACAATTCTCAGAGCCTGCCCAGTTCCGGCCCTTCCGGAGATAGCGATTTTGAGCGGGATAACCAGGATGAAAGCAGCAACAGTCTGCAACAGCATCTACTCTGGCAAATGCGTCTGACTCCTTTTACTGAAACCGAGCAGGCCATTGCCACCACTATTATCGATTCCATCGAAGACGATGGTTATTTAAAAACCACTTTGGAAGAAATTCAACAAAGTCTCGGCGAAGAATTTGCTGAAATAGAGCTTGATGAAATCGAAACCGTATTACACCGGATTCATCACTTTGACCCTGTAGGCGTTGGCGCTCGGGATCTGCGTGAATGTCTGCTGATTCAATTACGATTATACGAATCGAGTGTCGCTTTAAAACATGTTGAGTTGCTGACTGAGTTGATTGATAAGCATCTGGATACACTGGCTAAACGTGATTACGCTCTGATTAAACGTGCTCTAAAAGTCAGCGATGACGAATTAACCGATCTTGTGCGATCAATTCAGTTGCTGAACCCGCGCCCAGGCAGCAGTATCCAAACTGACAAAACGGAATATATCGTACCGGATGTTTATGCGATAAAAGTCAACGGTAAATGGCAATTGTCACTCAATCCTGACAATGCACCTAAACTGCAGATTGCCGAGCATTACGCCTCGTTAATTAACCGGGCTGATAGTAGTGAAGAAAACACCTATTTGAAAAATAATCTGCAGGAAGCACGTTGGTTTCTGAAAAGTTTACAAAGCCGTAATGAGACATTACTTAAAGTCACCCAAGCAATTGTGGAACGCCAACGTGACTTTCTTGACCACGGCGAAGAGGCCATGAGACCGTTGGTCTTGGCAGATATAGCAGAAACAGTGGAAATGCATGAGTCCACTATCTCTCGCGTAACGACTCGCAAATATCTGCACACCCCACGAGGAATTTTTGAACTTAAATTCTTTTTCTCCAGCCATGTTGGTACTGAAAGTGGTGGGGAATGTTCTGCAACAGCCATTCGGGCGATCATCAAAAAACTGGTCGCCGCAGAAAACCCAAGAAAACCTCTGAGTGACAGCAAAATTGCTGATATTCTGGGAGAACAGGGCATTAATGTCGCTCGCCGTACTATTGCAAAGTACCGCGAAACTCTAGCGATAGCGCCCTCAAATGAGCGTAAGCGACTGGTATAAAACCAGTTTCCGTCCACCAACAGGAGTGATGCACTATGCAATTAAATCTAAGCGGACAACATGTTGATATCACTGACAGCCTTCGGGATCATGTCAATAAAAAATTCGAGAAACTCACTCGTCATTTTGATCATATGACCAACGTGCATGTGGTGTTATCTGTCGAAAAGCTTCGGCAAAAAGCTGAAGCGACGGTTCATGCCAGTGGAGCAGACTTATTTGCTTCAGACGAGCAGGAAAATATGTATACCGCTATTGAGAATCTGGTTGCAAAACTTGATCGACAAATCATCAAACACAAAGATAAAATTACCAACCATCATCAAGCTGATGGCGTGATTCAAAAACATAACGCTAGTTAAGGAGCGGGATATTTCATGCTTATTGCTGCACTGCTCGTAAATACGGACAATATCAGTTTCCACGACGAAGCGACCAGTAAAAAGCGGGTGATCGAAAATCTCAGTCGTATGCTGGCAGCCAATACCAGTGCAGCGACTGCTGAAAAAATCTTTCAAGTTCTGCTTGAACGCGAACGTTTAGGTAGTACGGGCTTGGGCAAGGGCGTGGCAATCCCCCACGCCCGTGTCCCCGATCTTACCCATACCGTGGCCGCAATGTTAACGCTGGAAACGCCCGTCGAATTTGAAGCGGCTGATGGTAAACCCATTGATATTGCCTTTGGTTTATTAGTGCCGGAGGATGATACCGAACATCATTTACAGCATCTGTCACGCCTTGTGACATTATTTCGAGATGAGGAAATCTGCAACCGTATTCGACAGGCTGCCAGTGCCGATGCCATTTTTGAACTATTGCTTTCTATCGACGAAGACTGATTTTTTATGGCCTTGTCAGAAAACCTCAACAGCCAACACGGCGTTATGCTGCATTATCAGGGAAAAGGTATTCTGATCATTGGTGAAGCGGGCATTGGAAAAAGCAGCCTTGCACTCGAATTAATCCATCATGGTGCCTCCCTGATTGCCGACGATGTGGTGGATTTTGCGATAGAAGCTGATCAGCTTGTTGCTCATTGTCCTAAAGTACTTTCCGGCTTATTGCATAGCCGTGAATTGGGCTTGATGGATATCCGCAAAGTGTGTGGTGAAAATAGCTGGCGTGCCAGCACCACTGCAGATTTGTGCATTGAGCTGAAACAAATCTATCACCCTGAACCCAGTGTCAGCACGCCAATTCACTATAAATTCATTCTTGGTAAAGCATTAGTTGTATTGACATTATCCATTGATAATCCGGCTTCATTAATAACCCGGGTTAATAGTTGGCTGGCAATGCAACATTACCATGCAGACAGTCAGAATAATCAGCATAAAATGCTGCTGTGGCCAGTTTGATAAAATGGCGTTTTAAGTCGCACTATTTGCCTAAAATGCGCATATCCATTACATTCATCGGCGGTAAACGCCCTTTTCAATCTGACGTTTTCCAGTGACCAAGAGAACCAAAATGACCGTAGGCATTTTAATCGTATCGCACAATCATATAGGCACTGAGTTAATTAACACGGCCAGGCAAATGTTGTCCTGTTGTCCTTTGCCAACCAAAGTCATTTCTATCGAAGTTAAAGATAACCCTGACGCCATTCGTAAACAACTTGATGGCGAACTGATTGGTTTGGATCAAGGAAATGGTATTTTGATTTTGACCGATATGTTTGGCTCAACCCCTAGTAATATTGCCTGCGCGGTCTCTGATCGTGAAGATATCCGAATTGTTTCAGGACTCAATCTCCCCATGCTCATCCGCGTCTTAAACTATCCAACGTTAAACCTTGATGAACTTGAACAAAAAGCGGTTAGTGGTGGCCAGGAAGGCATTGTACGTTGTCATCACTCAGGGTATCGCCCATGAAACAAGAAAAAATATTTACGATTATCAACCGACTAGGCCTGCACGCTCGGGCGGCGGCGAAATTTGTCACTACCGCTTCGGAATTTAGTGCTGATATCTATGTTTCACGCGATGATCGTCAGGTTAATGGTAAAAGTATTATGGGTGTAATGATGTTAGCTGCAGCCAAAGGCACTGAAATCCGGGTCACTGCAGAAGGAGATGACGCCGAATCAGCATTGCAAGCTATCGGGGAGTTGATTGCTGATTACTTTGGAGAAGGCCAATGACACTTGAACTCCAGGGTATTGGTGTTTCTCGAGGCATTGCTATCGGCCGTGCACATATTCTGTTTCACAATCAGCCGGATGTTCGTGAATACCTGATCCCGGCCTTTTCGATCGAGCAGGAAGTTGAACGTCTGCTGGATGCCATTGAATTGGCCAAACAACAACTTAAATCCATTCGTAATCATATTCCTGCTAACGCACCGGCAGACGTTACATCATTTATTGATACGCATATTTTAATGCTCAACGATTCATCACTGACCAAAGTACCGGTCGATATGATTCGTCAACGTCGCTGCAATGCTGAATGGGCGCTACAATTACAACGTGATGCGTTAATCAATGTATTCAACGAAATGGATGATCCCTATCTGCGGACACGACGTGATGATGTTGATCATGTAGTTAATCGTATTCATCGGATTCTCGCCGATCAGGAAGTCGCCGATCACGAAATAGCTGATGGACGTCTGAAAGGTCATATCATCATTGCGGAAGATCTGACCCCAGCCGATACTGTTTTAATGCAGCATCAAGGGATTGCCGCTTTTGTAACGGAGCATGGCGGGGCAACGTCACATACCACCATTCTGGCGCGCAGCCTGGGAATACCGGCCATTGTCGGTGTGGAGTCCGTTCGGCGATATATCCAGGACAATGAACCCCTTATTGTCGACGGTGAAGCCGGTATCATTATTGCTGGTGCTGATGAAGGCACTCTCCAGGAGTATCAACAGCGACGCGTTGCCTTTGATGAACATATTTCATCGCTGAGCCGTTATAAATCACAACCGACCCGCACCCGTGATGGCAAAACCATTACGCTACTGGCCAATGCTGAGTTGCCAGAGGACATTACTACTATCAGTAACGCCGGCGCACAGGGAATTGGTCTTTATCGGACCGAATTTCTCTATATGAACCGGCTATCACCGCCTGAAGAAGAGGAACAATTGGCGGCTTATCGTGATGTTGTAGAAGGCATGAATAATCAACCTGTTACCATTCGAACTTTTGACCTCGGTGCGGATAAAACCGTTGATGGTGGACGCCATTTAACTCAAACTGTGGTGACCAATCCAGCGCTGGGCCTTCGTGCTATCCGTCTTTGCTTAACTCAGCCCAATATGTTCCGCACACAGCTAAGGGCTATTTTACGGGCATCGGCCTATGGCAAAATCAAAATCATGTTTCCGATGATTTCCACCATGCATGAATTGTTACAGGCTCGAAATTTACTGGAACAAAGCAAGCTCGAATTAGATAAAGAAGGTCTGGAATATGATCGTCAGGTAGAGATTGGCGCCATGATCGAAATCCCGGCCAGTGCAGTCTGTGCGGAAATGTTTGCCCGTCATGTAGATTTTCTATCTATCGGTACCAACGATTTGATTCAATATACTTTGGCCATCGACCGTATTGATGACACGGTCAACTATCTCTACGACCCTTTACATCCTGCCGTGTTACGGCTGATTCATATGACTTTGGAAGCAGGCAGGAAATTCAATATCCCGGTATCCATGTGCGGTGAAATGGCCGGTGATCCGCGTTATACCCGCCTGCTACTGGCAATGGGACTGGAACATTTCAGTATGCATCCGAATGCGTTGCTGGAAATAAAACAAATCATTAACGAAACCGATTTGAGTTTATTACCGGATAACACTCTCAGTATTATGCAAGTATCTGATGCACTTGAAGCCGATATGTTACTGGAACAAATCAACACACCGATTCATCATTAGATCTTATTTGCTTCTCAGAGACACTCTTATTGTGACTCAATAGTAACTAACCTGAGCTGCGCATAAGAAAAGAGGAACTAAAAGCCTGAGCCACGATCGAATCGTTTGACCAAAAACGAGAAACGAAAGGGCTCAAGTATGTACAATTTAGAGAAAATGTATTGCGAAGTCGATGATTTTTGCCAAAGATTTATCCCGGCCTGGCAACACCAGCAGATAGCAGCCGGAGATAAATGCCGGAACAAGCCTGGCAAGTTGTCGGAAAGTGAAGTCATCACTATTCTGATTTTATTTCACCAGCTCCGCTTCAGAGACTTCAAGACCTTTTATACACACTATGCTCGGAAGCACTTGAAGCAAGCTTTCCCCCAACTGGTTAGCTATACCCGCATGTTGAAACTGCTGCAAAGTGTGCTGGTTCCCCTGTGTGCCTTTATGACACAACGTTACGGCAAACCAACCGGCATCGCCTTTGTTGATTCAACCAAACTGGCGGTATGCCACAACATTCGCATTCCTCGAAACCGTGTCTTTAGCGGTGTTGCAGAGCGAGGCAAGGGCACCATGGGCTGGTTTTATGGCTTTAAGCTACACCTGTTAGTGAACGAACAAGGTGAAATACTTTCAGTAAAAATCACAACGGCCAATATTGATGACCGCAAGCCCATACCGGACATGGTCAAACAGCTATGGGGCACCTTGTATGGCGATAAAGGTTATCTGTCTCAAACACTTAAAGAGTCATTAGCCGAACAAGGCATTAAGCTGGTCACCGGCATTCGCAAGAATATGAAACCGCAACTGATGACGTTATGGGACCGGTTGATGTTGAGAAAACGCTATGTGATTGAAACAATATTTGACCAATTGAAGAATATTTCTCAAATCGAACACTCACGGCACCGCAGCCCTGTCAGCTTTATGGTCCACCTCATGGCTGGATTGGTGGCTTATACCTTCCAACCCAAGAAGCCTTCTATCAAGTTGAACAGGAATGAAAAGGGCGCGCTTATGCAGATCTGAGGTTAACTAATGATTTAAAGCTATTCAGCACCAGGTAAGCAGGCTAAAATAAGCCTGCACAACCTTCCCCTACAAAAACCGACGCCCTTTGGAGCCGGATATGTCTGAGCTGGACCAACATCGCAGTCTCAATCACTCGCTGAATGCATTTTCCGAGGCATTAAAAAGTGGCCGTTTTGTCAGAATGCGCCGCTTATTAGCCAGCTTGCACCCTGCTGAAACTGCACATCTACTAGAATCTCTGCCTCCAAAAGAGCGGCTGGTATGCTGGCCAATCATCAACCCTGAGTTACGAGGTGAGGTACTTTCCTATGTAGGGGATGATGTTCGTACCGGCTTGATGACCGGCATGGATACCGCTGATCTGTTGAGCGCCACTGAAGATCTGGATACCGATGATGTTGTCGATATTCTTCAGGATCTCCCTGGCCATGTGATGCAGGAAGTGTTGCGTGCCATGAACTCGCAACGTCGTCGTCGGATTGAAGCCATTCTGGCTTATGAAGAAGATACCGCCGGTGGTTTGATGAACACCGATGTGGTCACCGTGCGCTCAGATATCACACTGGAAGTGGTATTACGTTATTTACGTAAATATGGTGAGTTACCCGAAAACACTGACAGTCTGTATGTCGTTGATCATCAGGATAAATATCTTGGTACGCTGCGCTTGTCACAAGTTGTCAGCCGCAGCCGTTCACTTACGGTACGCGAAGCGATGTCGCATCAGGTCGATCCTATTCCCGCCAATATGTCGGACCATGATGTCGCCCACCGTTTTGAAAAACATGATCTGATATCCGCACCTGTCGTCGATAAAGATAATCATCTGCTGGGCCGCATTACCATCGATGACGTGGTCGATGTTATCCGGGATGAAGCGGAACACTCTTTATTGAGTATGGCAGGCTTAAGTGAAGACGAAGATACGTTTGCCCCGGTCAAAAAAAGTATTCATCGCCGCTCGGTATGGCTTGGTATCAATCTGTTGACGGCATTTTTAGCGGCATGGGTTATCGGGTTATTTGATACCACCATCGAAAAACTGGTGGCGTTGGCTGTATTAATGCCAATTGTTGCCAGCATGGGCGGTATTGCCGGCAGCCAGACATTAACACTGGTGATACGCTCTATGGCCCTGGACCAGTTGAATGATAAAAATCAACGCTGGTTATTACGCAAAGAATTTCTGGTGGGCATGGCCAATGGGGTGATTTGGGCAATTGCTATCGCTTTTGTAACCTATCTCTGGTTCGGTAATTTTTTACTGGGAATCATGATTGGTGCTGCCATTATTGTTAATATGACGGCTGCTGCCGTTGCTGGGGTAATGATTCCCCTAGGACTAAAACGTATCGGCATTGATCCCGCATTGTCCGGCAGCGTGCTGTTAACCACTGTCACCGATGTGGTTGGATTTATGGCTTTCCTCGGTTTTGCTACTCTATTTATCGTTTAACTCGGATTTTTGATTATGTCAGGCAACAGTTTCGGAAAACTTTTCACAGTCACCACGTTTGGTGAAAGCCACGGCAGCGCCCTGGGGTGTATTGTCGATGGTTGCCCTCCAGGACTAGAATTATCCGAAGCCGATCTTCAGAATGATCTGGATCGGCGTAAACCGGGTAAAAGCCGCCATGAAACACAGCGGCGAGAACCTGATCAGGTCAAAATTCTTTCCGGTATTTTTGAAGGCAAGACCACCGGAACCCCGATTGGTCTATTGATTGAAAACGTGGATCAGCGCTCCAAGGACTACGGTAATATTGCCGAGCAATTCCGCCCGGCCCATGCTGATTATGCCTATCACCACAAGTACGGTTTCCGTGACTACCGTGGCGGTGGCCGATCATCAGCACGTGAAACCGCAATGCGTGTAGCAGCCGGAGGGATCGCCAAAAAATTTCTCAAACAGCGTTACGGTATCGAAATACAGGGTTATCTGAGTCAACTTGGGCCGATTAAAGCTGAAACGCTGGATTGGGCGCATATCGAAAATAGTCTGTTTTTCAATCCGGATCCCACTATTGAAACCCAGCTGGAAGATTATATGGATGCCTTGCGTAAGGAAGGCAATTCCATTGGTGCCCGCATTAATGTCATTGCACGCCATATACCACCGGGTCTGGGTGAACCTATATTTGACCGTCTGGATGCCGATATCGCCCATGCGATGATGAGTATCAATGCGGTAAAAGGCGTGGAAATTGGTGCTGGTTTTGAATCGGTTACCCAGAAAGGTACTGAACATCGGGATGAACTGACACCGGAAGGTTTCCTGACCAATAATGCTGGCGGTACATTAGGCGGTATTTCCAGTGGACAGGATTTGCTGGTAAGTATGGCGCTCAAACCCACTTCCAGTCTGCGTATTCCCGGAAAAAGCATCAACACACGTGGAGAAGCCATCGAAGTCGTCACCCATGGTCGTCATGATCCCTGTGTCGGTATTCGTGCGACACCAATTGCAGAAGCCATGCTGGCACTGGTATTGATGGATCATATGTTACGTCACCGGGCCCAGAATATGGATGTAACCACTGACACCCCCATTATCCCGGCACAAGCCTAATCTGATCGCTGGTGCATTTTTCCGGACTACCCTACTGGCGGCTGTCAGGGTTTTATCTGTTTTATTTTGCCACTCTGGGCATTCTGGTGCCCTATTGGGGGCTTTATCTGCAATGGGAAGGATTCAGCGCCAGACAAATCGGTGAATTAACCGCCATTTTATTGGCAACCCGAATCATTGCTCCCAATGTATGGGGCTGGATTGCCGATTACCGCGGACAACGTCTGCGGATTGTTCGACTGGCCAGCTTACTGAGTATCGTGGCGTTCTCAGGCATTTTTATTTCACAGAGTTATTACTGGGTTGCCGTTGTATTAATGGTCTTCAGTTTTTTCTGGAATGCTTCGCTTCCCCAATTTGAAGTCACTACCCTGCAGCATCTTGGTGAACATAGTCATCATTACAGTAAGATCCGCGTGTGGGGTTCGATTGGGTTTATCTGTGTCGTGGTCTTACTGGGTTGGCTAATGGATCGTTATGATGCCGGCATCGTTCCCTATGCGTTGTTATTGTCCATCAGCGGTATCTGGCTGATCAGTCTCACGGTTCCCGAATCAGCAAGCCGTCATCTCAGTCTCAATCACATCCCTATCAAACAGGTACTCAAACAACCTGCTGTTCACGCCTTTTTAGCTATCTGCTTTTTAATGCTGGTCAGCCATGGGCCTTATTACACGTTTTACAGTATTTACCTGGAGCAGCATGGCTATAGCCGTAGCTTGATTGGTCAATTATGGGCGCTAGGAGTGGTCGCTGAATTGATGGTGTTTATGGTGATGCATCGCTGGCTACCCCGCTTTGGCATCCGAAAAGTAATACTGGGTAGCCTGCTCATGGCAGCTTTTCGCTGGTTGCTGATTGCGCTTTATGCCGACCAGGTAGTTATGCTTGTCGCCGCACAATCACTGCATGCGGCCAGTTACGGTGCTTTTCATGCAGCATCGATTGCCTGGGTTCATCAACATTTTACAGGTCGTAATCAGGGTCGTGGGCAAGCGCTGTACAGTAGTATGAGTTTCGGTGCTGGTGGCGCTGTCGGAAGCTTATTGAGTGGCTATTTATGGCTGACGCCCGGACCGGAGATAACTTATATGCTAGCAGCTCTCACTGCAAGCAGTGCTTTTTTAATAGGCTTTATCTGGCTTAAAAGCACAACTTCACTTAGCTAAAAACAAACAATAAATAACAAAGCAAGCTTCCCATGAGTACCGTAAAGCCGTTATAATTCCGTGCTGAAATTTTCAAAAGCCAACAGTGCTTATTGCACTGCTTCTGACTAGGTGGGATATGCATTTCTCAATTAAAAAAGGGCTTACTTTGCCCCTTGCTGGCGCGCCGGAACAAAAAATTAGCCAAGCTAACCCGGTTGCTTCAGTTGCTGTATTGGGGCTCGAATACGTCGGTATGAAGCCGACAATGCTGGTAGAAGAGGGGCAACGGGTTAAATTAGGTGAAGCCCTATTCACCGATAAAAAAATCCCTGGTGTAACCTATACAGCGCCTGGAGCAGGTGTAATTAAAGCGATTAATCGTGGAGCAAAAAGGGCATTACAATCGGTGGTTATTGAGCTTGAGGGTGACGAAGAGGTCACTTTTAAACATTACTCACCGGAGGATCTGGCGACACTGAATAGAGAACAGGTTCAGCAAAATCTAGTTGAATCCGGATTATGGACAGCGTTACGTACCCGCCCATACAGTAAAGCGCCAGAACTTGACAGTGAACCTCATGCACTTTTTATAACCGCAATTGATACCAATCCACTTGCAGCCGATCCCAATCTGATTATTAACGAATATGCTGAGGATTTTCGCCACGGCCTCGAAGTATTGAGTCATCTGACCAGCGGCAAACTTTTTCTCTGTCAATCACCCAAAGCGGCTTTACCTACTCCAGAAATTAAAAATCTTGAAACCCCCACCTTCTCGGGTCCGCATCCTGCCGGACTAGTGGGTACCCATATTCACTTTCTTGAACCGGTCAGCACAAATAAAACTGTGTGGCATATCGGTTATCAGGATGTTATCGCCATTGGCAAGCTTTTCACCACAGGCCATCTTTGGGTAGAACGTATTATTTCACTGGCTGGTCCAATGGTGAATAAGCCACGTTTGATTCGTACCCGTATTGGAGCCAACACCGAAGACCTGGTCCGGGGAGAAGTTCAAAATATTCGCTCTCGTGTAATTTCAGGCTCCGTATTAAATGGACACACTGCCAATAACTGGGCTGCGTTTCTCGGTCGTTTCCATACACAGATCTCGGTTCTTGAAGAAGGAACCAAGCGTGAATTATTAGGCTGGATCCGTCCTGGAGGCAGCAATAAGTATTCCGCTTTGAACGTTTTTTTCAGCAAAGTATTTGGTAAAAAGGATTTACCACTAACCACCTCACAGAATGGTAGCCCTCGAGCAATGGTTCCTGTGGGTGTGTTTGAAACAGTAATGCCTCTGGATATCCTACCAACACAATTGCTGAGAGCTTTATTAGTCAGAGACACCGACTCTGCTCAGGCATTGGGTTGTCTTGAGCTGGATGAGGAAGACCTAGCCTTATGTTCCTATGTTTGTTCTGGAAAATATGACTATGGCCCTGCGCTGAGAGCCAACTTAACCCAAATTGAGAAAGAAGGATAACCATGGCGCGTTTAAGAAAACTCCTTGACCGGATAGAGCCATCATTCCAAAAAGGCGGACCATACGAGAAGTATTTTGCTGTTTATGAGATGGTCGATACTTTTATTTACAGTCCCGGCGATGTGACTCGTGGATCCCCGCATGTACGTGATGGTATCGATCTTAAACGGGTAATGAGTTATGTCGTCATCGCGACTTTTCCAGTTTTAATGTTGATGCTGTGGAATACAGGCTTTCAAGCCAACAGCGCAATGGCACAACTGGGTATGTCAACACTTGAAGGCTGGCGTGGCTGGATCCTGAATAGCTTTGGTATCGGTTACGATCCTAATAGCCTGTTCTCTAATATGTTCCATGGGCTACTCTATTTTTTACCGATATATCTGACAACGCTAATTGCTGGCGGTACCTTTGAAGTTATTTTTGCTGCAGTCAGAAATCATGAGGTAAATGAAGGCTTTCTGGTTACCTCAATGCTATACAGCCTTACCCTTCCGCCCTCTACCCCACTATGGCAGGTTGCTCTGGGGATTATTTTTGGGGTTGTCATTGGTAAAGAAGTATTTGGTGGTACCGGTAAAAATTTCCTGAATCCGGCATTAACGGGTCGTGCATTTCTGTACTTTGCTTATCCAGCACAAATGTCCGGCGATGCTGTTTGGACGGCAATTGATGGTTATACTGGCGCAACGCCACTTGCTCTGGCAGCTTTAGGAGGCCTGGAATCTGTCACCGAAGCAGGTTATACCTGGACACAAACATTTATCGGACATATGCCGGGATCTCTTGGTGAAACATCTACACTGGCCATTTTGCTGGGTGCGGCTTTTCTACTTTATACCCGGATTGCTTCTTTCCGAATCATTTTTGGGGTATTTCTTGGCATGGTCGCTACCAGTTGGCTGTTTAACTTGATCGGTAGTGATACCAATCCTATGTTTGGCCTCCCGTGGTATTGGCATTTATCGCTAGGCGGCTTTGCATTTGGTATGGTCTTTATGGCGACCGATCCGGTATCTGCAGCAATGACCAATAAAGGACGCTGGATTTACGGCATTTTGATCGGCTTTATGACTGTTCTGATCCGAGTAGTCAACCCTGCCTTCCCCGAAGGCATTATGTTAGCCATTCTGTTTGCTAATATATTTGCTCCTCTTATCGACTATTTTGTCGTCCAGTCCAACATTAAACGAAGACTACAGCGAAGCTAACCATGGCAGAAATCACACAAAAAAAAGGTTTTCTAGGCCGGCTGATGCAGTTGCCAAATGATGACCCCAAAAAAACTATCTTTATCGCCATTGTTCTTTGTCTGGTGTGTTCGGTCATGGTCTCAACAGCAGCAGTGTCATTGAAATCCCGACAGGTTGTTAATCAAAAGAACGATATTCGACAAAACATTCTGGCCGTTACCGATCAATTTGAGCCAGGAATGGATATGGAAGCGGCCTTTGAACAGTTTGAGGTTCGTTTAGTGGATCTGGCCAACGGCCAATATGCGGACACAGATATTGATCCAGCGACTTATGATCAACGAAAAGCCGCTGGATCTCCTGATTTGGGAGTTCGCCTTGAGAATCAGCAGGATGTTGCGGGAATTGGATCCCGTGCCAAATATGCACCAGTTTATATTTTGCGCGATGGAGATGAAATTCAACAATTGGTTATCCCTATTCATGGCTATGGATTATGGTCAACCATGTATGGTTTTCTCTCTCTAGGCAGCGACTTCAATACGATACAAGGGTTGCGTTTCTACGAGCATGCTGAAACACCAGGGTTAGGTGGTGAGATAGAAAATCCACGCTGGTTGGCGAAATGGGAAGGCAAGAAAATATATGATGAAAATGGCAATGTAGCATTCAGGGTCGCCCGAGGTTATGTAGATAACAATTTGCCCCAAGCAGAATACAAAGTCGATGGTTTATCTGGTGCCACACTGACCAGTAAAGGTGTTTCAAATATGATTTCATTCTGGTTAGGTGAAGACGGCTTTGGACCTTATTTACAAAGTCTACGTTCCGAACGGGGGAATAACTGATGGCAAGCCAAGCAAAAAATAATGTTATCGATCCAATCATCGACAATAATCCGATAACCTTACAGGTACTGGGAATTTGCTCAGCACTTGCAGTAACAACCAATATGACTGCAGCATTGATCATGTGTATCGCGCTGACTTCAGTTACAGCATTTTCCGGGGCGATTATCAGTTCAATTCGTCATCATATCCCTTCCAGTATTCGCATAATTGTTCAAATGACCGTTATCGCCTCATTGGTTATCATCGTCGATCAAATTCTCAAAGCCTATGCTTATGAAGCCAGCAAACAATTATCCGTATTCGTTGGTTTGATAATAACCAACTGCATCGTATTGGGTCGTGCTGAAGCTTATGCCATGAAAAATACTCCCGGCATGAGCTTTCTGGATGGTCTCGGTAACGGTCTGGGTTATAGCGTGGTGTTATTAGTTGTTGCGTTTTTCCGAGAGTTATTTGGCGCTGGGAAACTGTTTGGACATACCATTATTCCGGTTGCAAATGAAGGTGGCTGGTATGTACCCAATGGGTTGATGTTGCTGCCACCAAGTGCATTTTTCATTATTGGTTTGATGATCTGGGCTATCCGCAGCTGGAAACCACAGCAGGTTGAAGCGCCGGATTATCAGATTCACCAAGTACACCGTACGGAGGTCTTGTAAATGGAGCATTACCTCAGCCTGTTTATTCGTTCGATTTTTGTTGAAAATCTGGCGCTCGCCTTCTTTTTGGGCATGTGTACCTTTCTTGCTGTATCTAAAAAAATTGAAACTGCTTTGGGGCTTGGTATTGCCGTTGTTCTGGTTCAGGCCATTACAGTGCCGACCAACAATCTGATTTATCAATACCTGCTTAAAGAAGGCGCCTTGTCCTGGGCTGGTTTACCTGATGTGGATTTAAGCTTTTTAGGGCTCATCAGTTATATCGGCGTTATTGCCGCGATGGTACAAATCATTGAAATGGCAATGGATAAATATGTACCTGCACTGTACAACGCCTTGGGTATTTTCTTGCCCTTAATCACGGTGAACTGTGCCATTTTAGGCGGTACGCTGTTTATGGTTGAACGTGATTACAACCTTGCAGAAAGTGCGGTTTATGGAGTGGGAAGTGGCTTAGGCTGGGCATTGGCCATTACGGCAATTGCTGGTATCAGAGAAAAACTTAAGTATTCCGATGTCCCTGATGGGTTACAAGGTCTTGGCATTACCTTTATTACTGCTGGATTGATGGCGTTAGGGTTCATGGCATTTTCGGGGATTCAACTCTAATGGAAATCATATTAGGCATTGTTTTATTCACTTTAATCATAATGGTACTGGTATTCGTAATTCTCAGTGCCCGTTCCAAACTTGTGGCAACAGGTGATATCGAAATTATTATCAACGATGAAAAAACGATTAAAACCAAAGCTGGTGGTAAATTACTGGGTGCTTTGGCTGATGCAAACCTCTTCGTTTCTTCAGCATGTGGCGGCGGTGGTACCTGTGCACAATGCAAAGTGAAAATTTTTGAAGGTGGTGGTTCTATTCTTCCCACCGAAGAATCCCATATTACCAAACGTGAAGCAGCGGAAGGTGATCGACTTTCTTGCCAGGTTGCCGTCAAACAGAATATGCGTATTCAGGTACCGGAAGAGGTTTTTGGTGTCAAAAAATGGGAATGTACTGTCCGTTCCAATGATAATGTTGCTACCTTTATTAAAGAGTTAATACTCGAACTCCCAGAAGGCGAGAGTGTTAATTTCAGAGCAGGCGGTTTTATTCAGATAGAATGCCCACCCCATACTGTTGAATATAAAAACTTTGTGATAGCTGATGAATATCGTCCTGATTGGGATCGCTTTGATATGTGGCGTTACAAATCGGTGGTCAAGGAAAATGTTGTTCGTGCCTACTCTATGGCGAATTACCCTGAAGAAAAAGGCATCGTAATGTTGAATGTGCGGATCGCGTCTCCACCGCCTAATGCTGACGATGTACCGCCTGGGATAATGTCATCCTATATATTTGATCTCAAACCGGGCGATAAAGTCACTATTTCCGGTCCGTTTGGCGAATTTTTTGCTAAGGATACCGACAAAGAGATGGTCTTTATCGGAGGTGGCGCTGGTATGGCCCCCATGCGCTCACATATTTTTGATCAGCTGAGACGACTAAAATCCAAGCGTAAAATGACTTTCTGGTATGGTGCTCGTAGCCTGCGTGAAATGTTTTACACAGAAGATTTTGATGAGCTGGCTGCTGAAAATGAAAACTTCACTTGGCATGTCGCTTTGTCTGATGCTTTGCCAGAAGACAACTGGACTGGCTATACAGGCTTTATTCATAATGTCATTTATGAAAATTATCTTAAAGACCATCCAGCACCGGAAGATTGTGAATACTATATGTGCGGGCCTCCAATGATGAATGCAGCTGTCATTAAAATGCTTGAAGATTTGGGTGTTGAACCTGAAAACATCATGCTTGATGATTTTGGAGGCTAAGATGAATACTTTTCTTGCCGCATTTGTGATTATTCTACTGGCTGTTATAGCCATGGCCATCGGTGTAATCTTTGGTCGCTCTGCAATAAAAGGTAGTTGTGGTGGTTTGAATCAGGTTGGTCTGTCGGGAAGTTGTGGTGGTGCCTGCTCGATTCAGGAAAAAGAAGAGTGTGAAGCCCGTAAGCGGGCACAACAACAAAACTAAACAGCGTCAGGGAGTAGCCCATGCTTGCATCACTCAAAGTCAAAGATCATATGAATGGCACCAAGATCACTTTTACACCTGAGATGGATGTATTACGTGCAATTCATCAACTAATTGAATTTAAAATCTCCGGTGCTCCCGTTATCGATCAACATGGTAATTTGATTGGTTTTCTGTCTGAAAAAGACTGTATGCAAGTGGCGCTTAATGCTGCCTATCAAGGTGAAGCAGCAGGCAAAGTTGAAGAATATATGCATAATAAGGTCGAGACCATTGATTTCGACGCGTCGATAATAGAGGTCGCAGAAAAGTTTTTAAAAACCGCCTATAAATGTTTGCCGGTGATTAAAGAAAATCGTTTAGTCGGTTCAATTACCCGACAAAATATTCTTAAAGCTTTAGAACAGACATCCAATCCCGATAGCAAGCAACCAGCGAAACAATCTACTAAACAAAATATTCATGTCAGTACCAGTGTTTCCTGACAAACAAAATTTAGACTCAAAAATACCAGCCGCTTTGCGGCTGTTTTTGTATGGAGTAACGTAAATCTATCAAGGTATTTTTTTGCCACTGCAATTTAGTGTAAGCTTTAAATTACCTAAACAAATCGACTGAGTTTATATGATTTATAACAGCATACTCGACACTATCGGCAATACCCCTATCGTTCGTTTAAATAACATCGCACCTAAACACGTTGAAATGTACGTTAAAGTTGAAGCATTCAATCCAATGGCTTCCGTAAAGGACCGGCTTGCATTTGCAGTAATTGATGACGCTGAAAAACGTGGTGTATTAAAACCCGGTCAAACTGTTATTGAAGCCACTTCTGGTAATACCGGTATTGCTTTAGCCATGGTCTGTGCCGCTAAGGGTTATCCGTTTGTTGCCACGATGGTTGAAACTTTCTCGGTCGAACGTCGTAAAATCATGCGTGCCATGGGGGCTAAAGTTATTCTGACTCCGGCAGCTGAAAAAGGCACCGGTATGGTAAAAAAAGCTGAAGAACTTGCTGAAAAACATGGCTGGTTCCTTGCTCGACAATTTGAGAATCCTGCCAACCCTGCCTTTCATCGCAATACGACTGGCCCAGAAATCCTATGTGACTTTGCTGGGAAGGAACTTGACTATTGGGTTTCGGGTTGGGGGACGGGTGGCACTTTAACTGGTGCTGGAGAAATGATCAAACTTGCCAGACCCGATACTAAAATTGTTGTAGCAGAGCCTGCGGCGGCCTCCATGCTGGCTGGAGATGACTGGAAACCGCATAAGATTCAGGGCTGGACACCGGACTTTATTCCGGACGTATTAAATCGTGGTGTGTATGACGAGTTGTGCCCGGTTACAGATGAAGAATCCAAAAACTGGGCATTACGCTTAGCCAGTGAAGAAGGTATCTTTTGTGGGTTATCTTGTGGTGGCACTGTCGCAGCAGCAATGAAAATCGCGGATAATGCAACGGATGGATCCGTTATTCTGGCAATGTTGCCTGATACTGGTGAGCGTTATTTATCAACCTATTTATTCGAAGGCATGAACGAAGGATCTGATGATGATTGGTTGGCAAGTTTAAGCTAATTAATTTCTTTAATAGCTGATTTATGACACAAGGAAACTGCTCACAATGGAGGTGAATTCAAGTATGAGTGAAGTAAATCTGCAAAAACCCGCTATAACTTTGGAAGAGATTAATTTCCAAACATTGGCGGAAGATGCTCCGGTCACACTCTGGCTTACCGATATTCATGGCAATATAATTTTTACCAATAACCAATATAAAAATTTTATCGGCAGGGAAAAGGTAGAAAGACTTGGTGGAAAGGCATGGTTCAATGCTCTGCACCCCGATGACCGTGACTATTGTCTTACAGTGTTTAAAGATGCTTTCGAGACCTACAAACCCTTCACCATGGAATACCGCTTACGTCGGCGTGATGGTGAATACAGACATTTTATCGATCATGGTGAACCCTATATTGATGGACATGGCCGTTTTGCTGGCTTTGTTGGTTCATCTACAGATATTACCGAACAAAAATTATCGGAAGATGAACTTAAAAAATCTCATCAGGAGTTAACGCAATATAACTATGAGATGAATCTGATAAATCAACTTAATTCCTACCTTCAGGTCTGTCGTTCAGTTGATGAAACTTACCCTATTGTTTCTTATTACGCAGAGCAGATTTTCCCAGATTGTACTGGCGCACTGTATTTATTTAATGATAAGAAAACTCTGGTAGAATCAATGACAACTTGGGGAATAATAGATGATATTAAAAGTGCCCCTGTTATTGCGCCAGATGACTGCTGGTCGCTTCGCCAAGGTAAAGAACATACAACACTGGATAACGATGGCCGTCTCCGATGTAAACATGTCGGCGATGGTATCAGCACCTATATCTGTGAACCAATTATTGCTCAAGGCGAAATGTTGGGCATGCTACACATCGAATTTAATACTGCAAAGCATAAAGTCGGAGAAGAAAAAACCTACTATGTTGAATCCAGAAAACGCCTAGTAAAAATTACTGCTGATAATCTTCCTTATCATTGGTCAGTTTAAAACTTAAGGAAGCTCTGCAATCCCAATCGGTCCGCGATCCATTGACCTTCCTTTTCAACCGACGTTTTATGGAAGAAAGCCTTGAACGTGAGATTCATAGATGTGCAAGAGCTCAGCATGGACTTGGTCTGATTATGTCTGATATTGATCATTTCAAGAAGTTTAATGATGATTACGGCCATGATGCTGGCGATCTTGTACTTGTTGAATATGCCAATCTCCTCAAAACTCATTTTCGCAGTAGTGATGTTATTTGTCGGTATGGCGGCGAAGAATTCATTATTATTATGCCGGATATCGACAGGGAAAATCTGATTAAACGCGCTGAGATGCTATGCCAGGAAATCAGCTCATTGGAACTGTTATATCAAAATAAACCGCTGCCACCGATCACAGCATCTTTTGGCGTGGCTTATCTACATAACACGCTTATCGAAAAGGCTGACATGATAAAAGCGGCAGATATCGCTCTTTATGAAGCAAAAAATAATGGACGGGATCAGGTTGTGGTTTCTTCTACAGAGTTTGTTGGTATTTAACCAAGTAGTTTGCTGACATGAACACTTCGTTCAATATGTAAAAGCCCGACATTTATTTACAGGGAGTTGTTGTGTGCCTAGAGCGCATAAGCGGTTATCGTTGACCTACTTTGATGAAGTACATCCATGCACTTCACCCTTCGGGCGCCTACCGGCGTCCATTATCGCTCCCGGCGATAATGTCACATGGGGTGTTCACATGCTCAGGCAGGATAAAAGCCAACCTTCAATATAAAAAAATACCCGGGCCTCTATGAGGACCGGGTATTTTTTTATATTAAAGCCTGGCAGTGACCTACTTTCACATGGGAACTCCCACACTATCATCGGCGCTGAGCTGTTTCACTTCTGTGTTCGGGATGGGTACAGGTGGTGCCAACTCGCTATGGCCGCCAGGCATAACTGGCTGCTTACTTTTCGGGTAAGCTAATTCGGGAAGTAAAGGGTTTGTCACTTATATGCGCACCCAACTTACTTGGGGTTATATGGTCAAGCCTCACGGGCAATTAGTATTGGTTAGCTTCATACATTACTGCACTTCCACACCCAACCTATCAACGTAGTGGTCTTCTACGGCCCTTCAGGGACTTAAAGTCCAGGGAAATCTAATCTTGAGGGGGGCTTCCCGCTTAGATGCTTTCAGCGGTTATCCCGTCCGTACATAGCTACCGGGCAATGCCATTGGCATGACAACCCGAACACCAGGGGTACGTCCACTCCGGTCCTCTCGTACTAGGAGCAGCTCCTCTCAAATTTCCAACGCCCACGGCAGATAGGGACCGAACTGTCTCACGACGTTCTAAACCCAGCTCGCGTACCACTTTAAATGGCGAACAGCCATACCCTTGGGACCGGCTACAGCCCCAGGATGTGATGAGCCGACATCGAGGTGCCAAACACCGCCGTCGATGTGAACTCTTGGGCGGTATCAGCCTGTTATCCCCGGAGTACCTTTTATCCGTTGAGCGATGGCCCTTCCATTCAGAACCACCGGATCACTATGACCTACTTTCGTACCTGCTCGACGTGTCTGTCTCGCAGTCAAGCACACTTTTGCCATTGCACTAACCGTATGATGTCCGACCATACTTAGTGTACCTTCGTGCTCCTCCGTTACTCTTTGGGAGGAGACCGCCCCAGTCAAACTACCCACCATACACTGTCCCTATTCCCGATAAGGGAACGAGGTTAGAACTCCAAACATACCAGGCTGGTATTTCAAGGTTGGCTCCACGCAAACTGGCGTTCACGCTTCGATGCCTCCCAGCTATCCTACACAAGTAGGTTCAAAGTTCAGTGCAAAGCTGTAGTAAAGGTTCACGGGGTCTTTCCGTCTAGCCGCGGGTATACGGCATCTTAACCGCAATTTCAATTTCACTGAGTCTCGGGTGGAGACAGTGTGGCCATCGTTACGCCATTCGTGCAGGTCGGAACTTACCCGACAAGGAATTTCGCTACCTTAGGACCGTTATAGTTACGGCCGCCGTTTACCGGGGCTTCGATCAAGAGCTTCTTCCGAAGAATAACCCCATCAATTAACCTTCCGGCACCGGGCAGGCGTCACACCCTATACGTCCACTTTCGTGTTTGCAGAGTGCTGTGTTTTTAATAAACAGTCGCAGCCACCAGTTCACTGCAACCCTCTTCAGCTCCACGAGCAAGTCGCTTCACCTAACAAGGGCACACCTTCTCCCGAAGTTACGGTGCTATTTTGCCTAGTTCCTTCACCCGAGTTCTCTCAAGCGCCTTAGAATTCTCATCCCATCCACCTGTGTCGGTTTGGGGTACGGTCGTTTGTTACCTGAAGCTTAGAGACTTTTCCTGGAAGCCTGGTATCAGTTACTTCGTCTCCATTGAGACTCGTCATCATGCCTCAGCTTAGCGCTACGGATTTTCCTATAGCACACGCCTACACACTTAAACCAACATATCCAACAGTTGGCTAACCTAACCTTCTCCGTCATCCCATCGCAGTAACAACCGGTACAGGAATATTAACCTGTTTTCCATCGACTACGCATTTCTGCCTCGCCTTAGGGACCGACTCACCCTGCTCCGATTAGCGTTGAGCAGGAAACCTTGGATTTTCGGCGAGGGGGCCTCTCACCCCCTTTATCGTTACTCATGTCAGCATTCGCACTTGTGATATCTCCAGCAAGCTTCTCAACTCACCTTCACAGACTTACACAACGCTCCTCTACCATGCCGTGCATCTTTAAACCAACTCGTTTTAGCGCTTTCTCCACCCCTACCAACTTAACGTTCGGGAGGGCTTGGTCGCTTTCAGCGACAAGCGTAAATCAGTTTAAAGATGCACGGCATCCATAGCTTCGGTATATGGCTTAAGCCCCGGTACATCTTCCGCGCAGGCCGACTCGACTAGTGAGCTATTACGCTTTCTTTAAAGGGTGGCTGCTTCTAAGCCAACCTCCTAGCTGTCTGTGCCTTCCCACCTCGTTTTCCACTGAGCCATAATTTTGGGACCTTAGCTGATGGTCTGGGTTGTTTCCCTTTCCACGATGGACGTTATCACCCGCCGTGTGTCTCCCATGATTGCACTTCTCGGTATTCGGAGTTTGCATGGGGTTGGTAAGTCGGGATGACCCCCTAGCCCAAACAGTGCTCTACCCCCAAGAGTGAGTCATGAGGCGCTACCTAAATAGCTTTCGAGGAGAACCAGCTATCTCCTGGCTTGATTAGCCTTTCACTCCGATCCACAGTTCATCCCCGCATTTTTCAACATACGTGGGTTCGGCCCTCCAGTTAGTGTTACCCAACCTTCAGCCTGACCATGGATAGATCGCCAGGTTTCGGGTCTAATCCATGCAACTAGTCGCCCTATTAAGACTCGGTTTCCCTTCGCCTCCCCTATTCGGTTAAGCTCGCTACATAAATTAAGTCGCTGACCCATTATACAAAAGGTACGCAGTCACCCCATCACTAAGCTACCTCTGTTTGTTTTGGAGTTGGGCTCGCTCTCGCTCGCCACCTCAAAACCGCCTCTTTACTCTCTAACGTAAATTGACTGCTTGTTTTGGGGTTGGGCTCGCTCTCGCTCGCCACCTCAAAACCGCCTCTTTACTCTCTAACGTAAATTGACTGCTTGTTTTGGGGTTGGGCTCGCTCTCGCTCGCCACCTCAAAATCAAAGGTATTTTCGTTTCCCACCACTAAAGCAGCTTAGTGATGGGGCTCCTACTGCTTGTACGCACACGGTTTCAGGTTCTATTTCACTCCCCTAAACGGGGTTCTTTTCGCCTTTCCCTCACGGTACTAGTTCACTATCGGTCGATAAGGAGTATTTAGCCTTGGAGGATGGTCCCCCCATGTTCAGACAAGGTTTCTCGTGCCCCGCCCTACTTGTCGCAAGCTTAGTACCTTTAACGCCTTTTCGTGTACGGGGCTATCACCCTGTATCGCCAAGCTTTCCAGCTCGTTCCACTAAAACGTTAAATATTACTTGCAGGCTGTTTCCCGTTCGCTCGCCGCTACTAGGGAAATCTCGGTTGATTTCTTTTCCTCCGGCTACTTAGATGTTTCAGTTCGCCGGGTTCGCTTCATTAAGCTATGTATTCACTTAATGATACATACCCAAGGGTATGTGGGTTGCCCCATTCGGAGATCGCAGGCTCAAAGCTCGTTTATCAGCTCCCCTACGCTTTTCGCAGATTACTACGTCCTTCATCGCCTCTTATCGCCAAGGCATCCACCATGTGCGCTTATTCACTTGACCATATAACCCGAAATAAATTGAGTTATAGGTTTTTGCTACATAAGTTTCTTTACGTGCATTATTGCCGTGTCTCACGACAACACAATAATGCGCCTTGTTTACTTTACTTCCCGTTTTGTTAAAGAGCAGTGTATTAAACACTTTATAATCAACTTAAACTCAAGTTCACTATGAAGTATTCATTCACCAGACAGAGATTGGTGGAGCTACGCGGGATCGAACCGCGGACCTCCTGCGTGCAAGGCAGTCACCCCTCCGGGCCCCAGCCTCCGCTGCGCTTCGGCGTTCGCAAGCTGCGAAGC